>WJIQ01000344.1 GCA_014730255.1 bacterium | reverse complement strand
CCCTGCAACCCCACGACCAGCATCCGCTTCGCCCTGCCCGCGGCGCGCGATGCCCGGCTCGACCTCTTCGACGTGGAGGGACGCCGCGTGCGCACGCTGCTCGATGGCTTCGTGCCGGCGGGTTGGAGCAGCGTGCGGTGGGACGGTCGCGCCGACGATGGCGCGGCCGTTCCGAGCGGCGTCTACCTCTACCGGCTGATCACCGGCCACGAGCAGCTTTCGGGACGGGTCACCCTGGCCCGCTGAGCATGGAACCGACGACCATAGACCGAGGAGCCGCAACCATGATCCACGCTCGCCAGACCTCTCGCCTCGCCGTGCTCGGCGTCCTGATCCTCGTCGGCGTCACCCCCGCGCTGGGGGTGACGCTGAGCTTCGACCCCGCGAACGCGACCTTCATCGGCGATGCCCAGCAGACGGTCGCGGTCATGGCCGACCAGATCGACGACCTGCTCGGCGCCACCCTGACCATCACCTACGATCCCGCCGTGGTCACGGCGGCGGACGTCGCACCCGGCACGCTGATCGACGACGCGCCCTGCTCGTACTTCTTCGACGTCACCATGGACACCCCGGGCGAGGTGCGGATCGACGTCGCCTTCTTCGGCTGCACGGCCAGCGGCACCGGCGCGCTGGTGACCGTGACGTTCGAGGGCGCCGGTGGCGGGACCTCGCCGCTCGTCATCACCGGGACCGACCTGCGCGACAGCGAGAACGAGATCATCGACGTCGCGGTCGAGGACGGCTCGATCACGTACGTCCCCGAGATCACGTCCGCCCTGGCCTTCACGCCCGATCCGGCGTACACCGACGAGACGGGCACGGTCGAGGTCTGCCTCGAGCTGACCGACGTCGCCGACTTCCTGGGCATGTCCGTGGAGTTCGGCTTCGACCCCATGATCGTCGTCCCGACGGCCGTCACCGCCGGACCTGCGCTCGAGGGCTTCGGCTGCGACTACTACCTGACCTGGGTCGACGCCGGCGAGATCGTCGACTCCGTGCAGATCGACACCGCCCTGCTCGGCTGCAGCGGGCCGGTGGACGGCTCGCTCGTGTGCATCACGTTCGAGGGCGTCGACCCGGGCGAGAGCCCCTTGACCTGGCTGGCGGTGGACGTCCGCAGCAGCGACAACGCCCCGGTTCCGGTGAACACGACCGACGGGACGATCGTCTACGATCAGGCCATCGCGACCGAGACGGCGAGCCTCAGCACGATCAAGTCGAGGTTCCGCGACTGACAACGCGATCTCGACGGCCTCAGCGGGCGGAATCTGTTATGTTGTCGCGCATGATGCCCGACGCACACGAGGCCCTGAAGGACCTGAGAAGGCAGCTGCACGCCTACCCCGAGCTGAGCGGGCAGGAGGTGGGCACGGCGACCTGCCTGCGCGAGTTCCTGCTGCCCTGCCAGCCCACGCGCCTGCTCGAGCGGATCGGCGGCCACGGGCTCGCGGTCGTCTTCGCCGCGCCGAACGGCGCCCCTGGCCCGACGGTCGTGCTGCGGGCCGAGCTCGACGCCCTGCCCATCACCGAGACGGCGACGCCTCCGCACGCCTCCCGCAACCCGGGCGTGGGCCATCTCTGCGGACACGACGGGCACATGGCCGCGCTCTGCGGCGTGGCCTTGCGCCGGCGCGAGCGCCCGCTGGTGCGCGGGCGCCTGGTCCTGCTCTTCCAGCCCGCCGAGGAGACCGGTCAGGGCGCGCGCCAGGTCGCCGAGGATCCCCGCTGGCAGGACCTCGCGGTCGACCACTGCTATGCGATCCACAACCTGCCCGGCTACCCACTCGGCCAGGTCCTCGTGCGCGAGGGGCCGTTCACCGCCGGTAGCGTCGGGCTGATCGTCCGGCTCCAGGGACGCACCGCCCACGCGGCATACCCCGAGCAGGGATTGAGCCCCGCGCTGGCCATGAGCCGGCTGGTCACCGGCCTGGTGCAGATGCCGACCACCGTCGCCACCGAAAGCGACCTCGCCCTGGTGACCATCGTCCACGCCCAGCTCGGCGACGTGGCCTTCGGGACCAGCCCCGGCCGGGCGGAGATCATGGCCACGGTGCGGGCCGACCGCGAGGAGACGCTCACCGCCCTGCGCGAGCGGGCGGCCGCCATCGCGCGCGAGGAGGCCGCGCGGGACGGCCTCGCCTGCGAGCTCGAATGGGTCGAGGAGTTCCCCGTGACCGCCAACGACGACCTCGCCGTCACCGTGGTCCGCAGCGCGGCCGGCGCACGTGGGCTCGCGTGCGCCGAACCGGACGAGAGCCCGTTCCGCTGGTCGGAGGACTTCGGCTGGCTGATCCGCGACTGCACCGGCGCGCTGATCGGTCTCGGATCGGGCGTCGACCAGCCGGTCCTGCACGCGCCGGACTTCGACTTCCCCGACGAGCTCATCCCGCTCGCCGGCCAGCTCTACGACGGCATCCTCACCGAGCTGGGCCTCCTGCCCCCGACCTGATCCCGATCAGCCGAGCACCTCGGCCACCACGCGGCACAGCCGGCGCGAGCCCTCCTCGATCTGCTCGGGCTGCATGCAGCTGAAGTTGATCCGCGCGGTGTTCTCGTTGCCCCCGTTGGGGAAGAACGCCCCGCCCGGCACGAAGGCCACGTGCTGCTCGAGGCTCTTCTCGAGCAGATCCCGCGCGTTGACGTGCCCTGGGAACGTCAGCCAGAGGAAGAGCCCTCCCTCGGGATGCGTGATCTCGACCGCCTCGGGCATCGCCTCGGCGAAGACCCCGAGCATGATGTCGCGGCGCTCGCGATAGACGTCGACCACCTTGCGGACGTTGTCCTCCAGGCCGTACAGCTCGAGGTAGCCGGCCATCTGCCGCTGGATGAGCGTGCTGGTGTGCAGGTCGGCACTCTGCTTGACCATGACGTACTTCTCGCGCAGGGCCCGCGGCGCAGCCAGCCAGGCGCAGCGCAGCCCGGGGCAGAAGGTCTTCGAGAAGGTGCCCAGGAAGACGACGTTGCCCGCGGTGTCGACCGCATGCAGCGCCGGCAGCGGCTCGCCCTCGAAGCGCAGCTCGGCGTAGGGACTGTCCTCGATCACGACCACGCCCTCGCGCGCGGCGATCTCCACCAGCGCCCGGCGCCGCGCGAGCGACCACGTGCGGCCGCTGGGGTTCTGGAAGTCGGGGATCGCGTAGACGAACTTCACGCGGTCGTGCCGCGCGAGGGCCTGCTCGAGCGCGGCGGGCACCATGCCCTCGTCGTCGGTGTCCACCTCGACGAACCCGGGCTCGTACGCCTGGAAGGCGTTGATCGCCCCGAGGTAGGTCGGGCTCTCGCAGAGCACCACGTCCCCGGGATCGAGGAACAGCTTGCCGGTCAGGTCGAGCCCCTGCTGCGAGCCGCTCGTGATCAGGATCTCGTCGGCCTCGACCCGGGTCTGCTGCGTGCGGTTCATGCGCTCGGCGATGTGGTGGCGCAGCGTGGGATCGCCCTCGGTGGTGGAGTACTGCAGCGCCTTGCAGCCCTCGGTCTCGAGCACGCGGCGTGTGATCTCGGCCATCTCCCTGGCCGGGAACAGCTCGGCGGCGGGCAGGCCCCCGGCGAACGAGATGATCTCCGGACGCGCGGTGAGCTTGAGCAGTTCGCGGATCTCGCTGGCCTTCAGGCGCTCGCAGCGCCGGGCGAGCTTGAACGTGGCCGAGGTCATGATCGCACCACCTTTCTGGAGGGCTCCGGTGGGGTATTTGCAACGATTATGCAACAAAGATGGTGCGTGCCGCACACGATGTAAAGGCGACCAAACGACCCTCCAGCCGGATTGTTGGCAACGGTTTGTCCAGATGATATGTTTGCCCTTACCTGCCACCCGGTCCGGTCCGTATCCGTCCGCCACGAGAGGAAGGTGCTCATGACCACGCTCGCGACCTTCGCGCGCTCCAGCGTCGGGAAGAAGGTCCTCGTCGCGATCACGGGTCTGATGCTGTTCAGCTTCGTGATCGTCCACCTGCTCGGGAATCTCACGCTCTTCATTCCCGACGGGGGCAAGGCCTTCAATCACTACACGCATTTCCTGGAAGGCCTGATGCACGGCTGGTTCATCTACGTCGCCGAGGTGGGCCTGATCGCCGCGTTCCTCGTGCATGCGATCTACGCCATCACCGTGGCCCTGATCGACAAGCAGAAGGCGCGGTCCCAGAAATACGCCATGGTGCGCAACGCGGGCGGTCCGAGCCGCAAGAGCCTGGCGTCGCGGAGCATGATCATCACCGGGCCGATCATCCTGATCTTCGTGATCCTCCACGTGAACATGTTCAAGTTCGCCGACCACCCGCAGACTGTCATCGACGGCGAGCCGATGAAGGATCTCTACACGGTGGTCGACCAGGCGTTCATGAACCCCTGGATCGTGATCGGTTACGTGGCGGTGATGATCCTGCTGGGCATGCACCTCTGGCATGGCGTGTGGAGCGCGTTCCAGTCGATGGGCTGGAACAGCGACCGCCACATCACCTTCCTGACGCGGTTCTCCTGGATTGCGGGTTTCCTGCTCGGGCTCGGCTTCCTGGTGCTGCCGATCTACATGTACTTCACGAGCCCGGGAGGTCACTAGGATGAGCAAGATCCTCGACGCCAAGATCCCTGCGGGCCCGCTGGCCGAGAAGTGGGATCGTCACGCCATGGACAATGGCCTGGTGGCCCCTGCGAACCGGCGCAAGTTCCACGTGATCGTGGTCGGCACCGGACTGGCGGGCGGCGGTGCGGCCGCGACCCTGGGCGAGATGGGCTTCAACGTCACCAACATCTGCATCCAGGACACCCCGCGACGGGCGCACTCGGTGGCCGCCCAGGGCGGCATCAACGCCTCCAAGAACTACCAGAACGACGGCGACTCCATCCAGCGCCTGTTCTACGACACCATCAAGGGCGGCGACTACCGTAGCCGCGAGGCCAACGTCTATCGCCTGGCGCAGCTCTCGGTCGACATCATCGACCAGTGCGTCGCCATGGGAGTACCGTTCGCCCGTGAGTACGGCGGGACCCTGGCCAACCGTTCGTTCGGCGGCGTGCAGGTCAGCCGCACCTTCTACGCGCGCGGCCAGACCGGCCAGCAGCTGCTGCTCGGCGTCTACTCGGCGCTGTCGCGCCAGGTGGCCGCCGGGACGGTCAAGATGCTGCCCCGTCACGAGATGCTCGACCTCGTGGTGGACGATGGTCGTGCGACGGGAGTCATCTGCCGCGACCTCGTCAGCGGCGAGATCGTCCGTCTCGCAGGCGACGCCGTGGTCCTGGCGACCGGCGGCTATTCGCCCGTGTACTTCCTGTCGACCAACGCGGTCAACTGCAATGCCACGGCGATCTGGCGCAGCTACAAGCGCGGCGCGCTGTTCGCCAACCCTTGCTTCACCCAGATCCATCCGACCGCCATCCCCCAGGCTGGCGACTACCAGAGCAAGCTCACCCTGATGAGCGAGTCGCTGCGCAACGACGGACGTGTATGGGTGCCGATGGAGCCGGGCGACCAGCGTCAGCCGACGCAGATCCCCGAGTCCGAACGCGACTACTATCTCGAGCGGCGCTACCCCGCGTTCGGCAACCTCGTGCCGCGGGACATCGCCGCGCGCGCGGCGAAGAAGGAATGCGACGCCGGCAAGGGCGTGGGCAACACCGGTTACGCGGTGTACCTCGACTTCGCCGACGCCATCGAGCGCCTCGGCGAGGACACGGTCCGCGACCGCTACGGCAACCTCTTCGCCATGTACCACGAGATCACCGGCGACGACCCCTACCACACGCCCATGCGCATCTACCCCGCACCGCACTACACCATGGGTGGCCTGTGGGTCGACTACAACCTGATGTCCACGATCCCCGGCCTGTTCGTCGCAGGCGAGGCCAACTTCTCCGACCACGGGGCGAACCGTCTGGGCGCCAGCGCCCTGATGCAGGGTCTGGCCGACGGTTATTTCGTGGCCCCGCGCGTGGTGGCGGCCTACCTCGCGGCCGAGGGCAACACGGGCGCGAGCACGGACGGCGAGGCATTCAAGGCCACCGAGGACGAGGTCAAGCAGCGGTACGACAAGCTGCTGTCGATCGACGGCAGCAAGACCGTTCGCGACTACTGGTGGGACCTCGGCCGGGTCATGTGGGACGCGGTCGGCATGTCGCGCAACGCCGAGGGCCTGAACCAGGCCATCACGCGGATCCGCGAGCTGCGCACCGAGTTCTGGCAGAACGTCAAGGTGCCCGGCTCGGGGGACGACCTCAACAAGCACCTGGAGATGGCCGGCCGCGTGGCCGACTTCCTCGAGCTCGGCGAGCTGATGGCCCACGACGCGCTCGACCGCGAGGAATCGTGCGGCGGCCACTTCCGCGAGGAACACCAGACCGAGGAGGGCGAGGCGTTGCGTGACGACAAGCGATTCACGTACGTCTCGGCCTGGGAATACACGGGAGACGACGCGCCACCGACCCTGCACAAGGAAGAGCTCGTGTTCGAGAACGTGGAACTCAAGACCCGGAGCTACAAGTAGGGAGGTGGCTGAGATGGCCGAAACGCAGACCAAGACGATCCATCTGAAGATCTGGCGCCAGAAGCGCGGCGAGAAGAAGGGCCGCTTCGAATCCTACACCGTCCCGGGCATCATCGACGAGATGTCGTTCCTCGAGGTGCTCGACATCCTCAACGAGGACCTCGCGCGCAAGGGCGAGGAGCCCATCGAGTTCGACAGCGACTG
>WJIQ01000343.1 GCA_014730255.1 bacterium | reverse complement strand
TGACGACCAGATCGTCGCCGAACTCGACCAGGACCTGCCGGCAGGCCCCGCACGGCGGTGTCGGCTCGCGGCCATCGGCGACGATCGCCAGGTGGGTGAACTCGCGCCGGCCTCCGGCCACGGCCTGGGCCACGGCGCTGCGCTCGGCGCAGAGCGACAGCCCGTAGCTCGCGTTTTCCACGTTGGTACCGGTGACGACGGTCCCGTCGGCGCAGCGCAGGGCCGCCCCGACGCGGAATCCCGAGTAGGGCGCGTAGCTGTGCTGGCGGACCGCATCGGCGGCCTCGATCAGGTGTCCGGCATCGAAGGTCATGGTCGGTCCTCCGGAGCGCGCAGGGACGCGAGGAAGCTCGTACCCGCGGCGGACCTCGCCCCGAGCAGCTCGCCGATGGTCGCGCCGAGATCGGCGAAGGTGGTCCGCAACCCCAGGTCCCCTCCCCGGTCCCGGCCACCGACCGCGACCAGCAACGGCACCTCCTCGCGGGAGTGGTCGGTGCTCGGCGTCGTGGGATCGTTGCCGTGGTCGGCGGTGATGAAGAGCATGTCGCCGGGCTCGAGGCGCGGCAGGAAGCCGGCGAGCCAGTCGTCGAAGGCCCGCAGGCCGGCCGCCATCCCCTCCGGGTCGTTGCGGTGGCCCCAGAGCACGTCGAAGTCGACCAGGTTGACCATCAGCAGGCCCGGATCCGGCAGTTGCGGGTAACGCTCCTCGACCAGCCGCATGCCCTCGGCGTTGTTCCGGCTCTTGACCGAGCCGTCGATCCCATGGCCGGCGTACAGGTCGACGATCTTGCCGATCGCCTCGACCCGCGCCCCGCCCTCGCGCAGGCGGTTCAGGAGCAGATCCGGTCCGGGCTCGACCGAGAAGTCGCGGCGATTGGTCGTGCGCTCGTATCGGCCGTCACGACCGACGAACGGGCGGGCGATCACACGGCTGACCTCGTGGGGCGGTCGCAGGATCGCCCGGGCAGCCTCGCAGGCGGCATACAGCTCGTCGAGGGGCACGACCTCCTCGTGCGCGGCGATCTGGAAGACCGAATCGGCCGAGGTGTAGACGATCCAGCGTCCGGTGCGAACGTGCTCGTCGCCGAGGTCCTGGATGATCTCGGTGCCGCTGGCGGCGACGTTGCCGAGCCAGCCGCGACCGGTGGCCCCGGCGAAGTCCGCCATGACGTCAGGCGGGAATCCGTCCGGGTAGGTGGGGAACGGCCGCTCCGTGATCAGGCCCATGAGCTCCCAGTGGCCGGTGGTCGAGTCCTTGCCCGCCGACCGCTCGCGCAGGCGGCCGTGACTGGCCCGGGGCCGCTCCACGGCAGGCACGCCGTCGATCGCGTGGAGGTTGCCCAGCCCCAGGGATCCGAGCGTCGGCAGCGCGAGTCCACCGAGATGGCGCGCCAGGTTGCCCAGCGTGTCACTGCCCTCGTCGCCGTACGCCGCGGCGTCGGGCGCCCGTCCGACGCCGACTCCGTCGAGGATGATCAGGATGGCGCGCGCCATGTCGCTCCCACCGCCGAGACTCCCTTCGCCCGCGGACCGCATCCGTCCCGGTCGCTGCAGCTTACGCACGGCCCGCCCCCCCGTCAACGCGCGCCCGCGCGAACCGGGCTTGCCACGACGGGGCGAATCGCTACTATCGGGGCCATGAATGGCGACCTCTTCGGCGACGACGCGCCCGGCCCCGCCCCGGCTGGATCGCACGACGGCGATCGACCCCTGGCCGATCGTCTCCGGCCGGCCAGCCTCGACGAGGTGGTCGGCCAGAGCCAGCTGCTCGACCGGACCGGCCCGTTGCGACCGCTCCTGGATGCCGACCGGCTCCCGTCGCTCCTGCTGTGGGGCCCACCCGGATGCGGCAAGACGACGCTCGCCCGCCTGGTGGCCCGCCACACGTCGGCCCGCTTCCTGGAGTACAGCGCGGTGCGGGTCGGGGCGAAGGAACTGCGCGAGGTGATGGCCGAATCGGAGAAGCTCCAGCGCGCCACGGGCCAGCGCACCGTGCTGTTCCTCGACGAGATCCATCGGTTCAACAAGGCGCAGCAGGACACGCTCCTGCCCTGGGTCGAGCGCGGCGACATCACCCTGATCGGTGCGACGACCGAGAACCCCAGCTTCGAGGTGAATGCGGCCCTGCTGTCGCGGATGCGGCTCTTCGTCCTGGCGCCGCTGACCACTGACGATATCGTGCGGGTCCTGCGCCGCGCCCTCGCGCACCCCGAGGGTCTCGCCGACCGCCCGGTCCGGTTGACCGACGAAGCCATCGGCGCCCTGGCCGAGCTCTCCGAGGGCGACGCCCGCCAGGCGCTCGGGATGCTGGACGCCGTGACCGCAGCCGCCCTCGCCAGCGTCCCCGACGCCGACACGGGCCCGGCGGAGATCGACGCGCCCGACCTCGAGGCACTGATCCAGCACCGCGCCACGCGCTACGACCGCGCCGGCGAGGAGCACTTCAACCTGATCTCGGCCCTGCACAAGAGCCTGCGCAACAGCGACGTGCAGGCCGGTCTGTACTGGCTCGGGCGCATGCTCGAGGGCGGCGAGGATCCCCTGTACATCGCCCGCCGGCTGGTGCGCTTCGCCAGCGAGGACATCGGCCTGGCCGACCCGCAGGCCCTGCCCCAGACCCTGGCCGCGCGCGACGCCGTGCAGTTCATCGGCCTGCCCGAGGGGGCCCTGGCCCTGGCGCAGGCCGCGGTCTACCTCGCGCTCGCGCCCAAGAGCAACGCGCTCTATACCGGCTACAAGACGGTGCAGCGGGAGGTCGCGCGGGGCAGCAACCCGCCGGTGCCCCATCAACTGCGCAACGCGCCCACGCGCACCATGAAGGACCTCGGCTTCGGCCGCGATTACGTCTACGCCCACGACCAGGACGACGGCATCGCGGCCATGGCCTGCCTGCCCGACGCGCTGGTCGGGCGGGAATTCTATCGACCTCGAGCCCGGGGCTGGGAACGCGAGGTGCGCGACCGCATGGCACGCATCGCCGCCTGGCACCGCGAGCATGCCCCACCGTCACCGCGGCCCGAGCCGCCGTCGAAAGGAACCGAATGAAGCGCATCGGAGTGTTGACCGGCGGCGGCGACGCCGCAGGCATGAACGCCGCCGTCCGGGCGGCCGTTCGCACCATCTGGGAACACGAGGGCGAGGCCATCGGCATCCGCCGCGGCTGGCAGGGCCTGGCCGAGGGCGACGCCGACGTCATGCAGCGCGGCTCGGTGAGCGGCATCCTGCACCAGGGCGGCACCATCCTGCGGACGTTCCGCTATCCGGAGTTCGCCACGCCCGAGGGCGACGAGCCCGTACGCAAGGCGCTCGGAGCGCTCAAGCTCGATGGCCTGGTGGTCATCGGCGGCGACGGCAGCTTCCGCGGCGCGGCCAAGCTCGAGGAGGAGTTCGGTCTGCCGGTGGTCGGCGTGCCAGCGACCATCGACAACGACATCCCCGGGACCGACCACTCGATCGGCTACGACACCGCCCTGAACATCGCCGTCGACGCGGTGGACAAGATCAAGGACACCGCGTCGAGCCACGGTCGGATCTTCGTCATCGAGGTCATGGGCCGGAACTATGGCCTGCTGGCCGCCCAGTGCGCCATGGCGACCGGGGCCGAGGAGACCCTCGTGCCGGAGCTCGACTACTCGGTCGACGAGATCTGCCACGGGATCGAGACCGCCTACGACCAGGGCAAGTACCACGCCCTGATCATCGTCGCCGAGGGCGCCGGCCGCGCCAGCCAGATCACCTACGAGATCAACAGCCGGCTCAACCGTCCGGTGCGCATGGTCGTCCTCGGGCACATCCAGCGCGGCGGCGCGCCGACCGCGTTCGACCGCATCCTCGCCACCCGCATCGCCCACTACGCGACCGACCTGCTGTTCGAGGGCAAGCACGGCGTCGCCGTGGGCATCGTCGCCAACAAGTTCAAGACCAGCAGCCTGCGCAAGCGGTCGAGCGCGAGCAAGGACGTCGTCCTCAAGAACTGGGAGCTGGCGCAGCTCCTCGGCTAGACGGAACACGCGCCACGACGAAAGCCCCCGCCGGTCGGCGGGGGCTTCGCATACCCGGGGTCACGGGGCCGCTAGTATTCGGGGCGGAACCCCTCGACGAACGCGTTGGCGTACTTGAACCAGTTCACGCGCATCGTGCCCACGACGTGACCGATCACCTCGTGCTCCTGCTTGCGCAGCTGGTAGTCCTCGACCCAGGAGATGGGCGAGACCGAGCCGACGAGCGGCAGGTCCTCGGCGATCAGCATGTCCAGCATGTAGTCGGCGCCGGGCGCCAGATCGATGATCTCCCACGCCCCCATGGGCAGGACCGCGTAGTAGGCCATGTCGTCCTCGGTGGGATCGGCCTTGACGCTGTCGGGCGCGTCGTGGCGCACCGTCTTGACGATGGTGTCGACGCCGGTCTGGAACCGCAGCGGCGGGTCCTCCTCGTTCTCCGGCATGAGCGCCATGAGGGTCTTGCGGTCCTTCCAGCTGGCATCGGTCATGTCCTTGCCCGGCTCGGTGATGTCGACCGTGCTGGCGGGGAGCAGCTTGGGCAGGACATAGGGCTCGGGCGCCTGCAGGCTGTCGGCCTCGATCACGCCGCCGCGCTTGATCCGCTCGAGCACCAGGTGGGTCGGCTGCGGGCTGAAGGTCATCTTGACGCCGAGCATGGCGCCGGACAGCCGGGGAGCCAGCGACTCGAGGTCGCGGGCGACCAGGAAGTGGAGCTGGTTGCCATCGCGCACGATGCCGATCTGGCCATCGACGTACTCGAACTCGGGAGCGTCGATCTCGAAGGCGAACTTGCCGTACTCGACCTGCTCACCGCTCTCCTTGGTGTGGTACGTGTGGAGGCTGTCGGCGACCTCGCCCGTCATGATGTCGTTCAGGGAGGCGTAGTAGTAAGGGTCGACCACTTCTTCCTCGCCGCAGCCGGTCAGGCTCATCAGAAGCCAGACGGCCAGCGAACCGAGAACGAACCAGGACGCCCAGCGACGCGACACCTTCATGAATCTCAACCTCCCTTGGGGACTCCGGATGCGACGTCGCGAAACGTCGCGCGTTCACGCATGCTGCGGAATCTAAAACTCTCCAGGCGCGCCCGTCAACTGTCGCCAGCGAGCGGCGACGGCCGCGTGCCATGAAAGTGGGACATGCGCCTGCAAAAAGCAAATACCGAGGCGACCGGCGAGGGCGCCGTCACGGCCGGCGCAGCCGATCGAGCGGAGGCAGCAGCCGGGCCCGGGCCAGCACCTCGACCTGCGTCGCGACGTCGCCGGACCACAGCGCGTTGAAGATCGACCAGTGCCGCGGCGTCAGGATCCCCGCCGGGCCGAACCGACGCAGGAAGATCGCCCGCCGCTCCCCCGGGCTGAGGTGCGGCAGCCCCTGGCGCTGCAGACGTCCGTCGACGGTCACCAGCCAGGCCTCCTGGAACGCCTCGACCAGCGACGGGGGGACCGTGCCGGGCTCGATCCGACCGGACATGACGTCGTCGGCGAGCTGGAGCTGCTGGTAGACGAACCGCTGGGCGTTGGGCGCCGAGAAATCGTCGACCTCGATGGGCGGTAGCGACCGCGGCGCCGGGCCGAGCGTCCAGTCGCGCGCGCTGGCGTGCGCGCCACGATCGGGCATGTCGCGCAGGACCTGATCGGGGTGGAACCAGAGGGTCAGTCGCCAGCAGCCGCCGCTCTCGCCGAGGTGGAACCAGGCGCGGTCGTCGGCCATGACCGCGTCGCCGATCAGCGTGCAGTCGACCAGACGGTCGGCGAGGTCCAGGCGGACGACCGCCGTCTCGACCACCGAGGCGAGCTCGGCGGCCGCGGGCCAGTCGGCCGGGATCACGGTGATCGCCACGGTCGGTCCTCGTCAGGGTTCGATCAGCTCGCCGCCGCCGTGCGGTGCGAGGCGGCAGAGGAAATGGCGCAGCGCCATCGGCTGCCAGACGATCTCCAGGCCCTGCAATCGCTCCCCCAGATCGCGCACCCGGGCGCAGCTGTCGGCCACGTAGTCGAGCTGGGTATGGCTGTAGACGCGCCGTGGGATCGCCAGCCGCACCAGCTCCATCTCCGGGGCGACCGTCTCGCCCGTGTCCGGATCGGCGTGCTCGAACATGAGGCTGCCGATCTCGCAGGCCCGGATGCCGGCCTCGAGGTAGAGCGCGGCGGCGAAGCTGACGCCGGGAAAGAGATTGGGCGGGATGTGCGGGAGCATGCGCTTGGCATCGAGGTAGATCGCGTGCCCCCCGGCCGGCCGCAGGTACGGCACCCCGTGCTCGTCGAGGCGAGCGCCGAGTCGGGCCACCTGCTCGATGCGGTGGGTCAGGTACTCCTCGTCGAGGACCTCGCGCAGCCCCTCGGCCACCGCGGCGAGGTCGCGGCCGGCGAGGCCGCCGTAGGTCGGGAACCCCTCCTGGATGATCAGCCGGGCGGCCAGGCACTCGGCGATCTTCTCGTCGTTCAGCGCCACGAAACCGCCGATGTTCACCAGGGCGTCCTTCTTCGCGCTCATGGTGCAGCCGTCGGCGTACCCGAAGAACTCGCGGGCGATCTCGGCGATGCTGCGATCCCGCTGGCCGTCCTCGCGCCGCTTGATGAACCACGCGTTCTCGGCGAAGCGCGCGCAGTCCAGGTACAGGGGGACCCCGCGGGCCAGACACACCTCGCGCACGGCGCGGACGTTGGCCAGGCTGACCGGCTGTCCGCCGCCGCTGTTGTTGGTGATGGTCAGCATGACGAGCGGGATCCGCTGGCCGTACTTCTCGAAGGCCTGCTCGAGCTTGACCAGCGACATGTCGCCCTTGAACGGCGCCTCGAGATCGGGGTCGAGGCCCTCGTCGCAGACGCAATCGAGCGCGACGGCGCCGCGGAACTCGACGTTGGCTCGCGTGGTGTCGAAGTGGATGTTGTTGGGGACGACGTGGGTCTCGTCCAGGAGCGTCCCGAACAGGAGATTCTCCGCCGCGCGACCCTGATGGCAGGGGATCACGTGCCGGTAGCCGGTGATCTCGCGGATCGTCCGCTCGAAGTCGTCCCAGCTGCGGCTCTGCGCATACGCCTCGTCGCCGGTCATCATCGCCGCCCACTGGCGATCGCTCATCGCCGACGTTCCGCTGTCGGTCAGGAGGTCGATGTAGATCGCCGACGACGGGATCTTGAAGACGTTGTACTCGGCCTCGGCGAGCAGCCGGCGCCGCTGCTGCCGCGGGACCCGGTGGATGCGCTCGACGACCTTGACGCGGTAGGGCTCGAACGGCAGATCGCCGTCCCGATCCAGTTCCTCGGCGCGCGTGGACTCCCGATCCATGGACATCTCCCGGTTGCGAGACGACGGCGACGGACGACCCCGGGGCGAGGCCGTGGGCCCCAGGAAACTAGCCCGCGCGTCCGATGCGCACAAGCAGGCGGTCAGTCGGCCCCGTCGTCGCCGGCCTCGCCCGGCAAGGGCGATCGCTCCTGGTAGAGCACGAGCAGACGATCGGTCGCCTGCGTCAGGCACCGGCGATGGACCGCCGCCGGCTCCGACCCAAAGCACACGTACGCGAGCGAGTCGCAGGGACCGGACGCCGGCGCGTCGGCCGTGGCGAGGGTGGCCACCGGTCCCACCGGGCGCAGATCCGCGCGCGCCAGCATCCTCGCGGCCTCGCGGCGCCATGCCCGCCAGAGCGCCGGCGGCAGGGGCGACCCGGTCGCCGGCGCCGCTTCGGACCACGCCGTGATCTGCCGCCGGGCCGCCGGCGATCCGGACACCGCTTCCGACCACGGCGTCCGGCGCCAGCGTGCGAGGAACGCGGCCGTGCCGTCGAGCTCCTCGGCCGGCAACGACCGCAGCCAGACTCGCCAGGGTCCAGCCTCGTCGGCGGCGAACAGGCAGGGCAGCAACAGGTCCTGTGCCTCGTCGAGGCCTCCACCGCCAGGCCATTCGCCATGGCGGACCCGGTGGGCGTCCGCGAGCGCGGCCATGGCCTCCAGCGTTCCCGGTCCGAGGAGCGGCGCCAGTCGCTCCTCGGTCACCGCGGCCCAGCCGCGGTCGGAGAGCGCCCGTGCGAGCAGATCGACGTCCTCGGCATGCGGGGCGATCACCCGGACCTGGTCGTCGAGCTTGCCGGCAGCGACGGCCTCGGCCACGGCGGCGGCACACTCGTCGATGGTGACCGCCCGCTTGATGGTGATCTGGCCCCGCTCGCGTCGACTGGGCCGGGCGTCCCCGCGCGCAGGGCGGTCGATCTCGCGGGTCAGCTCCCAGAGCGCCCGCGCGGGCGAGACCGGCACCTGGAGCCGGCGCACCTCCGACCGACGAGGCGTGACGACGAACAGGTCCTCCCAGGCCTCGGCGGACGGGGAGTCGTCCGGATCGACGCTCATCACGAGCACCGTGTCGCGGCCGGCGGCCTGCAGGCGGTAGCGCGTCTCGCGAGCGAACCGCTGGACCTGCAGCATCACCAGCGGGCGATCGTCGCCCGGGGCGCGCGGCGACGGTGCGATCGGACCCTCGCCGGCGCCCGCCACCCGCAGATCCGGACACCATCGCACGTCGACGCCCCGCGCGATGCGGTGAGCGTGGGCGGCGGTGACCGCGTCGGGACACCAGATCTCGGCCCGACGGCCGCGTGGCGAGGCGCCCAGACCGGTCATCACCGCCGGCATGGCGCCGGTGGTGATCCGCCCCGCGACGACGAGCATACCGGACCCGGGCGTGTCGACGACCCGGGTCACGTCGGAGCGCACGGGAGCCAGGGGATCGGTCTGACCGCGGCGCCACCAGCTCCGGGTCGGCGAGCCCGCCGCGACCAGCTCCCCCCTGGTGACCACCCCGCCAGCAGGGGTGCGCTCCAGGTCCGCGAACCAGGCCGCGGCCCGCTCGGACTCGCCCTGCAGCAGCCGTCGGCACGCGGTATCGGTCGCTGCGATCATCGGTCGCAGGCGTGATTCGACCTCGGCGCGCGAGAGGACGCCGTGACGTTCGTCGGCCGGCAGGGTCCAGAACCCGAGCTGCTCGCCCAGCGCGAGCCAGCCTCGCTCCCGCGGCCCCATGGGGTCGGGCAACGGGACCTCGAGATCCGCCGCCACGAGCGAGGCCTCGCCGAACCAGCCGTCCGCCCAGCGGGAGAGGTCGTCGAGCACGCCGGCCAGCGTCTCCAGGACCACGTCCGTGGCCGCGAGTCGCCCGACCCGGCGCCGTTGGTCGCCCCAGGCGCCGCCGGGCGCGCGATAGATCAGGGCCGGCCGACGCTCCACCGCCTGCTGCCACGCCGGCTGTACCACGAGGTGGAGCATCCGGTCGAGCCGTCCGATGTCGGGATCCTCGTCGCTCGCCGGACGGGGCCGCATCAGGAACCGCTCGCCCGGGAGGCTGGCCGCGAGTAGCGCTCCCACCTCGCCGTGGATCATGGCCGAGAGCGCGCCCAGCTGCATCTCCATGGCCCGCCGCGAGCAGCGCATGCGGACCGCTCTGGCCACGCGGAGCTCGGCGGCGGCCCCGGCCCCCCGCTCACCGGCGGCCAGGCGCGCCGCCCAGCGCAACTCCGCGAGCGCCCGACGGATCGCCGGTTCGCCCAGGCCGGTGAGCCACGACAGGGTCCAGCTGGAGACCGTCGCCGCCGCGGCCGGCGGCCCCCCGCCGGCGTGGTCGAGGACATCGTCGCGGGCTAGCGCGGCCAGCAGGGCGGCGACCGCGGACGGAGAACGGTCATGCCTGGCGCGCCGCAGATCGACGCCGTCGAGCACGAGCATCAGCTCGGCCTGCTCTGCGGCGGGCGCCTCGGGGCGCAATCGCTCCGGGCCGTCCGGTGCGTCGAGCAGCACCGCCGGCGGAGTCGTCGACCGCGCATCCGGGGCGAGTGCGCGCAACGTCCAGCGGCGCTCGGCGGCCAGTTGCCACACCTCCACGTCCCCGTCGAGCCGGTGCGCACCGGAATCCTGCAGCACCGCGCGCACCGCCGACCGTTCGTCGGCATCGACCCAGACCTCGAGCGGCTCGTCACGGCCGAGGTCGGCCTGGTCGAGGAGCGCGCGCGTGGCGGCGGCGATCCGATCGGCCGTGGGCAGGACCGCCGCGGGATCCGCGAGATCGAAGCCGCAACCGCCGCAGACCCGGCCGTCCACCTCGCCAGGGGCCGCGTGCCCGCAGTGAGGGCACGGACGGGACGACCGCGGCGCCATGCCCCGGCGGATCCTCGGCCAGCCGCCGGGCCGCGTCGCGATCCCCGCCAGCGACGGCCCGAGGTGCTCGCCCAGGAACGTCAGCCACGCCTCTCCCAGCGACCCGCCGACCAGGTCGACGTGCCGGGCGGGACGCTCCGCGAGCCAGGCCAGGATGGCCGCCCCGCGCTCGTTGGCCCGGGTCCCGCACGGGAGGAGGCGATCGAGATCATCGAGCAGGACGGCCGTCACACCCTCGAGGTCCGCCGCGGCGTCCACGGCCTCCAGGAGGTCGTCGGGCCTCGCCCAGCGCAACGGGCCGGGCGGGCCCGCCGCTCCGGGGGCATTTCCGGACACGGAGGCGGCGGCGAGCGGTCCGAGGGCGCTCGCGAGGCTGGCCATGCCGGCCGGAGGCCGCTCGGCGATCACCACCAGGCCCAGGGCCTCGTCGCCCCGCTCCCAGGCCCGCAGCACGCCGACCGCCAGCCGCGGCCACGGGTGCTCGGCCGAGCCGGCGTGCAGGTGCACGCCGCCGATCGGTCGCGGCTCGATCGATCCGAGGGGCGGTCCGGGCCAGCCCGGGACCAGCCCGCCCACGCGCCCCTCGTCGGCCAGCCACGCTCGGATGGAACCGGCCCGCGCGTCGTCGACCACCGGAGCGGCGGGCAGCAGCTGGGCCGCGACGTCGCCCAGGCTCGCGAGCGCGGCCTCGGGACCGTCCGCGTGCGGGACCAGCCAGCGCCACCAGCGGGCATCGAGGACCTCGATCACCGACGACCCGGTCGACTGCAGGGCCGCGAGCTCCAGGGCCGCCCGCCCCGCCGCCGCCCGCCGGACACCCTCTCGCCGGCGATCGGCGTCGAGCCAGGCATCGCGCCGGTCGCCGGACGGGGCCGGCACCTCGATCTCCGCCAGGGCGCACAGCTCGGCCAGCACCAGCCTGGTGACCGCCTCCTCCGTCACGTCCGCGGCGAGACGCCAGCGCACGGGCCCGAACGCGCCATCGGCCGCCGCCTCCCAGAGCCGGCGATCCGGCGAACCGCGCGGCACCACGACCACGCAGTCGTCCGTCGCCTGGTCGAGCTGGGCCAGGGCCGCGACGACCGCCGCCCCCGGGTCCAGCGCGGACGTCGGCAGCGGCCGGACGCCGGCCACGCGCAGGCCGCACGGCCGGGCATCCCCCAGGTCGGCGTGGTAGGGGCGGCCATGGGGGGCGAGCGCCGCATCGTACCAGGACGCCAGCTGGCGAGGGAACAGCCCCTGACCGGAGAGGATCGACAGGTGGTGCAGACCACGCGAGGCGAGCAGGGCGTGCTGCGCGCGGGCCCGGTCGACGTCGCCATCGGCGAGACGCCAGTGGACGGCCGCGGCATCCAGGAACACCCAGCCCACGTCGCTGCCGTCGTACACGCCCCAGCGTCGGTCCAGGACGTCCGCCTCGCTCGCGAGATCGGCCGCGTCCCCGACCAGGAGCCCGGAACGCCGTGCGCGCTGGGCGTACTGGGCGCCCCAGCCGTCACCATCGGCGGCGGGCGGCTCGGTCGGCAGGCCGTCGACCAGCGCGGCATACCGGTCGTGCAGCGGGCAGACCCCGGACGGACGCGGCCGGAGGGTCCGGTGATCGAGCAGGTCGCCGTTGTGCGTCTCGACCAGGCGGACCCAGTGGAGGATCGCCAGCATCTGGTCGTCTCCGGTTCCCGCGTGGTCGAATTCCTCGAGGCGTCGCAGCGCCGCGTCGAGGCGGTGGACCCGACCCGCGGGCGGGACCATGGTGACCGGCCCGACGCTCCCCGGGGCGAGCGCCCCGAGCGCTGCGACCCGTTCCTTCCGGTCGACGACGACGCGCCACCGCTGCCCCTCCTCGCCCCAGGCCCGCATGGCGGCGACGGGCCGGCCGGTGGTGACGACCGCCACGTCCTGCCCCGCGAGCTCGGGGGCGCCGGCGAGATCGGCCGCGCCGGCCGGCTCGTCGTCCGTCCGTGCCAGCGGATCGGGGCGGGTCCAGAGCAACGGCAACGTCCAGGGCGCGAACCCGGCGTCGAGCGACTGCTTCTCCGGCGAACCGAGCACCGCGCAGGCGTGCAGGAAGCCGGCGGCGGCATGCCCCCGTCGACCGAGCTCGCCGATCCCGGCACGCAGGGCGGGATCGCCGGTCTCCAGGCGATGCAGCACCGCGAGCCACAGCAACCCAACGCGCAGGGCCGGAGCATGCGGCTCGTCCGCCTCGCTGGTCAGCGCCTCGTGTCCGGGAGGCGCGAGCGCCGGCAACCCCAGGTCCGGTCGCCAGTCCTGGCGCCACGGCCCGCTGCGCGCCAGGGCCAGGCCCCGCACGAAGGATCCGGACATCCCCTCCGGCGGGAGCATCGGCTCGAGCACGACCTCGAGGTACGGATCGACCCCGCGACCGGGCGGCGTCCCGGGCCAGGCCCCGCTCAGCGAGGCCGGTGGGCCGGCGCCCGCCCAGACCACGCGCCCGGAGGCCATGGCGACGAACCGGCGCAACCGCTGGACGTCGGTACCCGGCCGCCAGACCGCCAGCTCGCGCGGACAGGCGCGCCACCACAGCACGATCCAGACGCGCCCCTCGGCGTCGGTCGCGGCCGTGCACCAGCCATGGTCCAGATCGTCGCGCGGCACGCGGTAGTCGAGCACGGCGCGGGCGGTCTGCAGGCGCACGGACCGGGTGGCGTCGAGCTCGCCCGTCAGGTCCCCGGCCAGGCGCCTGGCGGTCTCCGGATCGGGAACGTCCGGACGTCGCGCATCCATGCCGGCCAGCAGCTCGACGCGGCGCAAACGAGCCTCGACACGCCGGCCCTCGGGCATCCCCTCGGTCTCGCATGCGGCCCACCGCGCGGCCACCGGGTCGGCCGCATCCAGGTGCTGGTCGGCCAGCCGGGCCGCCGCCCAGCGGACCCGTGCCAGCCCGGCATGGCCGGCGGTCGGGGGCGCGGTGGCATCGAGACGGTCGAGCAGGACCTCGGCCCAGGCGCGGGCCTGGTCCTGCGCACCGGCGGACAGGTTCTCGACGGCCAGCTCGGCGAGCTCGAGCCACGCCCCACCGTCCAGGTCGTCGGCCGGCGGCGCGAGGTCGCACGCGGGAAGACGGCCGGTCGCCGGCGCCAGGCGCAACGCGTCTCGGAGCAGATCCGACGCCGCCAGGGGACGCTCCACCAGGCAGGTGGCCACCGCGAGGAACAGGGCGTCGTCCAGGAGATCGGCAGCCGCCTGGGGGCCCGTCGTCGCCACGTGCGCGTCGATCGTCCCGACCTGCCGGACGACCTCCGTGGCCGCGGCCTCGAAATCGGCGAGGAATCGCGCGCGCCGCGCCTCCCAGCGCCCGGCGACCGGGCCGTCCTGTCCGCCGCGCATGCGTCGCCATAGCCGGCGCGCCCCGTCGGGCAGCCGCTCGGTTACCAGGACGCGGCGCCCGTCGCTCTCGCGTGCCCCGCAGGCCTGCTGGAACGCCTCCTCGGCGCGGCGAAGCCGGCCGTCCGCGAGGTGTCGCTCGGCTCGGGACAGGAGTTGCCAGTAGTTCATCGGCCGGGCGCCTCCTGCGATCCGGCGGGGAGGATGTCGAGGGTGCTCCGCCGACTCTAGCGCACCCCCCGGCACCATGCCACCGGTTTCACCGATGGGATCAACGCACGTCCCGGATCTGGCGCAGGACCAGCCCTCTGCCCTCGGGCAGCACGTCCAGCGTGACCACGTCCAGTCGTCGCCGCGGCCGAGGCGCGTGTTCTCGTGACCAGCGAGCGGCGAGGGTGCGTAACCGGGCGAGCTGACGCGGGGTGACCGCCTCACAGGCGCGCCCGTAGCTGCCCGGCCCCCGCGCCTTGATCTCGACGAAGACCGTCACGTCCCCCCGCTCGACGATCAGGTCGATCTCCCCGTGTGCGCGCCGCCAGCGGCGCGCCCGCGTCCGGTAGCCGTGCACGCGATAGAAGGCCGCGGCGAGGTCCTCGCCGAGGCGTCCGAGTTCGTCCGCGGTCATGGGATCTCGATTCCGGGAGGTCGGGATGACGTCCGCGCACGCGGCGCCGGCAGATCCGTCCAGACGTCCTCAGCAGGAGTCGTTCCAGAGCTCGGTCTGGGCGACCTCGGCCACGGGCCGGTAGCTGCGGCGATGCAGGGGGCAGGGCCCGTGCGCGCGCAGGGCCAGGCGATGCCGGCTGGCCCCATAGCCTTTATGGGTGGCGAATCCGTAGAGGGGGTGGCGACGGTCCCAGGCGGTCATCACACGATCGCGCAGCACCTTGGCCAGGATCGACGCCGCGGCGATGCAGGCGCTCGTCCCGTCGCCCTTTATGAGCGCCCGCGCCTCGCACGCGATCTCGGGCACCTGCAGGCCGTCGACCAGGACCAGGTCGGGCACCGGCCGCAACCGTCCCACCGAGCGCGCCATCGCGCGCAGGGTGGCGCGCAGCACGTTGACGTCGTCGATCTCGCGCGCACTGACCGCGCACGCCGCCCACGCCAGCGCCCGCTGCCGCAGCTCGCCCGCGATCCGTTCCCGTGCGAGCGGGTCGAGGCGCTTCGAGTCGTCGAGCCCGTCGGGGACCCAGTCCGGCGGCAGGATCACCGCCGCGGCCACCACCGGCCCCGCCCAGGCCCCACGGCCGGCCTCGTCGACGCCGGCGACCAGGAGTGCCCCCGCCTGGGAGCACTCCCGGTCGAATTCGACGAGCGTCGTCATGCGCGCCACGACGGGCTAGCTGCGCCGGGCCTCTCGGATGCGCGCCTTGCGGCCGCTCTTGCCGCGCAGGTAGTAGAGCTTGGCCCGACGGATGCGCCCACGCTTGATGACCGTGACGCCGGCCACGTTGGGCGACTGCACCGGGAAGATCCGCTCGACGGCCACGCCGCTGGAGAGCTTGCGCACGGTGATGGACTTTTCCACGCCGCTGCCCTGCATCGCGATGACGGCGCCCTCGAAGTTCTGCAGGCGCTCCTTGCCACCCTCCTTGATGCGCACGGCGACGCGGATGGTGTCGCCGATGTTGAACTCGGGCAGGTCGTCCCGGAGTCCTTCCTGGCGCAGGGTGTCGATGACGTTGCTCATGACTGCCTCCGTATGGGTCCGCCGTGGCGAACCGGGTCGGCCGCTCGCCC
>WJIQ01000073.1 GCA_014730255.1 bacterium | reverse complement strand
TCGCGGTCGCCCTTCTCGAGATCGAGCAGCAGCACGGTGACGTCCGAGGGCTGGTTCACGCGGATCGACCTCTGCTGGGTGGTGGCCATGGCCGGCTGACGGCGACAGGCGACATGATAGGCGCATCCGGAATGGCCGAAAACCGGTCAACGCGAAATCTTTATGAATTCCGCCGCAGCCAAATTCAGAGTAATCCAGTAAGATATCGGCTGGCTACGAAACGAGAGCCGTGTTCGTGACCCCCGGTCGCGCCAGCGACCGTCCCTCGCCCACATGAAGGAGCAGCCGCCATGACGCTCTTCCGGTTCCGACTCGTTCCCATCGTCGCCCTCGCCGCGCTGCTGATCGCCCTGTCCCTGCCCGCCCGGGCACCCGCGGAGACCCACCGCGTCGAGGACGCCCAGACCGGCTGGCTCTGGTACAGCGGATACACCGTCGCCGAGCTCTCCCAGATCGTCGACGACGAGAACATGCGCATCATCGACATCGAGCCCTACGACCCCGACGAGGGCCTGTTCACCGCCGCCATGGTCCGCAACTCCGGCGTCTACGATTCCGGCTGGTGGTGGTACGTCAATATCACCTACGCCCAGGTCATCGACTTCATCGACCAGAACGACGGCCGACTGATCGACATCGAGCGCTACATCGTCGACGGCCAGGAGCGGTTCGCCGTGGTCATGGTCCCCAACACCGGCGACCAGGCCAAGACCTGGTACTGGTTCGTCGGCGTCACGCCGAACGAGATCACCGACTACATCAACCGCTACGACGCACGTCTGGTGGACATCGAGAGCTACGATGTCCCGGGCGCCGGTCGTCGCTACGCCACCATCATGATCGAGAACACCGGCGACGACGCCGCTGGCTGGGGCTGGTTCCACAACGTCGACCGCGCGACGCTCATCGACTGGATGAACGAGAACGGCATGCGCCTGCTCGAGTTCGAGGTCCGCGACGGCAGCGAGGAGCGCTTCGATGCGGTCCTCGTCTCGCTCGACCATCACACGCCCAAGACGTGGTGGTGGTGGTACAACGTGGCCGCCAGCGAGATCAACGGCCTCATCGACCAGCACGCCTCGCGCATCACCGACATCGACAGCTACTTCATCGGCAACCAGCGCCGCTACAACCTGGTCATGCTCTCGAACGCCAACGATCTGACCGTCGAGATGGGCCATATCCTGGAGTGGGGTTCGGACGGCAACACCGGCGCCTTCCTCAAGGAGGTCGACGGCCAGACCCTCGCCACGCTCAACCCCGACTTCGTGTTCGAGCCGGCGAGCACCATCAAGGCCGTCCACCACCTGCACACCGTGCGCAGCGCGGAGGCGGGCGCGACCGACCTCGCGGACGACATCACGTACAGCGAGAACTACAGCGGCAGTTGCCCCATCGGCGGGGCGCCGTTCACGACGGTGTCCATCGAGGAGGCCCTGCGCCGCATGATGGTCAACTCCGACAACGCGGCCACCGAGGGGATCGCCCAGCTCTTCGGCGCCGCGGCGATCAACAACACCGCCCAGAACGTCGCCGGCATGGACGACACCTCCATCAACCACACCCTCGGCTGCGCCTCCGGCGCCATCGCCGACCCCAACCAGCTCACCCTGCGCGACATCACCGGCATGTACGAGGGCGTCCAGAACACGACGCTGCTCGGCGAGCCGTGGCGCGACACCTACTACGACCTCATGCAGAACCAGGACACGCCGGCGCCCTGGTGGTTCACCACCGACCTGGAGAACACCGTCCAGGAGGAGGCCACGGCCATCGGCGCGCCGCACATCGCCGACAGCTTCTGGGCCAACGTGCGCACCGCCTGGAAGCCCGGCGGCTACACCCTGATCGTCGACGGCGACAATCACGAGTACGTCTCGGTGGCCGGCGTGGTGAGCCTGCCGCTGTGCGACGGCTGGCCCGACCTGCGCTACAAGCACTACGTCTTCGGCGTGTTCGTCGACGACGGCTCGAACAACAGCGACACCTTCGATCGCGTGCGCGACGCGGCGAAGGAGCTGCTGCGCGACGTGGTGGCCGAGGCGCTGATCTCCTGCCCGACCAGCGTCGACCAGCCGCTGCCCGAGCCGGGCGTGGCGCTCGAGGCCAACTTCCCCAACCCGTTCAACCCGAGCACCACCATCGCCTACAACCTCGACCGGGCGCAGACGGTCACCCTCGCGGTGTTCGACGCGGCCGGCCGCCGCGTGGCCGAGCTGGCCGGCGGGCATCACGCCGCCGGACGCTACGCCGTGCAATGGGACGGTCGCGACCGGACCGGCCGCATGGCGTCGGCCGGGATCTACTTCGCGCGGCTGGTGACCGAGGATGGGGTGGAGCAGCGGAAGATGGCGCTGATCAAGTGATGGTCGACGGCGCCTGGCGCCGTCACCGGAACGACGACCGGCCCCGGGATCCGCGCACGGTGGACCCCGGGGCCGGCTCGTCTCCGGCGGCGGGCGGTCAGTAGCTCAGGACCGTCGTCCCCTCGGCGAACATCCGCGGCCAGGTCACGTCCGACCCCCCGACCACGACGCCGTCGATGAGCACGTCCTCGGTCAGGCCGCCGACGTTCTTCATGCACATCGGGCAGGCGATCACCGTGCCGCCGGCCTCCATGAACGCCTCCAGCATCTGCCGCGGGGTCTTCCCCGTGGCATAGGTCTGGGCAGGGATCCGCGGGTCGGCCAGCCGGACACCCTCGACGTTCAGGAAGACCGTCACCGGGATCTCCTTCTCCTCCAGGACGCGGGTGGCGAAGCTGATGGCCATCGAGGCGCGGTTGAGCTCGTCGCTGGTCAGGTTGACGAAGAGCGACG
>WJIQ01000342.1 GCA_014730255.1 bacterium | reverse complement strand
GCGAGCTTCGTGGGCAACAGCGTCCTCGGCAACCCGGTCTTCGGCGACAATCCCGCGCGCCGGGGCGAACCGTCCGTGGGGCTGGTGGGCAACGGCTACTTCGGCTCGGCGGAGTACTTCCAGGGGCCACTCTCGGGCCGGGGCACGGCGGGCCAGCTGCTCGGCGACCAGGCCACCGGCACCCTCGTCAGCTACCCGTTCACGATCACGGGCAACAGCATGTCGATGCTCATCGGTGGCACCGAGAACATCGATCAGTGCCACATCGCGCTGGTCGACGTGGCCACCGACACGGTCATCTACCGCGAGACCGGCAGCGACAATGCGACCATGGAGCTGCGCCGGTGGAACCTGCTGCCCTACCAGGGGCGCGAGGTGTACCTGCGGATCCGCGACCAGGACTACGAGGGGCACATCAACCTCGACCACATCGTCGAATCCATGGCCTACGTGGGGGTCGAGGACGCGACGCCGACGGTCGGGCCGCTGGTCGATCGAGGCGCGTTCCCCAATCCGTTCAACCCCCGCACCACCATCCGGTTCGGGGCCCGCACGGACCTGCCCTGCCGGGTCGAGATCCACGACCTGCGCGGACGCCGGATCTGGAGCACCGGCCTGTTCGCACCGCGGCCGGGGCTGAACGAGGTGACCTGGACCGGGCGGGGCCGGAACGGGCGGCGGGTGCCCGCGGGGGTCTACGTCTACCGGGTCGCCACCGTGGGCGGCGACCAGGTCACCGGGAAGGTCACCCTGGCCCCCTGACCGCCGCGGACTGGACATCACGAACCTCCCGGTCCATCTTTACCCCGCACGAATCGCCGCGGCCGGCGCCTGGCCGCCCGCGCGGCGACCGACGGCCCCGGTCTGGGGCCTTGATCCCTCCCGGAGACTCGCTTACGGTTCCAGGTCACGCCCCGCGGCCGGTCACGGCGCGGCGCCGGCCCGAACGAGAAAGGACGCCATGACGGCACGGACGCTTCACACCGCCGGCATCACCGGCACCGGGATGTCCTTCCCCGAGAAGGTCCTGACGAACGCCGATCTCGAGAAGATGGTCGAGACCAACGACGAGTGGATCGTCGAGCGGACCGGCATCAAGGAACGGCGCCTCTGCGAGCCCGGCGTGCCGGCCTCGCACCACGGCACCCTCGCCGCGCGCGAGGCCATGGCGATGGCGGGCGTCGAGCCGGAGGAGATCGACCTGATCGTCGTGCCGACGGTGACCCCGGACATGCTGTTCCCGAGCACCGCCTGCATCATCCAGAAGGCGCTCGGCTGCACCAACGCCTGGGGCTACGACCTGTCCGCCGCATGCAGCGCCTTCCTGTTCGCGCTGCAGACCGCGCGCGCGCAGATCGAGAGCGGCGCGGTCAGGAAGGTCCTGGTGATCGGCACCGAGGTCATGTCGTCGATCATGGACATGACCGATCGCAACACGTGCATCCTGTTCGGCGACGGCGCCGGGGCGGTGGTGGTCGAACGACTGCCGGAGGGCCAGCAGGGCATCGTCGACCACTTGCACCACGTCGACGGCGGGGGGGCCGAGTTCCTCTACATGCCCGCCGGTGGCAGCCTGCACCCGGCGACGGCCGAGACCGTGGCCCAGGGCATGCACTACATCCACCAGGAGGGCCGCGAGGTCTACAAGCGCGCGGTCAAGGGCATGACCGAGGTCACCATCGACATCATCGAGCGCAACGAGGTGCCGGCCGAGGACGTCAAGCTGTTCGTCCCGCACCAGGCCAACCTGCGCATCATCGAGGCGGTGCAGCGACGCGTCGGTCTGGTGGACGAGCAGGTGGCCGTGAACATCGACCGGTTCGGCAACACCACCAGCGCCACCATCCCGTCCGCCCTGCACATGCACCAGACCGCCGGCGATCTGAAGCCCGGCGACTGGATCGTGCTGGCGGCGTTCGGCGCGGGGTTCACCTGGGGGTCGACGCTGCTGCGCTGGTCGGTCGACGCCTGATCGCGCGCCGGCCCGGCATCGGGGGGAGTCGCCGTTGATCGAGGTCCGCCAGCTCTCGCGCCGCTTCGGCCAGGTCCAGGCCCTGGACGACGTGAGCTTCCGCGTCTCGGCCGGCGAGGTGGCGGGCTTCCTCGGACCCAACGGCGCGGGCAAGTCGACCTGCATGAAGATCCTCACCGGTAGCCTCGCGCCCGGTGGCGGGAAGGTGCGCATCGGCGACGTCGACGTGGCCGCCGACCCGGTGGCGGCGCAGCGGCTGACCGGCTTCATGCCCGAGCACGTGCCGCTCTACCCCGAGAACACCGTCCTGGAGTTCCTGCGCTTCGTGGCCGCGCTCAAGGGGGTCGCGCGGCGTGACGTGCGCGCGCACCTGGACCGGATCGTGCAGCGCTGCCACCTCGAGGAGGTCACCGGGCGGCTGATCGGGCACCTGTCCAAGGGGTTCCGGCAGCGCGTCGGCCTGGCGCAGGCGCTGGTGGGCGACCCGCCGGTGCTGATCCTGGACGAGCCGACCAGTGGGCTGGATCCCCACCAGATCGTCGAGATCCGCGAGCTGGTGCGGGGCCTGCGCGGCGAGACCACCGTGCTGCTCTCCAGCCACATCCTGGTCGAGGTGAGCCAGGTCTGCGACCGCGTCGTGATCCTCGACCGCGGCCGCGTGGTGGCCGAGCGCGCGGGCCACGATCTGGCCACCGACGACGACCTGGGCACGGTGGTGCTCACCTGGGACGGCAACCGCGAGGAGGTCGCCCGGTCGCTGGCCGAGGTGGCCGGCGACGACGCCGTCACCCTGACCGCCGAAGGGGCCGAGGTCGTGATCGCCGGCAACCCGGTGGAGATCAAGCCGCGCCTGGTCGAGTCCGTGGTGCGCGCCGGCGGCAAGCTGCAGGGGCTGGAGGAGCGCGGGCCCACGCTGGAGGACCTCTTCCTGCGCCTGACCGGGGCGATGCCGGAGCCCGACCCGGGTGACGGTCGCATGACGCCGCGAAAGGACGCCCCGTGAGGCAGCTCTGGGCCATCGCACGCCGCGAGACGCGCGCCTTCCTGGGCAGCGTGCAGGGCCCGGTGATCGGGGCCGGCTTTCTCGTTCTGACCGGCCTGTTCTACTACCTCTTCGTGCGCGGGTACGCCGACGCCAGCCTGGCGACCGTCCGCAGCGGCCGCCCCGTGTTCCTGAACCTGCACGCCGGCATCTTCCACAAGCTGTACGGCGACGTGGTCCTCTTCTTCCTGTTCCTGATGCCCGCCATCACCATGCGCCTGTTGAGCGGCGAGTACCGCAGCCGCCGCTACGACCTGCTGGCGAGCTGGCCGGTGCCCGCATGGCGCTGGGTGACGGGCAAGTGGCTGTCGGCGCTGGCCATGGCGGCGGTGCTGCTCGTGGCGACGTCGTTCTACTTCGTGCTCACCGGCCTGCTGGGGCGGATCACCGACCCGGTGGTCGCGCCCGCGTGGCAGCCCATGCTGACCTCGCTGCTGGGGCTCCTGCTGCTGGCCGGGACCATCGCCGCCTGGGGCGTGGCCGCATCGGCGATGATCGCCCACCAGGCCGGCGCCTACTTCCTGGGCTTCGCCATCAGCCTCGGCCTGTTCCTCGTCGGGCAGCTCGAGCCGTACCTGCCCGGGGCGCTCGGCGTGGTCGTGCACGAGCTGGCGCTCGACCAGCACTTCCTGAGCTTCGCCGGCGGCGTGGTCGACAGCCGCGACGTGGTCTACTACCTCGGCCTGACCGCCGTGGGCCTGGCCGTGGCCAGCGCCGGGCTGGCGGGACGGCGCCTGTCCGCGGGCCGGCGCACGCGCCCCTGGCTCACCGTGGCGGTCGTCGTGGTGATCGCCGTCTTCCTGCAGCTCGTCGCCCTGCGGCGTCCGCTGCGGGCCGACTTCACGCCCGACCAGCTCTACAGCCTCGCGCCGCAGACCGAGCAGGTCCTCGAGGCCATCGAGAGCGAGGCGCCGGATGCCCCGCCGGTGGAGATCCTGGCCTTCTACCAGTCCATCGACGGCGCGCGGCAGTCGGCGCGCGCGCTGCTGGAGTCGTTCGCCGACGCGTCGGCGCGCATCGAGTTCGAGCTGCTCGACCCGGACACCCGACCCGAGCGCGCCATGGCCGAGGGGGTGACGGTCACGCGGACCGTCGTCGTCCGCTGCGGCGACCGGCGGCGGGTCCTGCTCGAGCCGGGCGAGGGGCAGCTGGCCAGCGCGGTCTACCGCGTGGCCACCGACACGCGGCCGGTGGTCTACTGGCTGCTCGGCCACGGCGAGGCGCGCATCGACCTGGAGGAGACCGGCGGGGCGACGCTCATGGCCTCCGCGCTCTCGGACGCGGGCTACGAGGTCCGCCCCCTGGTGCTGGCCGACCGGCGCGTGCTGCCGGCGGACGCCGACCTGGTGATCTGGGCCGGCCCGAAGCTCGATCCGGTGAGCGCCGACCTCGACCTGCTCGCGGCGTTCCTGCGCGAGGGCGGGGCGATGGCCTGCTTCTTCGGGCCGGACACCCCGGCGAGCGTCCAGCGGTGGACCGAGCGGTTCAACGTCGGCCAGGAGGACAACGTGATGGTCGCGCCCAGCCGGGGCGGCGCGCGCGCCGGGGTCGACCTGCGGACCATCGCCGTGACCGAGGGCTACGGCGACCATCCGGCCGTCGAGCCCATGCAGGCCATCACCACCACCTTCCCCCTGGTGCAGACCCTGCGGCCGCGGCAGCGTCAGCAGGCCGGGGTGACCGGCAACGCGATCCTCTTCACCGGGCCGGACAGCTGGGCGGAGACCGACCCCGAGCACCGGTACAGCGGCATCCCCAGCTACGATCCCCCGGAGGACCTGGCGGGCCCGCTGCCCTTCGGCGTGGCGATGCGGATCGCGCCGGCGGACACGGCGCAGGAGGCCACCAGCGGTGGCCGTCTGGTGGTCATCGGCAGCAGCGCGTTCGTGACCAACGCCAACCTCGGTCTCTATGGCAATCGCGACCTCGCCCTGAACCTGGTCGGCTGGCTGGCCGAGGAGGAGGACCTGCTCGGGATCCGGGGCCGGCGCACCAGCTACCAGCCGCTGCTGCTCGACGACGGGACCAAGGAATGGCTGGGATGGGCGTCGGTGCTCGGCTGGCCGGCCCTGGTCGGGCTGGCCTGGTTCGGCCTCGTCCAGTACCGGCAGTGGAGGCATTGAACCCATGCGCGGATGGATCTGGAGGCTGGTCGGCGTCCTGATCGGCGTGGTGGTGGCCATGGCGCTCTGGCGCTGGTCCGACGCGCCCGACGCGGCCCGCGGCCTCGACGGCGGCCCGCTCTTCGACTTCGCCGCCGACGCGGTGGTCCGCCTCGAGGTCCGGCGCGCCCTGAGCGACGACGAGCTGCTGCGCGACGGCGACGGGTGGCGCCTCGAGGGCACCCATGCCGACATCGTCGACACCCGGCGCATGACGACGGTGCTCGAGACGCTCGTCGGCGGCGAGGGCTTCCCCGTGCTGCCGGGCACCGAGCCGGGCGAGCGACGCTTCGGCTTCGCCAGCGAGCGGGCGCTGGAGCTGGTCTTCCATCTGCGCGGCGGTGGCCGGCACCGGCTGGCGCTGGGCGACCTCGCCCCGGTGTCCGACCAGATCTACGCCAGCGGGGCGGGCCGGCCCGGGGTGTTCGGCGTGGGGGGGCGCTACTACGCCGCGGCTGCCGAGCTTCCGGACAACGTGCGGCTGCAGACCCTGCTGCCGGAGATGCGGCTGTCGGGGCTCGACTCCCTCGTGATCGGACGACGGGGCGGCGACCCCTGGACCTTCCTCGCCACCGGGGATGGCCGCTGGTGGCTCGCCCACGACGCGGCCGATCCGCCCCTGGTGGGCCTGGCCGCGGCGTATCAGCGCCGCTTCGCCGATCGCCGTACCACCATCGATGGCCGCCACGCGGTGCTGGCCTCGCAGCGGCGGCTGGCCGACGTCGTCCACTGGGCCACCGCCTCGGACGTGGTCGCGTTCGTGCCCGCGACCGAGGCCACGCCCGCGCTACTGGCCGACCAGGGCCTGGCGCCGCCCTACCGCACGGTCACCCTCGG
>WJIQ01000341.1 GCA_014730255.1 bacterium | reverse complement strand
CGCAGCATCCAGGCGTTCTTCTCGTGGACCTGCTGGCGCTGGATGCCGAGGTCCTCGGAGACGTCGTCGCCCGCGTCGCTGGCCACCGACGCCATGGCGGCGGCCGCCTCGGCCACCTTGAGCTGGTCGGCCGCGAGCTCCTCGATCATCTCGGTCGCGCCGGTGCCGCGGCGCGCCTCGGCGATGTCGGTCAGCTCGGCGTACTCCGAGAAGCTGCCCGGCGCGTAGGCGCCCAGGGTCCGGATGCGCTCGGCGATCTCGTCGACCGCCCCGGCCAGCTCGGTGTACTGCTCCTCGAAGAGGTTGTGCAGCGTGTTGAACATCGGGCCGGTCACGTTCCAGTGGAAGTTATGGGTCTTGAGGTAGAGCGCGTAGGAATCGGCGAGGAGCTTGGCGCCCCTCTCGGCGATCTCGGCGTGGCGGTCCATGGTGGATCTCCTTCGTTCCGGGGTCCGTCGTCTCGTGTCATGGGGGTAAGATAGCGACGTGGCGTGATTTATCTATTCGATATTATTGACTATTTCAATAGATCCATTCTATCTTGGCGCCATGACCCTCCAGGAGCTCCGTTACCTCGTCGCCGTCGCCGATCACGGCCACTTCGGCCGGGCCGCCGCCGCGTGTCACGTCACCCAGCCGACGCTCAGCGCCGGCATCCGCAGCCTGGAGCACAAGCTCGACCTGCGGGTCTGCGATCGTGGTCCGCAAGGCGCGGTGATCACCCGGGATGGCGCGCCCGTGGTCGAGCAGGCCCGGCGCGTGCTGGCCGAGGCCTGGCAGCTGGAACTGATCGCCCGACGGGGTCGCGAGCCCCTGACCGGCGTCTATCGCCTCGGCGCGATCCCCACCATCGGCCCGTACCTGCTGCCGAGGGTCGTCCCGGATCTGCGCACGCGTCACCCCTCGCTCCGGCTGCACCTGATCGAGGGCACCACCGACCAGCTGCTGCGCGACCTGCACCACGGTGATCTCGACATCGTCCTGCTCTCGCCGCCGGTCGACGTCGCCGGCCTCGATCACGATCTCCTGTACCGCGAGCGATTCCTGGCCGCGCTGCCTGGCGACCATCCCCTGGCCCGCCGACCGGCCGTCCAGCTCGACGACCTCGAGGATGAGCCCCTGCTGCTGCTGGACGAGGGCCACTGCCTCCGCGACCAGGTGGTGGAGTTCTGCCGGATCGCGGACGCGCGTGCGCGCGAGCTGATCCGCTCGAGCAGCCTGGAGACCCTGCGCAACATGGTGGTCGCCGGCATCGGCTGCACCCTGCTGCCCGAGCTCGCGGTCGGCGAGCACGAGGCGTGTGCGATCCGCCCGATCACGCGGCCGACGCCATCGCGGGAGGTCCGGCTCTACTGGCGGTCGAGCGACCCGCGTGGCGAGTCGGCGCGGCTGCTCGCGACCCGGATCCGGGAAGCCGTGTCCACGTCGGTCGAGACCGGGTGAGGCGGTGCCGCGGAGCGCATGCGCGCCGGACCTCTACACGCGGATGGCGCCCCCCGCCGGACCACCCTCGGCGGCCAGTTCGGCGAGCGTCCGGTTCTCCTCGGCGTGGTCGCCGCAGGCTTCGATGGCGTGCCAGCGTCGCTCGATGTCCTCGAGCGCCCCGTCGAGCTGCGGATCGGCGGGCTCGGCCCGGTCGACGGCCTCGCTCTCGGCCTTGCCCGTCAGCTGATCGAAGGCCCGGGCGACGTCGAGCATGGTGACCGATCCGGGGTCGCGGGCGGGTTGATAGGCTTCGGCTTGCCCCCGATCGTCGCCGCGCACCTCGGCCAGGATCCCCCCGGCCACCAGCGCGTGCAGGACCGAGTGCGCCAGGCGGACCGGGACGCCGAGCCGCGAGGCCATCTCCGCGGCGGTGGCCGGCCGCTCGCCACGCGCGAACCGGCCGGCGCTCTCCATCGCCAGGCGGACCGCCAGCAGGCGCCGCCGGTGATGGCTCGCGCCGCTGGCCGCGCGCTCGCGCGCATAGTCGCCGGCGTTGTCCACGGCGAAGGAGACCTCCGCGCCCACCAGCACGATCAGCCAGCTCATGTGCAGCCAGATCAGGAACAGGGGCAGCGCCGCGAAGCTGCCGTACACCGCGTTGTAGCGTGCGACGTTGATCACCAGCTGCAGGTAGACGAACTGCACGATCTGGAACAGCGTTCCGGAGACCACGCCGGCAGCCAGGCCCGCCCGCCAGCTGACCGCCGTGTTGGGCATCGCCACGTAGAGCAGGCTGAGCAGCAGCCACATGATCACGTAGGGCAGGAGCTGCACGCCGGCCAGGAGGAAGCCGCTCACCGGCTCGGCGATCCCCAGCCGGGCGAGCGTCGCCTCGACCTGGCCGCTGATGAGCACGGTCACGCTGCTGCTGGCCAGGAACAGCAGGGGCGCGAGGATCGCGATGGCCAGGTAGTCGGTCAGGCGACGCACCAGCGTCCGCGCCCGTTCCACTCCCCAGATCGCGTTGAACGAGGTCTCGACGTTGGTCAGCAGGCGGACGGCCGACCACATCAGGACCGCCACGCCCGCACCGGCGACGATGCCGCCCCGGGTGTTCGCCAGGAGCGTGCGCGAGAACTCGATCACCCGGTCGAGCACCATCTGCTGCCCGGCCAGCCGCTCGTGGAGCGTCCGCTCGAGGGCGGCCTCGAGCCCGAAGCCCTTGGCGATGCCGAAGGCCAGCGCCAGGGTCGGCACCACCGAGAGCAGCGAGTAGTAGGTCAGGGCGGACGCGCGCAGATGCAGGGAGTCCGAACCATAGCCGCGGGCGGTGAGCACGACGATGCGCAGCAGCCGCAGCAGGGACGAACGGCGGCCGTCGGCGATCTGCTCGGGCAGATGCCAGATGTCGTGCTGGATCAACCGGCGCGTACGCGTCCACAGGCCAGCGAGGTTCACGGAGCCTCCTCCGGCTCGGTCGAGGGTGACCGGCCCTCACGGCCAACGTAGGACCGGACCGGCGGCGTGGCGAACGCGCGATCCTACCATGCCGAGCGCGATCGGTACCAGTCGATGGCGTCGATCTCTCACGTCCGGGGTGCGCCTGTGGTAGGATCGGGCGGGACGGACCGCCCCTCGAGAGGACCGACACCGTGCGCGAACGATCGCCCATCCGCTGGCCCCTCGTCCTTTTGGCCCTGACCGCGGTCTGCGCCATGGCCGGCGCCTGCACCATCGGCGTGGCCGCCGGACGCGCCACGGACGACGGCCGGCCCCTGCTCTGGAAGGTGCGTGACAACGGCGCGGTCCCCGACAACGAGGTCCACCACAACACCTCGCTGCTCATCCCCTACACCGCCGTGGTCACCGCCGACGGCGCGGCCGACTCGCCCGCATGGATGGGCGCCAACCGCCATGGCTTCGCCATCGTCAACGCCAACGCGCTCGACCTCGAGCAGCCCGCGCAGCGGGCCAACGGCGAGTTCATGCGGCTGGCGCTGGGCTCGTGCCGGTCGGTGGCCGAATTCACGGCGTTGCTCGAGGCCACCGCCGGCATCCGCGACACGCACGGCAGCTTCGGGGTCATCGACTCGACCGGCGCCGCGCTGATGATCGAGGCCTCCCGCGACTCGTCCTGGACCTTCGACACCCGCGACACCGACCGCGGGGTGATCGTGCGCACCAACTTCGCCTGCGTCGACACCGCCGGCAGCGACGGCTCCGACCTCGCCGGCTGGGAGCGGTTCGTGCGATCCCGCGACCTGATCGACGGCTGGGTCGACCACGGGGAGCTCACCGTCGCGAACCTCGCCGGCCAGCACGCGCGCGACTTCTCCGACTGGGCCAGCCGCCCCGTCGAGGTGCCGTGCTTCGCGTGCGGCGAGCCGGACAGCCTGTACGGGGTGTTCGACACGTTCTTCAGCATCAGCTCGGGCGGGACGGTGTCGGCGGCGGTGATCCAGGGCGTGCTCGCGCCACCGGCCGACGAGCCGGCGTGGCTGACCACCATGTGGGTGCACCTCGGCCAGCCCGCCTGCACCATCGCCTCGCCCTACTGGCCAGTGGGCCCGACACCGGCGGTGTCCGACGGGTCGGGTACGGCGCCGCTCTGCGACCTGGCCAATCGCATCCGCGAGGACCTGGTGTTCGACGTGCCCTGGTACCCGCGGCTCGTGGACACCTTCGCCCTGAGAGATGGCGAGGGGGGTGGGCTGTGGTCCGTGCTGCGGCCGGCCGAGCGGACGGCGATCATGGCGGTCGAGGCGCGGCTCGCGGCGTGGCGTGCCGATCCTCCCGAGGTGGGTGCGGTGCTCGCCTACCAGGACTCGCTGGCCACGGCCGCGCACGACCTGCTCGCGCTCGACGTCGTGACGCCGGTCTCGCCGCGGCCGCCGGCTCCACGCGGGTCGGCGGCGGCCCTGCGCGCGCACCCGAACCCGTTCAACCCGGCGACGACGCTGACGTTCACCCTCGCCCGCGCCGGCCACGCCCGGCTGGTGGTGCACGACGCGGCCGGGCGTGCGGTGGCCACGCTGCTCGACGACGCGGTCCGCGCCGGGCGCCACACGGTCACCTGGCGGGCAGACGACACGACCGGCCGGCGGTTGCCGACCGGTCTCTACCTCGCGCACCTCACCGTCGAGGGCCAGGTGAGTACCCGCAAGATCCTGCTCGTGAAGTGACCCGCGTCGGCCGCTACTTGCCGCCGTCCGGCGGCGGCGTCGGCCCCTGAGGACCGGGCGCGGGCTGCTGCTGCATCTGCTGCATCTGCTGCATCTGGCGCATCTGCTGCATCTGCACCTGCTGCTGGAGCTGCTCGAACTCGGCGATCAGGTCGTCGGTCGCCGGATTCTCGTCGCGCATGGCCACCATGAGGTCCTCGCGGAACGCCTCCTGGGCCGCGACCACCGCGCTGTCCTGCAACGCGATCTGCTGCCCCTCCTGCAGGGCCTGCTGGGCCGCCTGGGCCGACTGCATCATCTGCTGACGGTCGAGCTGGGTCAGGGACGGGTCCTGGGCCTTGCCGCGGAGCGAGTCGAGGGTCGCCATGCGGGCCTCCGGATCGTAGCCGTGGGCCTCCATGGTCTCGATCACCAGGTCCTCGAGCTCGTCGCGCTGGGTCGCGAGCTCGGGATGCGCGGCGAACGCCGCCTCCTGGGCGGTGGCGAGCTGCTGCTGGATCTCCTGCAGGCGCGCCTGGGGACCCTGTTGCTGTTGCATCGGAGGCAGCCCCTGGCCCATCTGCGCGGTCGCCACGCCGGCGGTCAAGAGGAACAGGGTCGCCAGCAGGGTGCCGGTCGTCGTCGCGCGATGGGTCGGTCGATGTCGCATGCCGGGGTCGTCTCCTCACGTTCCGGCCGCGGTGACCGGTCCCCACGTGGCGGGGCACACCGGACCGCGGCCGTCGACAATGGTCTACGCAGAGGGTGGGCCATGAGACCGGTCCTCGCAAGGTGGGACACCGCGACGCGGCGGGAGTTCCTGATGATCGGAGCCGCCGGGCGATGCAGCCGCCCGGCACGGCGCCCTCCTCGCGGGCGCCGCGCCGATCCCGTGATCACCGCAGCAGCAGCAGCTTGCGCGACTGGCGGAAGTCGCCCGCGGCGAGGCTGTAGACATAGGTGCCGCTGGCGAGGCCGCGCGCGTCCCAGCGCACCGATCGGTGGACGGCGGCCTGGACCTCGTCGACCAGCGTCGCCACGAGGCGGCCGCGGACGTCGTGCACGACCAGGCGCACCGCGCAGGTCCGCGGCAGGTCGTAGCGGATCGTGGTCGCGGGGTTGAACGGGTTGGGCGCGCAGAGCGCCAGGGCGAAGGCCGTCGGCAGGTCGGGCGCATCGTCCACGCCGATCGAGCCGTACTGGTTCTCGTGCGCGGCGTCCGTCCACGGCCAGTACTGGACCAGTCCGAGACTCGCGTCGTCGGGGTCGTGGTGGATACGGTCCTCGATCTCGGTCGCGACGATGGTGCCCCAGTAGACGTAGCGGGCGACGATGTCGGCGGTGCCGTTGTGGAGGTCGCGGTCGGGCGTGTCGTCGCCGTTGCCGTGGATGTCGTTCCACTCGTCGAGCGAGCCGCCGAACGTGGGCACGCTCGCGCCCTCGAGCCGGACGCCGTGGACGGAGTTGTCGGTGATCGTGCACCGGACCAGGTGCGGTGCACCCTCGTCGACATACAGGCCCTGGCGGTTCGAGCGCAGGGTGCAGTCCTCGAGCACCGGCGAGGCGCTGCTCGCGACGACGCCGGCCGACGAGGTGTACTGCGACGCGTGCTCGATGGTGCAGTGGCGCAGCGTCCCGCTCGATCCCGCACGGAACTGCAGGCCGTGCCATCGCTCGCCGTCGTGGCGCTGCGTGAACACGATCCCGGCGTCCGCCGTGCCGTCGGCGGTCAGGGTCCCGTGGACGTGGATCGCCAGGCTGGCCGCGAACCGGACGGTGCAGCCATCCTCGATGGTCAGCGATCCACCGGCCGCGATGGTGATGGAACCGGTGACCACGTGGTCGTTGCCGTCGCTCGACCAGACCACCGGTCCATCGATCGTACCGCCGTCGTGGATCGTGTCGCCGGACGCGACGGACGCCACGAGCCAGGCGAGGACGACGAGGATGATCCGGGAGCGATGGGCATGGGCATGGGGGCTTGGCGTACGGATCGACATGGCTCTCTCCTCCCGGGCGAACAGGGCGGACGTCGGAGCCCGTCGACCATAGATAATCTGATATCAGAATGATATAAGCGGCGCCCGCATGGCGATCTAGTCACAACCCGTAGACCACCGCATCGGCGATCGTGGCCGGTCCGCCCTACCCGGCGTATCGCTCCCGGATCCGAGGGATCAGGAAGTCGCGGAACGCCGAGCGCAGGTCGTATCGTGGCGCGAATCCCCACTCCTGCCGAGCGGCGGTGCAGTCGACGT
>WJIQ01000340.1 GCA_014730255.1 bacterium | reverse complement strand
TGGACGGCCGAGCCAGTACTCGCGGTCACGACGACGGGCGTCGGGGTCGTTGAGGGTGGTCTTGTGAACGACCTTGCGAATCATCACCGCACTCTACCACGTGGCTTCCGGGCGATCATCCCCCGGGGGTACGATCCGTCATGAGATACTCGAAAACAGTCGCTCGCGCCGCTCCGTGGTCACGCTCCCCCATCGTCGTCCCCGCGCCGCTCCGTGGTCACGCTTCCCCGTCATCCCCGCGTCGCCGCCCCAGCACCGCGCCGACCTCCGGGAGCAGGTCCTTGAACGCCTCGCCGTAGATCTCCCAGATGGTCACGAACAGGGCGCCCACGATGGGTCCGATGATGAAGCCGAGGACGCCGAAGAGCGACAGGCCGCCGATGGTCGACAGGAAGACGAGCAGCTCGGGCATCTGGGTGTCCTGGCCCACGATGCGTGGCCGCAGGAAGTTATCGACCATGCCGACCACGAGCACCAGGTAGGCGAGCATGCCGATGGCCATCCCCCAGTGGCCGTCCATCAGGAGCCAGATCGCCGCCGGGACCATCACGATGCCCGCGCCCAGGCCGGGGATCGCCGACAGCACGACCATGACCGCGCCCCAGAACACCCAGCTCGGGATGCCGGCCACCGCGAACGCCGCGGCGCCCAGCGCGCCCTGGGTCAGGCCGATCACGCCGGTGCTCTTGAGGGTCGCGCGGGTGACCGAGAGGAACTTGTCGAGCATGCGCTGCTCGTCGCGGTCCTCCAGGGGCAGGTACCAGAGGATCTTCTCGAGCACGGCGCGGCCGTTGGTCAGGAAGAAGTACAGCGAGTAGAGCATCACGAAGAACATGAAGAAGAACGTGACCGTGCCGACGGTCGCGTCCTGCAGGGCGCCGACGAGCCAGTTGCTCACGCTGCCGGCCACCTCGCCCACCTTGGTGAGGATGTCGTCGCGGTAGGGTTCGATGCGCTCGTAGAAGGGCAGCGCCTCGAGCCTGCGGCTGAGCTCGTCGGGCCTGGTGAGGTTCTCGCGGATCCAGGGTCCGGCGGTGTTGCCGACCTTGATGGCCTGGGCGGTCACCAGGCCGGCGAGTCCGGCCAGGGGCACGAGGATCAGCAGGACCAGCAGCAGCTCGGTCACCACCGCGGCCGGGCCCGCGCGACCGCCGAACAGGCGCACCATCCGGCGCTGCACCGGCGCGAGCAGGCCGGCGAGGATGGCCGCCATCAGCAGCGCCATCAGCATGGCCTCGATCATGCGGAAGAACATCACCGAGATGAACACCAGCAGCGCGAGCAGGACGACCCGGTTGACGGTCTCGCGGTTCATGGACGGAGCTCCGTGGGCTGGGGTGGCGACGCGCGACCGCCCGCATGGTAGCGCACCCGGCGTGGCCGGGCTACAGTGGTCCGGACACCGTGTGGTCCAAACACCGGGATCGTCCCCCAGAACCGCCTGCCCGCCCGAAGGAGCGACCATGGCCATCACCGCCCGCATCGAGACCAGCCAGGGACCCATCAACCTCGACCTGCACGCCGAGCACGCGCCCGTGACCGTGGCGAGCTTCGTCAACCTCGCGCGGCGGGGCTTCTACGACGGGCTCGGCTTCCACCGCGTGATCGACGACTTCATGATCCAGGGCGGCTGCCCCGACGGCAACGGCACCGGCGGGCCGGGCTACCGGTTCGAGGACGAGTGCACGCCCGAGCTGACGCACGACGGGCCCGGCGTGCTGAGCATGGCCAACGCCGGCCCCGGCACCAACGGCAGCCAGTTCTTCATCACCCACGTGCCCACCGGCTGGCTCGATGGCAAGCACACCGTGTTCGGTCGCGTCCAGGGCGAGGCGGACCAGGCCGTGGTGAACGGGATCTCGGTCGGCGACCGCATCGAGCGCGTGGTGATCGAGGGCGACTGGGAGGATCTGCTCGCTTCCCAGGAAAGCCGCGTCGCCGAGTGGAACGAGGTCCTGGGCCAGCGGTTCGGCCATCTGCGCGATGTGAGCGATCCGGCTTGACGTCGCACTCGAACTGGCGTACATCGATGGTAAGCCGGTTGCGACGGCGGGCCGACACACCTCACGGCCGCCGCGCCCCGGGCCCGGCCGAGATGCCGGTGTCCCGCGCCGCCGGTGGCAGCTGCTTGCTCGAGGAAACGGTCGCCGATGGCGGCCGTTTCTCGTCCGACCTGCGAGACACGCGATGACCGCTTACCGCTACCAGGACGATCCCCGGTACTTCGCCCAGACCGGCGCCGGCGTCGAGGACCTCGCCGCCGCGGAGCTCGCCGAGCTGGGCGCCGGCGACGTCGAGCCGGCCGTGCGCGGGGTGAGCTTCCGGGCCGACGCGCGCACGGCCTACCGCATCGTCTACTGCACGCAGCTGGTCCAGCGGGTGATCGCGCCGCTGCTGCGCTTCAAGTGCCACAACCCCGACTACCTCTACCGCAAGGTGTACGAGGTCGACTGGCGCGACTTCCTCCGCAAGGGCCAGACGTTCGCGGTGTTCGCCAACGTCTCGCACAGCAAGCTCAAGGACAGCCGCTTCGCCGCCCTGCGCACCAAGGATGCCGTCTGCGACCGCCTGCGGCAGGACACCGGCCAGCGCCCGGACATCGACACCGAGACGCCCCACCTCTGGCTCAGCGTCCACGCGCGCGAGGACTGGGTCACCGTGGGCCTGGACCTCGCCGGCGGCTCGCTGCACCGGCGGGGCTACCGCCGGCAGACCGTCGACGCGCCCATGCAGGAGACCGTGGCCGCGGCCATGCTCGCGATGGTGGACTGGCGCGGTCAACGCCCCCTGCACGACCCGATGTGCGGGTCGGGGACCATCCTCGCCGAGGCCTGGCTGCGCGCCACCGACACGCCTGCGGGAACCCTCCGGCGCCACTTCGGGTTCATGCAGTTGCCGGACTTCGACATCGTGGCCTGGAAGCAGGTCAAGAAGGGGCTCGACAGCCGGCGCAAGCTGGGCCGGCCCGAGCTGGTCTCCGGGGGCGACGTCGACCCGGCGGCGGTCGAGGCCGCGCGCACCAACCTCGCCGCCCTGCCCGGTGGCGAGCGCGTGCAGGTCGCCCGACGGGACTTCCGCGCCCACGAGGGGCTGCGCGAGACCACCATCGTGGTCAACCCGCCCTACGGCGTGAGGATGCGGCGCGGCGACGATCTGGCGACCTTCTACAAGGAGCTGGGCGACTGGCTCAAGTTCCGGTGCGCGAGCAGCGAGGCGTGCGTCTACTTCGGCGACCGCCGCTGGCTGAAGAGCATCGGGCTGAGGCCGTCCTGGAAGAAGCCGCTGCGCAACGGCGGCCTCGACGGGGTGGTCGCCCGGTACGAGCTGTACTGACACACGGACTGGACCGACGGACCGACCGAGACGACCCGGGACGACCGAACCATGGCCGCGACCACCCGCACCATCGATGCCCTGATGCTCGGCCTGGCTTTGCCGCTGCTGCTCGCGGCGTGCGGGCCGCGCGAGGCGACGCTGCCGGTCACCAAGCAGCCGCCGCGGGCTGTGCCGGTGGAGGTGCTGCCGCTGGACGGACCGGCCGCCGCGTCGGACGCCGAGATCTCGGCCATGTGCTGGTGCGGCGACCGCCTGGTGCTCATGCCGCAGCACCCCGAGCGCTACGGCGACCGGCGCGGCGAGCTGGGCCTCTTCGTGCTCGACCGCGCGGAGGTCGTGGCGGCCATCGACGACCCCGCCACGCGGCCGCTCGTGCCGCGGCGGGCGGTGCTGCACGCGCCCGACCTGATCGCCAGCCTGCCCGGCTGGGACGGCATCGAGGCCGTGGTCGCCGTCGGCGACACCGTGTTCGTGGCGGTCGAGGCGCGCGTGAACGACCGCATGGCCGGCTACCTCCTGCGCGGACGCCTGCGTCCGACCGCGACCGAACCGCGGCTCGATCTCGACACCGAGCGGGTCGCGCCGATCCCGGTGCCGACCATGGTCGACAACATGTCCCAGGAGGCGCTGGTGATCACGGGCGACCGCGTGGCCGTCCTCTTCGAGGCCAACGGCGTGCACGTCAATCCCGGTGCCCACGTGGCGCTCTTCGACTTCGAGCTGGCCTACCAGGGCACCCGTCCCATCGAGCACGTCGAGTACCGCATCACCGACGCCTGCCGCGCAAGGCCCGACGGCACGTTCTGGGTGATGAACTACTTCTTCCCCGGCGAGGGGCGCACGCTCGCCCCGCCGGTGGTGCCCACCGTCCCCGTGGAGCACCTGCTCGAGCTACGGCTCGGCCCCGACGGGGTCGTGCGCAGCGGCCGCCCGCCGCTGGACCTGCGCCACGATCCCGGCGCGCCGGCCCGCAACTGGGAGGCCCTGGTGCGGCTCGACGGCCGCGGCTTCCTGCTGATGACCGACCGCTATCCCGAGACCATGCTCGCGTTCGTGCCCTGGACCGACGCCGACCAGGCCGACCACGCGGTCGCCGCACCCCGACCTGCCGGAGACGACCGATGACCGACACCGTGATCCTCGTGACCCGCGACGGCATGGGACAGGCCGACCCCGGGCTGTCCCGCAAGCTGGTGACCAGCTACCTCGACCTGCTCGATCTCGACGACCGCGTGCCGGCGGCGATCTGCTTCTATGCCGAGGGCGCGCGCCTGGCCTGCGAGGGCTCGCCCGTGCTCGAATCGCTGGCCGACCTGGCCGGGCGCGGCACCCGGCTGCTGGTCTGCGGCACCTGCCTGGCCTTCCTCGAGCTGGAGGACCGGCTGGTCGTGGGCGAGGTCAGCAACATGCGGGAGATCCAGACCACGCAGTGGGAGGCGGGCAAGGTCATCACGATCTGAGTGTTCCTTCCGGACCGTCCTGCGTTGACCGCGCTGACACCTGGGACTAACATCGTCGCGACGACGTCCTGGCGGGCGTCTGCGGGTGCTCGGCCCACCATCGGGGAACGCCATGGAACTGCAGAGCTTCGAAGCTGTCATGCGAGCGCTCAACGTCGCCGGCGCGCGGTGTATCCTGGTCGGTGGCATGGCCGTCGTCGCTCATGGCCACGGTCGGATGACCCACGATATGGATCTGGTGGTCGATCTGCAGCGCGACAACGTGCGGCGCGTCTTCGAGGCGCTTGCGACCCTGGGGTATCGGCCGCTCGTGCCGGTGACCGCGGAGGGTTTTGCGGATCCCGCGATGCGTCGTTCCTGGATCGACCACAAGAACATGACCGTGCTGAATTTCCACTCGGACAGTTATCGGGCCACTCCGGTCGACGTCTTCGTCGAGGAGCCCTTCGACTTCGAGACGACCTACGAGAACGCGGTCGTCGCCGACGTCCATGGTGTCGAGGTGCGGATCGTCGATCTTCCGACGCTGATCGCCATGAAGGAAGAGGCTGGCCGGGCGATCGATCTCGACGACGCGCGCCATCTGCGGCTGCTCGGCGATGACGAGGACGACGGAGCCGACGAGCGATGACCCGCCCGCACGATCTGCACGACGACTCCGCCTGGCCCGCCGACCGGGAATCGTCCCGCCGCGAGCAGATGCGGCGCTTCCGGGCCCTGCCTCTGGCCGAGAAGATCAAGGCGGTCGAGGAGATGGAGCGGCTCGCCAGGACGCTCGCCGAGGCGGTCGAGCGTCGCCGGCGCTGATCTTCCGCGGCCGATCGCGGCCGGCACCGTGCCGGTGCGACCCCGCCCTCAAGTCCCCGTCCCGTCCGGCCGATACCGGAGACGTCCCGGCGCCCCGTGCGCCCGTGTGAACGATTCCCCGTGGGGAGGTCTTCCGTGAACTGTCCGGCCTGCAACAACCCGATGAGCGAGCACACCGTCAACGGCGTCACCATCGACGTCTGCCGCGACGGCTGCGGTGGTCTGTGGTTCGACAACTTCGAGCTCGACAAGGTCGACGAGCAGTTCGAGTCGGTCGACTCCATGCTCCTGGACGGGCCGGCCGACCCCGCCCCGGTCATGGACACCGGCGCGCGCCGCTCCTGCCCGCGCTGCGAGGGCATGGTGATGATGCGTCACCACGTGAGCGTGCGCCGCGAGATCGAGATCGACGAGTGCCCCGGCTGCGCCGGCACGTTCCTGGACCACGGCGAGCTGGAGGCCATCCGGCAGCAGTTCGAGAGCCAGGAGGCGCGCAGCGAGGCGGCCCGCGAGTTCTTCGCCGAGTCGTTCGGCGACCGGCTCGACGAGGTCGCCGCCGAGAGCGAGGCCGACGTGCGGCGGGCCCGGAAGTTCGCCGGCATGCTGCGCCTGATCCTGCCCAGCCACTGGCTGCCCGGCAAGCAGACCTGGGGCGCCTTCTAGGACCACGCCCGAGCCGCCGCGAGAAACCGCGCCACCGCCGTTGCGGTGGCGCGGTTCCTGACTTTTGATGTCCAGCGTAAGCCCCTGCCCCGGGCCCACGACACACCAGCGGTGAGGACATCTTCGTGACCGGCGATCAACCGACTTCAGGCCTGGTTCGGCCCTGCGACGTGCGCGGGCTGCTGCACTCGCACACCCGCTACGCCGATGGCGCGCACTCGCTGCGGCGCATGGTGGAGACCGCCCGCGACCTCGGGCTCGAGTACCTCGGCATCAGCGATCACATGCGCTCGGCCGAGCA
>WJIQ01000072.1 GCA_014730255.1 bacterium | reverse complement strand
TTCCTCGAGCATCTCGACCCCCGGACGCGGCGCGAGGACCGTGTCGTCATGGACGGGCCACTGGTGACCAGCCGCGGGCCGGGCACGGCGCTCGAGTTCGCCCTGGCCCTGGTCGGCATCCTGCGGGGGCCGCAGGTCCGCCAGTCGGTGGCCGGTCCCATGCTGCCGCCGGACCCGCCACCGCCGGGGCGTTGACCCGGCGCGACATTGGTGTGGAGGCGGGCGCGGCGACATGCTACCGTCGCGCGCGGTCGAGAGCCCGTCCCGTTCGCGAGACCACAGCCGAAGAGTCGCCTCCGTGCAAGCGTCGTCCGCTCGATCCCCGATTCCCCTGCCCGTCTCGCTCGTCGGCCTCGCGGCCGTCGCGGCCCTCTACCTGATCACCCGTCAGCAGCAGTTCACCATCGACAGCCTGTACTACCTCTGGGACACCGAGTTCGGGGCGGGCCCCCGGCTCCTGCATCCGCACCATCTGCTCATGCAGCCGGTGCTGCGCGCGGTCTGGTCGATCTGGGCGTGGTTCGAATGGCCCGGGCGGGCCGTCCTGCCGCTGCAGGTCTTCAACGTCGGGGTCACGCTGGCCGCCCTCGCGGCGTTCTGGCGCCTGCTCCGCAGGCTGGTGCCCGGGCGGTGGTCGGCGCCGGTCTGGTGGCTGGCCCTGGCGCTGGCGTACCTGCCCTGGCAGCAGTCGACGCAGGCCGAGGGCGTCCCGATGTACCTGCTGATGGCCACCCTCCTGCTCTGGTGGGCGGTCCGCTTGCCGCAGGGACCCCGCCCTACCCGGCGCACCGCCCTCGAGCTGGCCGGGACGGTGACGGTGGCCGTCCTCGTGCATCAGGCGCTCGTGCTCTGGGCCCCCCCCGTGGCCGTCATGCTGGCTCGCGAGGGACGGCCTGGCGAGCGCTGGACGCTCGGTGCGCTGACCCTGGGCGCGGCCGGCGCGACGGTCCTGGCCCTCTACGTCGCCTCCGGCGCGGTGGCCACCGGCAGCCTGGCCCCCGCCGACCTGTGGCAGTGGTTCACCGGGTACACCGACGAGTTCGCCGGACGGTGCGGATCGTTCGCCCTGCTCTTCTCCACCGACGTTCCCCGGGGCCTCGCCTCGAGCATCCTGACCGGCGCGCCGCTCAAGCCCTACGTCTTCGGGCAGCGCCCCGCCGACCCGCAGCTCGCCGCGCGCCTGCTGCCGTTCGCCATCGTCGCGGTCACGGTCGGGGTCGGGCTGCTGCGTCTGAAGCCGGCCGGCCGGGCCGCCGACCCGTCGGGGCGCCGCGCCCTGCTGAACGTCGCGGTGCTCGTGATCATCGCCGCACTCTTCGCCGGCTGGTGGGAGCCGGCCAACCGCAAGTTCTGGGCCCCGGTGCTGCCGGGGCTGCTCGCCCTCGCGGCCGTCGGCTGGTCCGCGCCGGCTGGCCGATGGCCGCGCCTGGCCGTGGCCGTACCGTTGCTCATGACGGCCCTGCTGTTCGGCTACAACCTCGCCGGCGGGATCCTGCCCCGGCATCGCCACGCCGACGCGCGCCAGCCCCTCGTGGTCTTCCTCGCACGCATGGTCGACGAGGGCGACGTCGTGATCCTGCAGGAGGATCGGGTCTGGCAAACCGCCATCTACTTCCGCCCCGACCGCGACGTGCACGGGATCCCGGGCCAGTGGTCCGACCGCGGCGACCCCGGGCAGACGGTCCTCCGGAAGGCCGTTGCCGCGGCCCGCCAGGCGCTCGTGGACGGCAAGACGGTCTACGTGGCGGCCAGCGAGTGGGACGCCGTCGGCAAGCGTCTGCAGGCCGCGCTGGGGCCGCTTCCCGATCCGGTGCCGGTGCTCGAGTTCGGCGACGCCGAGCTGCTCGCCCGCGACCAGGTCCTGCTGGCAGTGCAGTTGCCCCGCGGCTAGCCGAGCTGGGCCCCGACCACGTCGGCCGCCGCGTCCAGCGCCGCATCCAGCGCGGCGCGATCGGGCAAGCCGGCCTGGGCCGTGCCGGGACGGCCGCCACCCCGTCCCCCGACGCGGCTGGCGAGATCCTTGACCAGGTTGCCCGCGTGGAGGGTCTTGCTCTCGACCAGATCACCGGTCACCGTCACCAGCAGCGCCGCCTTGCCGTCGACCATCGCCCCGAGCACCGCCACGGCGTCGGACTGCAGCTTGTCACGCACGTGATCGCCCAGCTGCAGCAGCGCGTCGCGATTCTCCGCCGACACCATGCTGACCACCAGCCGGACTGCCCCGACCTCGCGGGGGCTGGCGAGGGCCTCCTCCAGGCCCTCCCGGGCGGACGCCTGCTGCGCGGCCTGGAGCTGCTTGCGCAGCTGATCGCGCTCCTCGCGCAGCGCCTCGATCTGCTCGAGGTACGGCTCCCCGTCGCGGCGCAGGACATCGCCCAGCCGGTCGACGAGGTCCCGGTCGGCGCGGTCCAGGGCCAGGGCGGCCTCGCCGGCCACGGCCTCGATGCGGCGCACGCCCGCCGCCACCGAGCCCTCGCTCACGATGCGGAAGTGTCCGATGTCCCCGGTCGCGTCGACGTGCGTGCCGCCGCAGAGCTCGAGGCTGTAGGTCTCGCCGTCGTCGAGGCCGGTCTCGGCCGCCACGCATGGCCCGCCCGGGATCTCGATCATCCGCACGGTGTCGCCGTATTTCTCGCCGAACAGGGCCATGGCGCCGGCGGACTTGGCCTCGGCCAGCGGCACGTCTTCCCGCCGCAGCACGGGCTGGTTGTCGAGCACCGCCCGCTGCACGAGGTCCTCCACCCGGGCGATCTGCTCGCGGGTCAGCGGCCGATCGTGGCGGAAGTCGAAGCGCAGCCGATCCGGCGTGACCTCGCTGCCCGCCTGCTCGACGTGGTCGCCGAGCACCCGCCGCAGCGCCGCGTGCACGAGGTGCGTGGCCGTGTGATGACGCATGGTGGGCAGCCGGCGGGCGGACAGGACCCGGGCGGTGATCGCCGCCCCGTCGAGCCGCGAGGCCAGCTCGTCGGCCGTGCCCCGGACCACCAGCGCCGGCCCCTCCTCGCTCTTGACGGTCGTGAGCACGGGCAGGTCCTGGCCGTCGACGACCAGGACGCCGTGGTCACCGATCTGCCCGCCGCCCTCGGGATAGAACGGCGAGCGCGCCAGGAGGACGTGCGCCAGCGGCCCCTGCTCGTCCTCCCCACCGGACCGCACGCCGACCGCGACGGTGTCGGCCTCGAGGTCGTCGTGGCCGATGAACTCGCTCGCGAGCCGGTGGCCGCCGAGCGCGCGCCAGGCGCCGATGCCCTGCATGAAGACGCGCTCCCGGCCGCTCTGGGCGCGCTGCCGGTCCATGCACGCCTCGTAGCCGTCGAGGTCGACCCCGAGACCGTCCTCCTCGGCCATGACCGCGGTGAGGTCGACGGGGAATCCGAACGTGTCGTGCAGCTTGAAGGCGTCCTCGCCCGCGATCCGGTCGCCGCCCGCCGCGCGGGTCCGGTCGCGCATCTCGGCGTAGATCTTCATGCCCGCGCCGAGGGTGCGCAGGAACCGCTCCTCCTCCTGGCGGCAGATGGTCAGCACGCGATCGCGCTGCTCGACGAGCTCCGGGTAGGCGTCGCCCATGGCCGCGATCACCTCGTCGGCCACCCGGTAGAGGAACGGCTCCTCCATGCCGAGCAGGTAGCCGTGGCGCAGGGCGCGCCGCAGGATGCGGCGGATGACGTAGCCGCGGTCGGCGTTGCTCGGCGTCGCGCCGTCGGCCAGGGTGAAGGCGACCGCCCGCGCGTGGTCGGCGATGACCTGCATGTGGACCCGGTCGTCACCCTCGGCCTGCCGGCCGCAGGCCTCGGCCATGCAGGCGATCAGGCGCTCGAAGAGGTCGGTCTTGTAGTTGCTGTCGACCGACTGCAGGACGGCCGCCAGCCGCTCCAGGCCCAGGCCGGTGTCGACGCTCTGCATCGGCAGCGGCGTCAGCGTGCCCGACGCGTCGCGGTCGTACTGCATGAAGACGTGGTTCCAGAGCTCGAGCCAGCGATCGCAGTCGCAGACGCCGACGGCGCACCCGTCCGGATGGTCGCACGCCATGGTCTCGCCCTGGTCGAAGTGGATCTCAGCGCACGGGCCGCACGGTCCGACCTCGCCCATGGACCAGAAGTTCTCCTCGTCGCCCTGCTCGACGTCGCCCAGGCGCAGGATCCGTCCGGCGGGGATGCCGAGATCGTCGTGGAAGATGCCGTGGGCCTCGTCGTCGTCCTTGTAGACGGTGTACCAGAGCCGCGCCGGATCGAGTCCCATGTCGTCGACCAGGAACTCGTAGCCCCAGGTCAGCGACTCCTTCTTGTAGTAGTCGCCGAAGCTCCAGTTGCCGAGCATCTCGAAGAACGTGTGGTGCCGGGCGTCCTTGCCGACCTCCTCGAGGTCGTTGTGCTTGCCCGAGACCCGCATGCATTTCTGGCAGCTCGCCGCTCGCTTGTAGTCGCGGGTCTCCACGCCGGTGAAGACGGCCTTGAACTGGTTCATGCCCGCATTGGTGAACAGCAGGGTCGGGTCGTCCTGCGGCACCAGGGTGCTGCTCGGGACCACGGTGTGGCCTCGCTCGGCGAAGAACTGCAGGAAACGGGCCCGGATCTCGTGGAGCTTCACGTCGGCGACCTCGTGTCTGGAGACGACGGCTCGGACGCGGCCCGCCCCGGGGAGCGAGGCGGGCCGCACAGGAAGCCGAAGTCTAATGACGGCCCCGGGGCCGGTCAACCCGGCCCCCGCGATCTGGGCTTTCCAGACCGAGGTGCGGAGGCTAGGATGGCCGCCATCCCGGTCGGCGACGATGGCCGCCGGGCGCCGCTCGCGTGGGTCGGCCCCGTGCGAGCGTTTCGGTGTCAATGTCCAGCGAGAATCGCCGATGTAGAGGGAGCGACCACCGGAACCGCTCCGGATTCGATCGAGATCGTGACCATGCGCAACGCGTTGCACATCATCGCCTCGCTCGCCATGTGGTGCCTGTTCGGGTACTACTGGTACGTCGTGCTGGTGCGCCAGCCGGATCCGAACACGCTGCGCTCGGTGGTGATCCTGGCGATCGTGGTCCTGGCCGGCCTGCTCCTGACCGTGCTCTGGGTCCGGCACAATCTGAAGCTGGCCCGGAGATTCGCGAACCGGCGCCGCCAGACCCCCGTCCCGGCGACGACGCCGCTGGAGCTCGATACCATCGGCCGGCCCGTCACCCACCCCGGACTGGACGTGCTGCGCGCCGCGCGCGTGGTCGACGTCACGGCCGACGCGAGCGCCAAGACGTTCACCGTGGCCGACGGCCGGAGGTCCGGCTGATGCTCTACGATCTGATCGTCGATCTCGAGCAGACGTGGGTCTACGGGGCCCTGCTGGTGTACTTCGCCTGGTATCCCATCGCCAGCAGTGCGACCTGGATCTACACGGCCATCCTCTACCATCGCCGTCGCGAGGCGCGGGCCGAGACGCGCCTGTCCGGGTTCTACCGGATGGATACCCATCCTCGCGTCAGCTTCGTGGTGCCGGCCTTCAACGAGGAGGTCAACATCATCGCCTCGGTCGAGGCGATCCTCGCCGTCGACTACCCCGACTTCGAGGTCGTGGTCATCGACGATTGCTCGACCGACGATACGCTGGCCCGCCTCGAACCCCTGGCCGCCGACGGCCGCATCCGGCTCGTGCGCAAGCACGTGAACGAGGGCAAGGCCATGGCCCTGAACGACGCCATCCCCCTGTGCACGGGCGAGCTCCTGATGGTCATGGACGCCGACGCCATGCCGCATCCGGACATCCTCAAGGAGATGGTGCCGCACTTCCGCAGCCCGCGCGTGGCCGGCGTGACCGGCAACCCCCGCGTGGTCAACCGCACCAGCTTCCTCTCGAAGCTGCAGGCCATCGAGTTCGCGAGCATCATCTCGCTCATGCGGCGTGCGCAGCGAGTCTGGGGTCGCATCATGACCATGTCCGGCGTGGTCGGCATCTTCCGGCGCGAGGCCCTCGCCGACGTGGGCTACTACAGCCCCGAGATGGCCACCGAGGACATCGACCTGACCTGGCGGCTGCAGCTACGGCACTGGGACATCCGCTACGAATCGCGGGCGATCATGTGGATGCGGGTGCCGCAATCCCTGACCGGGCTCTGGCGGCAGCGCCGGCGCTGGGCGCTCGGACTCAGCCAGGTGCTGCACCGCCACTGGCGCGAGGTCCTGAAGTGGCGGCACCGCCGGTTCTGGCCGGTGCTGCTGGAGGCCAACCTCTCGGTGCTCTGGGCGTACACCTACGTGATCCTGGCCATCATCTGGACGGTCAGCTACTCGCTGGGCCATCCGCCGCTGGGCGCGAGCCCGATCCCCAACTTCTGGGGCATGCTCATCGCGACGGTCTGCGTCCTGCAGCTCGTGACCGGGGTGGTGCTCGACCGCCAGTACGACATCACCCTGCCACGGTACTTCGTGACCGCGGTCTTCTACCCCCTGATCTACTGGATCCTCATGGCCGTGATCACGGTCACCACGCACCCGCTCGGCGCGCGCGTGAACCGGCAGCGGCGCCAGTACACCCTCTGGAAGCCGGTGCGCGAATGAGGGCCCGGATGCGGCATCGCGGCCATCGCGGCCGGCCCATCCTGCTCGGCGCGCTGGCCGCGGCGCTCGTCGTCGCCGGTCCCGTGGTCGTCGCCGATCCCGTGGTCGTCGCCGACGCACGCGCCGGCGCTCCGGCCGACACCGCGCGCGTCCTCGACCCCGACGCGGCTCGCGAGCGCGTGGCCGCCGCCCGCGAGGCGGCCGGCCGCGACCGCCACGAGGAGGCCGCCCGCACCTACCTGGAGGCGCTCGCCCGCGACGCCCGCCTGGTGCCCACGGTGGCCGACGAGCTGGCCTACCAGAAGCTGTGGCGCGAGGACGCCGAGAAGGCCATCTTCTACTTCCGCCGTTACCTCGCCCGTCATCCGGGCGAGCGCAATCGCGACGTCCTCAAGGGTCTGGCCCTGGCCTACAGCTGGAGCGGACGCCAGGGGCAGGCCATCGCCCTGTACCGTGAGCTGGTGGCCGAGGATCCCACCGACGCGGCGGCGCGCCTGGGCCTGGGCCGTTCGCTGATCTGGGACAACCGGCTGCACGAGGGCAGCCGCGTCCTGCTCGCCCTCGAAGGCGACGAGGCCGCCGACCCTGGCGGGCGGCGCGAGGCCACCCGGTTCCTGTTGACCATGCTCGACGGTTACGATCCCCCGGTCGATCTGCGCTGGACCGGCATCTGGGACAGCGACGACCTGTCGATCCAGCGCCTGGCCGCCCGCGGGCGGACCCACGTGAGCAACGTGCTGCTGGAGGCCCGGGCCGGCATCGCCTGGTACACGCAGCCCGACCGGCCGACGGTCACCGCACCGCGCGTCGGCCTCGGCGCCGTCGCCCCCCTGGCCCGCAACTGGCAGTTGCACGCCTACGCCTGGCTCGACCGCATGACCAGCGACGGGGAGCTCATCGCCGGCGAGGGCGACCTGGACTGGACGCCGTGGGGCGCGGACGCCTGGCTCACGTGGCTGGTGACCGACCGCCTGCGCCTCGATCTCGGCGCCGGGCGCCAGACGGTCGAGTCGCTGGACGCCCTGGGCAAGGCGCTGGAACAGGACCTCGTGAGCCTGTCGGCGGACTGGCGCCTCGGACGCGCCTGGACCCTCTCGGGCGCCGTGCTGCAGGGCGACTTCACCGACCAGAACCGGCGCCGGCGCGGCACGGCGCGCCTGTTCTGGCGGCGCGAGGGGACCCTGGAGGTGCGCCTCGGCCCGGCCTTCACTTACATGGATCACGAGATCCCGTATCCGGGCGGCTACTGGGCGCCCGACTGGGTGCGCAACCTGAGCCTCGAGGCCCGGGCCGAACGGCGGTTCGATCGCCTGGCGCTGCGCCTGGCCGGCAGCCTCGGCCAGGAGAAGGAGCTCGGCGCGGACGCGATCACCGTCGGTGCGATCAGTGGTCACGTCGGCTGGCGGCTGGCGCCCCGCTGGCTCGTGAGCCTCGACGCCGGCCACTCGCGCAGCCGGTTCGCCAGCGCCCGCGGCTACCGGCGCACCGTCGTCTCGCTCGCCGCCCGCGCGACCTTCTGAGCTCGGCCGCCGTCGGCGACCGACAGCCCCGCAGGAGCGATGCCGTGCCCTCCGCCGACGATCTTCCGGTGACCGGCCAGCTGGTGATCCCGGGCGACGAGCTCACCGTGACCACGAGCCGCGCCTCCGGACCCGGCGGCCAGCACGTCAACACCACCGAGAGCCGCGTGCAGCTGCGCTGGAACGCCCGGACGAGCCGGGCATTGACCGACACCCAGCTCGCCCGCCTCGAGACGGCCCTGGCCTCGCGCCTGACCGAGGGCGGCGACCTCGTGGTCGCCTGCGACACCGAGCGCAGCCAGCATCGCAACCGCGAGCTCGCCCGCGAGCGGCTGGCCGACCTGGTACGACGCGCCCTGACGCCACGCAAGCCGCGACGCCGGACACGGGTGCCGCGATCCCAGAAGGCGAAGCGCCGCGACGACAAGCGTCGTCGCGGGCAGATCAAGCGAATGCGGAAGAAGCCCAGCGAGGACTGACCGACCCCGGCGCGTCAGAGCGCGGTCACCTCGACCTTGCGCTGCCGCGGGCCATCAAACTCGCAGAACCAGACGACCTGCCACGTACCGAGGCGGACCTTGCCGTCCTGGATGGCCACGACCTGGCTGCAACCGACGAGCGACGACTTGAGGTGCGCCGCGCTGTTGCCCTCGCCGTGCAGGTCGTCCAGGTCGCGCCAGGGAACCATCGTCCCCAGACGCCGGAGCATGTCCTCCGGCACGTCGGGATCGGCCCCCTCGTTGATCGTGACGGCGGCCGTGGTGTGCGGCACCCACACGAGTACCGAGCCGTTCTGCACGCCGACCGCGCGGGCGGCGGCCTCGATGTCGGCGGTGATGTTGATCATCTCGCTGCGTCTGGTCGTCTGCAAGCTGAAGCGGTGCATGGCTGCCTCCGGTTCGCAACGAGGGACCGCGCGGGCGATCCCGGTCCGGATCAGAGATCGAAGTACATGGTGAACTCGTAGGGATGCGGACGGCGGTTGATGCGGCCGATCTCGTCCCGCTTGATCTCCAGCCAGCGCCGGATCAGGGCCTCGGGGAACACGTCCTCGCGCAGCAGGAACTGGTGGTCGTTCTCCAGGGCGTCGAGCGCGTCGTCGAGGCTGCGCGGCAGGAACTCGGCATCCTTGCGCGAGTCCCGGCTCGGCGCGTCCGCCGGCTGCCAGCCGCGCTCGATGGGGTCGATCTCCTTGATGATACCGTCGAGGCCCGCCATCAGGATCGCCGCGGTGCAGAGGTACGGGTTGCCGGTGAAGTCGGGCGGACGGTACTCGACCCGCCGCAGCTGAGGGTCGCTGACGTAGCTGGGAATGCGGATCGCCGCGCCGCGATTGCTGCGGCCGAAGGTGCGCACCGTCGGGGCCTCGTAGCCTGGCACGAGGCGCTTGTAGCTGTTGGTGCTCGGATTGGTGAAGGCGCACAGCGCGTCGGCGTGCAGGAGGATGCCGCCCACGTAGTTCAGGGCCGTCTTCGAGAGGCTGGCATAGCCGTCCTCGTCGTGGAAGACGTTCCGGCCGTCCCTGGTCAGGAACTGGTGGAGGTGGAAGCCGTTGCCGGCGTTCTCGTGCAGCGGCTTCGGCATGAAGGTCACCCTCAGGCCGTGCTGGTGGGCGGTGTTGTGCAGGATGTACTTGGTGAGGACGGCGTGGTCGCCGGTGGTCAGGAGGTCGTCGAACCAGCCCTCGATCTCGTGCTGGCCATGCGCGCCCACCTCGTGGTGATGGTAGCGCACCGGGATGCCGAAGGCCTTCATCTGCCGGCAGACCTCGTCCCGGAAGTCGTCGTGCAGATCGAAGGGGTTGCAGGCGTGGTAGGCATTGCCCGCGAAGCGCTCGTTGCTCTGCACCGAGAAGAAGCTCTCGGCGATGTCCGACCCGAAGTCGGCCTCCTCGAAGATGTAGAACTCGTACTCCGGGCCCCAGTGCGAGGTGTCGGCCACCCCCACGGTGCGCAGGGCGGCCTCGGCCCGGCGTGCGATGTGCCGGCCGTCCTGGTTGAACGGCGTGCGGCGGTCGTCGGTCAGATGCGCGGAGGCGAACATGTGCAGCGTCGGCCGCTTGCGGAAGGGATCGACGACGGCCGTGCCCAGGTCCGGGACGAGCACCATGTCGCTGTTCTCGACCTTCTGGAACCCGTAGCTCGACCCGTCGAAACCGATGCCCTCCTGGCAGACGTCGTCGGTGAAGCGGTCGAACGGGAGCGACAGATGATGCAGCCGACCGTTGAGGTCGAGGGACTTCAGATCGACGAACTCGATCCCCTGGGCGGCGGCTTCCTGGCGGACCTGCGCGAACTTCTCGGGAACCATTGGCGACCTTCCTGCGCTCGTGACGTTGGGTCCGGGCGAGGCGGCCACGCCGCCCGGCCCCGGCGACCGCTCCAATATAGGCCACCGTCCGGCCGGACCAAAATTCCCATTTGGCCGCGAATCCGGCTCCTGGCGCGCCTATCGAGGACCGATCAGGTCGTCCAGGGCCCGCTCCAGCTCCACGTGCTCGAAGGTGAATCCGCTGGTCTTGAGCCGATTGGGGACTGCCCGCTGGCTGGCCAGGAGTATCGCCGCCTTCTGCCCCAGCACCAGCCGCAGCGCCCAGGCGGGCGCCGGCAGCCGGGTCGGCCTGTCCAGCGCCTCGCCGAGCAGCCGCGCGAACTCGCGCTGCTGCGCCGGATTCGGCGCCGTCACGTTGACCGGCCCCGCGATCCCGGGCGTGTCGATCACGAACAGGATCGCCCGCGCGACGTCCTGGATGTGCACCCAGGGCCAGTACTGGCGACCGCTGCCGAGTCGTCCACCGAGGCCGCGCTCGAACGCCGGCCGCATGGCGGCCAGCGCCCCGCCCTCGCGCGCGAGCACCAGGCCGAACCGCGTCATGGCGACGCGGCAGCCGGGTCCGGCGGCGCGCTGGGCGTTGCGCTCCCACTCGTAGCAGAGCATCGCCAGGTAGTCCTGTCCGGGCTCGGCGGCCTCGCCCAGGGCCTGCTCGCCGCCGTCGCCGTAGTATCCCGTGGCCGAGGCGCTCACCAGGACCGCCGGGCGTTCGGGATCGCGATCGCGCAGGACGTCGGCCAGGTGGCTGGTGGGCCGCAGGCGGCTGCGGCGCAGGCGGCGCTTCTTGCCACGGGTCCAGAAGCCGGTGGCCACGCTCTCGCCGACCAGGTTGACGATGGCGTCGGCCCGGGTGGCGTGGTCGAGCCAGGGGCCGACCACAGCCGGATCCGCCTCGAGCGGCTCCGCCCCCGTCGGCAGGGTCTGGCGCACGCGGTTCGCATCGCGGGTGACCACCGTCACCCGGTCGCCGCGTTCGAGCAGCAGGGGGATCAGCGTCTGGCCGATCAGGCCGGTCCCGCCGGTCATCAGCACGTCCATTTCGCCTCCTCGGCTCCGGCCACGATAGCGTCCCGACCCGGACCTGTCCACCGGCGGCCGGCCGGGTTTGCCCGCGCTGCGCCGGGGTGTATGTTTGGGGCCGGAGCGACCAACGAAAGGACCGCCCATGCAGTACGAGCACTTCGGCATCGATATCCGCGACGGGGCCGCGCGCGTGACGCTCGACGGACCGGGCGATCCCCGGCTGTCCGACTTCTGCGACGAGTTCCTCGACCTCGTGCTCCGCCTCCAGGAGGACAACGCCGTGCGCGCGATCCTGGTGACCGATGGCGAGCACGCGTTCGAGTTGAGCCACGACTACGTCACGATGAGCGAGGAGATCCAGGTCGCCGGCGGGTTCGAGAACCAGGCCACCTGGCTGGAGACCTCCGGCAAGATGATCACCGTGATCCAGGAGTGCGCCAAGCCGGTGGTCTGCGCCACGCGCGGCGACATCCGCGGCCTCGGCCTCGGCTTCTTCATGTCCGGCGACGTCCGACTGGCCAGCAGCACGGCCAGCTTCACCGCGCCGGACCTCACGCGCGGCCTGATGCCCGAGTGGGGCCTGACCCACACGCTGCCTCGCCTGCTGTCGCCGGGACGGGCGCTGGAGTTCCTCTGGTCCGGGCGCACCATGCCCGCCTCGGAGGCCTACTTTGCCGGCCTCATCGACCGCGTGCTCGAGGACGCCGCCTACGAGGAGACCCTCGAGGCCATGCTGGCGCGCCTGGCGCAGCTGCCGCAGCCGCTGGTACGGCTGACGAAGCTCGCCACCCAGCAGTCCGACCAGTTCGACCTGACCAGCATGCTCAGCTACGAGTTCGAGGCGCAGCAGCAATGCTGGCAGAGTCCGGAATCGACCGAGAGCCTGATGGCCTGGCAGCAGAATCGCCGGCCGGTCTTCCATGCTCCGACCGAGCCCGAGGACGACGAGTAGGGACCGCACCTCGCAAGGCTCGCCGCGTGGCGCGCCGAACCCCCAGCCGGGAGGCCAACCGTGGGTCAGACGCTCATCGAGAAGATCATCGCCGGTCATGCCGACGGTCCGGTCCAGCCGGGACAGATCGCCGACGTGGAGATCGACGTTCGCGCCGCGCGTGACTTCGGCGGCGCCAACGTGGTCAAGAACCTCGAGAACGCGGGCCTCTCGGTGGCCGACCCCGCCAGGACCGTCTTCACCTTCGACTGCAATCCGGGCGGAAGCGATCAGGGCTATGCGGCCAACCAGCAGCTCTGCCGCACGTACGCCCGCCGGACCGGTGTCGGCCTGCGCGACATCGACCAGGGTATCGGCACCCACGTGGCCATCGACGACGGCCTGGTCGGCCCCGGCGCCACGTTCGTCTCCACCGACAGCCACGCCAACATCATGGGCGCCGTCGGCGCCTTCGGGCAGGGGATGGGCGACCAGGACATCGCCGCCGCCTGGGCGCACGGCAAGGTCTGGTTCAAGGTGCCGCCGACGAAGAAGGTCGTCCTGCGAGGCAGGCCGGCCGCGTCGGCCTCGGCCAAGGACATCGCCCTGAAGATGGCCGCCGAGCTGGGCGCGGCCGGCCTGCTGGGCTGCGCGGCCGAGGTCTACGGCGACGTCGTCGACGAGCTGACGGTCGCCGACCGGGTCACCATCGCCAGCATGGCCACCGAGATGGGCGGCATCATCATGCTGTTCCCGCCGAACCAGGCCGTGCTCGACTTCTGCGCCGCCGCCAGCGGCCGGCCCTGGGAACCCGTGCACGCCGATGCCGACGCCAGCTACGTCGAGACCATGGAGATCGACATCGCCGGCCTCCAGCCGATGATCGCCCGACCGGGCCATCCGGACGACGGCGTGGCGGTCGACGACGTCGCCGGGACACCGGTCGACTCGGTGTTCATCGGCAGCTGCACCAACGGCCGCCTCGACGACCTGCGTGCCGCCGCCGCGGTCCTGCGCGGCGAGCGCGTCGCCGAGGGCGTGGTCCTGAAGGTGGTGCCCGCGACCCGCAAGGTCTGGGAGCGGGCGCTAGCCGAGGGGATCATCGCCGACCTGATGGCCGCCGGCGCCCTCATCGGCAACGCCGGCTGCGCCGGTTGCGCCGCCGGCCAGATCGGCCAGAACGGCCCCGGCGAGGTCACCGTCTCCAGCGGCAATCGCAACTTCGCCGGCAAGCAGGGCAAGGGCGAGGTCTACCTCGCGAGCCCGGCGACCTGCGCGGCCTCCGCGGTCGCCGGCGTGATCGCCCGCGCCGACGCGATCCCCGCCCCGCGCGAGCCCGCCCCTCCGGTGCGGCAGGCGGCGGCCCCGGATCCGGCCGGGCGGCCCGCCGCCGCCATCGGCGACCGGCCGACGACGGTCACCGGCCGCATCTGGCTCGTGGCCGAGGACAACATCGACACCGACATGATCTTCCACAATCGCCACCTGGCCATCACCGAGCTCGACCAGATGGGCCCGCACACCCTCGGCAATCTCCCCGGCTGGGAGGACTTCCCCACGAAGGTGCGCCCCGGCGACATCGTGGCCACCGGCGCGAACTTCGGCTGCGGCTCGTCGCGCCAGCAGGCGGTCGACTGCTTCCAGGCCCTCGGCGTCTCGCTGATCATCGCCCGCAGCTACGGGGCGATCTACGAACGCAACGCCATCAATGCCGGCATGCCGGTGATGATCGCCGACCTGCTGGACCGGGGCCTCGAAAACGGGCAGGAGGTCACCGTCGACATGACGACCGGCCGGATCACCTGGCCGGGCGGCGAGGCGCAGGGCGAGCCGTTCAGCGAGGTGCAGCTGGAGATCTACCAGCGGGGCGGGCTGCTGGTGTAGCCCGGGTCAGGCGTCGGCGGCATCGCCGATCGTGTCGACGATCTGCACGAAGTCATTGAGGTGCATGAATTCCAGCACCTTGCGGCTGCGTTCCTCGACCCCGGCGAGGATCAGGCGGCCGTCCTGACGACGGGCGGACATGTACATCGCGGCGATCACGCCGGCGCCGCTGCTGTTGATCATGCTGACGCCGTCCATGACCAGGCACACGCGGGTCTGCCCCTCCTGGATGCGGTCGCGGGTCTCCTCGAGGAGCCGGTACGCCTCGGGGGAGCCGACGAGCTTGCCCTTCAGCACGACCAGCTGCGTGGTCGGCTCCGGATGATGCTCGACGGTGTAGCTCAGGACCGGATGGTGCGTCATGATGGCCTCCGGGCATCGGATTCGGTATCGTCCCTGCACCAGCGATCTTACACGACGGGCCCCCGCCTGACAACCGACGCCGCGAGGGCCGTTTACAGCCGCCAGAACTCCCGCTGGACCGTGCACACCGGCTCGATGCCGGGCACGCCCCGCAGCCCCTCCTCCCGGATCCGATCGATCTCCTCGTCGTCGACCGCGTCGAGGCCCGCCAGGCGGCGGATCACCCGGCTGCCCGCCGCCTTGATCCCCTCGACGCTGTACCCGCCCTCGAGCACGTAGGCCAGCTTGCCGCCGCACAGGTCCTGCGCCAGCCGCACGGTGATGTCGGCGATCAGCCGGTAGCCGACGTCGGTCAGCAGGAGCTGGCCCAGCGGATCCTGCCGGCACATGTCGAAGCCGCAGCTGACCAGCACGAACTGCGGTCGGTACTGGTGCGCGATGGGCTCGACCAGGCCGGCGAGCAGGCGGGCGTACTCCCGGTTACCCACGCGACGATCGATGGGCACGTTGATGGTGTGGCCGCGGCCCGCGCCGCCACCGGTATCGCTGACCGAGCCGGTGAACGGATAGGCGCCGTCGCGGTGGATCGAGACGTAGAGCACGCCGGGATCGTCCCAGAAGGCGCTCTGGGTGCCGTTGCCGTGATGCGCATCGACGTCCAGGAGCAGGATGCGCTCCAGGCCGTGCGCGCGCTGCAGGTAGCGCGCGCCGATGGCCGCGTTGTTGAAGAAGCAGAACCCCATGGCCTGGTCGGGCTCGGCGTGATGTCCGGGCGGCCGGACCAGCGCGAAGCCCCGATCGGCCCGGCCGTTCATGATCGCGTCGAGCATCTCGATCACCCCGCCGACCGCGAACAGGGCCGTGTCCTGGACCTTGACCGTCTCGGAGACCGCGTGGCCGTCGGGCTGGGTGGTCGGCCCGATGGTGCCCACCGTCCGCTGGACGTGGTCGCGGGTGTGCACGAGCAGCAGCTCGTCGATGGTCGCCTGCCGCGGCGGCAACTTGCGCCAGCGGTCGTCGAGTTCGCTGTCCTCGAGCACGGTCAACAGCGCCCGCAACCGCTTGCCGCTCTCGAAGCTCGTGATCTTCTCGAGGTGCCCGCCGAAGCGGTCGTCGATCACCAGCAGCAGCGGCTTGCGCGGAGCGACGGCGCCCCGGGGCTGGACCAGGCCGTACTCGTGGGCGCAGCGGAGCAGCTCCTCGCCCCAGGGCAAACCCTGGGCGCGCTCGACGAGCACGGCCACGGCCTCGCCCGCCCACGGCCGCGAGCGGCTGGCGCGGAAGCACTCCTCGAAGAAGAACGACCCGGCCAGCCGGCGCGTCTCCGTGTCCGGCCGCGGGTAGGGGTTGCTCATCTCCGCGGCGACGAGCGCGCGGGCCTGCCGCCGCACCATGAAGCTGATCTCGCGCTGGACGGCGATCGGCAGGTCGTCGATGCGGTTGGCCATGGCCACGATGTTGCGCAGGAAATGGCCGCGCGGATCGTCGAGGTGGAAGACGTTGGTCATGGCGTGGGTGAATCCCAGCGACTCGTAGAAATCCGCCGCCGTGACCTCCGACTGGACGACCAGGCCGGTCAGGCGCGGCTCGTAGAGCTTCCACAGCAGCCAGGCGCCGGCCAGCAGCAGCGCCCCGGCGCCGCGGTGCACCCACTCCCCACGCACGGGTTCGCCCGTCGGCCCGCCCCGCGCCGTGGCGAGCCACTTGACCTCCAGCTCGCGGCGGCCGTGCTCGACCACCGGCTGGACGGTCATCATCCCGGCCAGGCGACCGTGGACCGCGCAGCAGAACAGGTTGCGGTGCTCGCCGTTGAGCAGATGGTCGAGCACGAAGTGCAGGTTGAAGAACTCCAGGTTCCGGTCGGCCACCTGCAGCAGACCGTCGCGGGTGAAGGGGAAGCGGCAGAAGAGCGCCGCCGTGTCGACGTCGACCACGCCAGTGAAGAAGGCGTCCGGGTGCTGGGGGTTCCAGGGCATCGCGTCGCCCGGGAACTCGCCCTGCAGGTCCTCGAGCAGGGTGAAGCGCGCGGCGAGATCGCCGTCGGCCGGCTCGGCCGCCATCCGGTCCTGCGCACGCTCCTCCGCCTGGACGAGGGCGTGGTCGAGCGCGAATTCCAGACCCGCCCGCCGCGCGTCTCGCCGGGCCCGATCGCGCTGGACGTCGCCATCGACGTCCGGATGCTTCTGCCGCTCACGCCACTCCCCGAACGCCAGCAAGAGGCGCTCGACCAGGGCCGGCCGTCCCTGATGGATCCACTGGTGGCGCCGGACGATGGTCGGCGTGCCGTCCAGCTCGAACGTCGGCGTCGCGGCGTTCGGACGGGGCCGCAGCCTGCTGGTGGCCAGGAATTCGCGCAGCGCGTGACCCGCGGTCGGGTCATGGTCGGCGATGGCCGTCACGGCCTCGGCGAGGTGTTCGCGGTCGATCACGGGCAGCTCCTCCGCTGGATCGTCCTGACCGGTGGGCGCAGCTTAGCAGCCGCCCACGGACGGGTCCACGTCCAGGCTTGCCAAGCGCGCCCCGCGCCGCGAGTATGTCCCGATGCTCGACGCCGATCTCGAGGAGCCCCGATGAACCCCGTGCCACTTCACCACGATCCCGACCGCCCGGCGCGTGGTCTGGCGATCCGCGGCGTCGTCCTGCTGCAGCCGCTCGATCTGGTGATCGGCCTGCTCGTGCTCGCCTTCTTCCTGGTCTCGGCCCTGATCAGCGACGGGGACGTGCCGCGTTCGCTGCTCGGCGGCGGGCTGATCATGCTGGTGATGTTCGCCGTCGGCGGCTCGATCGAGGTGATCATAGACTCGCTGCGCAGCATCCCGGGCCTCGGCACGGTGGTCGGCTTCATCACCAACGGGCCGGAGATGCTCTGCCTGCTGGTGGGCCTGCTCGGCGACGACATCATCTTCGCTGCCAGCACGCCGCTGGGCTCGAACTTCATGAATCCGCTGATGCTGCTCGCCGCCGGGCTGGTGACCGGCACCCTCGGGCTCGTGTTCCGACGGGATACGCTGGTGACCGCGGTGACCCTGCTGACCACGGCCACGCTGGCGGCGGTGTTCTTCGCCCTCGAACCGGTCACGCCCTACGTGATCTGGCTGGTCGCGGCCACGGTGGTTAGCGCCCTGCTGTTCATGCGGCGACCGTCCGACCCCGCCCAGGTCGACGACGGCGGCGGGCTGCCGCGGTGGTCGGCGATCCCGGCCGTCATCGCGCTGGTGGCCGCCGGCTACTGGCTCGACCCGGTGGTCTCGTTGACCGCCGAGGCCAGCCACGCGCCCAAGGGGCTGATCGGCTTCTTCGTCCTGGCCGCGCTGACCAGCTGGCCCGAGTTCCGCTCCTGCCTCGGCCTCTTGCGCCGGGGGCGCACGACCTCGGCCGTCCTGAACATCACCGTCAGCAACATCACCAACCTGTGGCTCGCGGCGCTGGGCGTGCTCGTCTACCTCGCGCTGTGACCGGCTGCGCTGGCGATGCGTTCGACGCGGCGGTCTACGAGCCGGCCGCCAGCGCGCGCTCGATCGTATCGCGCAGGCGCGGATTGTCCGGCGCGGTCCGGGGCCCGAAGCGCGCGATCACGCGGCCGTCCTTGCCGACGACGTACTTCGTGAAGTTCCAGGTCGGCTCCTCGAGCTCGGCGCAAAGGCGCTGGAAGACCTCGCTGCGCTCGTCTCCCTTGACCTCGCTCTTGGCGAAGAGCGGGAAGGTGACGTCGTAGTTGTTGCGGCAGAACCGCATGATCTCCTCGGGGTTGCCCGGCTCCTGACCCATGAAGTCGTTGGACGGGAATCCGAGCACGCTGAAGCCCTCGGGCGCGAGCTCGCGATGCAGCGCCTCCAGGCCCTCGTACTGCGGGGTCAGGCCGCACTTGCTGGCCGTGTTCACCACCAGGGCGACCGTGCCGCGGTAGGTGGTCATGTCCACCGGTTCGCCCGCCAGGGTCTCGAGCTGCAGGTCGTAGATCGAGGCGGCGTCGGTGGCCGTCGCTCGCGTCATGTTGGCCGAGAAGGCCCGGCTCGCCCAGATGCCGCCGATCACCAGGATCACCAGCAGGATGGCGACGATGGTCCAGATCATCTTCATCATCTCGCTCCGTTCGGGTGGCCGGCACAAGATAGCGCGGACCGCGACATCGTCACGGCCCGCACGGCGGGATCAGCAGATCGGAGGGCGGCTCAGAGGCCCGGTTCGAGCTCGCGCTTGACCACCTTGCCGGCGGCGTTCTTCGGCATGGCCGAGATGACGTGGATCGCACGCGGCAGCTTGTAGAGCGCCAGATTCTCGCGGCAGTGCTGCAGTACCTCGTTCTCGGAGTAGGCCGCGCCCGGCCTGATCACCACGTAGGCCTCGATCGCCTCGCCCATCATCTCGTCGGGCACGCCGACGACGCTGGCCTCCTGGACCGCGTCGACCTCGGCGATCACCTCCTCGACCTCGCGGGCGCTCACCCGGTTGGCGCCGGCCTTGATCATGTTCTTGATGCGGTCGACCAGCCAGACGTAGCCGTCGTCATCGCGCTTGCCGAGATCGCCGGTGTGGAGGGCGCCGTCGCGGAGCACCTTCGCCGTCTCCTCGGGGTCGTTCCAGTAGCCCTGCATGATGTTCTCGCCACGGGCGACGACCTCGCCGACCTCTCCGACACGGCAGGCGGTCCCGTCGGGCCGCCGCACGTCGAGCTCGACCCCGGGTATGC
>WJIQ01000339.1 GCA_014730255.1 bacterium | reverse complement strand
TGTACATCTCGCGAAACGATTCCGCCGCTCGCTCGACCGCCTCGTTCAGGGGAATCTGGCGAGGTCTGGAGCCACGTTTCTCGAAATAGATGTGATTCTCGGTCGCCAGGTGCAGTGATCGCTTGAACAGATGTGTCACGAGGTGATCGTAGAACGCGCTTTCCTTGGAATGAAACGTGTTCTTGAAGGTCTTGAGTCTCTTACGCGCGAAGATGAACTGTGCCCGCAGCGGAAGCTTGCGTAGTAGCTTGAAGACCTCACTTCTGACTTCCGGGCTGTCATCCTTGGCATGAAAAGCAACAGCCGTCTTCGTGAACGAAGGAATGCGATTATAGAGCGGGTCGGCAGCCAGCTCTGAACGGAGCGAAGCCAGAGCTCGTCGGATCACGTCAGGCTCTTCGGTGCGAATGTAGCCAATCAACAGATACGCCGAACACCCACCTTCACCGATGATCGGGTTCCCATATCGATCGAAGAACGTCGTATCGCCTGATTCATCAACGAAGAAGTACCGGGTCGTTTCGATTGGCTCGCGCATGGAGCCATTATAGCGGGGGACGGGGTCGCGTCGACTCGATTCATGGCGAGCGACGAGGGAACCATGACGGGTAGCTGGCCGTTGATGCCTCCGAGATCACGAATCCGACAGATCCACCCTTCATTGGTGTGGTACCATCCCCCCGCCACCCACCAGGGAGGATCGCCGTGTCCCATCCGCTCGCCCGCCCAGGGTCCCCCGGGGGCCCCCGCCCGGCCCGCGCCATCCCGCTCGGCGTCCTGCTCACCGTCCTGCTCACCGTCCTGCTCGGCGTCCTTTTCGCCACCGCCGCCGTCGCCCAGCCCGACTGCGTCGACTACGCCGACCATCTGCGGTGGCTCGGCGCGGTGCCCACCGGTGGCTCGGCCCGCGACCTCGCCCTCCTTGGCGATCACGGCTACCTCGCCAACGGCGGCGCCGGGTTCGCGGTGCTCGACCTGGCCGAGCCCACCGAGCCCGCGGTCGTCTTCACCGACCCGGCGGCGGGCACCGCGCTATGGCTCACCGTCCACGAGGGCCACGCCTACGTCGGCAACATCGACTCCGAGCTGCTGATCTACGACCTCGCCGTGCCGACGTCGCCGGCCCTGGTCGCCACGCTCGCGATCGACGGCGGCGACGCCCTCGACTTCGCCGTGCGCGGCCACCTCATGCTGGTGGCCGCCGGCCACGCCGGCCTGCTCGTCGTCGACGTCGGCAACCCGGCCGCGCCCGTGGTGGTCGGCTCGCTCGCCACGCCGGGCATCGCCCGCGGGGTGGCGGTCGACGGCGACCTGGTGGCCGTGGCCGGCGACCAGGCGGGCGTATTGATGGTCGACCTCGCCGTGCCGCAGCAGCCGCGGGCACTCGGCGCGGTGGGCACCGACGACGCCGCGGTCGCGGTCGACCTCGAGGGCGGCACGGTGCTGGCGGCGGCCCGGTCGCAGGGGCTCGTGGTGATCGACGCCACGGTGCCGTCGGCGCCGCAGATCACGGCCACCCTGCCGCTGCTGGGCGAGGCCCGCGACGTGGTCCGGCGCGACGACGGCCTGGCGTTCGTCGCCAGCCTCGGCCTGGCCGTGGTCGACGTCGCCCTGCCCGACCAGCCGTTCGTGGTCGGCCGCGTCAGCACGCTGCGCGAGCCCATCTCCGTCGCGCTCGCCGCCGGTCTGGCCTATCTGCCCGCGGGCGACGCGGGTCTCGACCTCTACGACATCGATCCGCCGATCTCGCCGCCCACGCTCAGCCGCACGCCGGTCGAGGGCGTGGTCTTCGGCGTGGCCACCACCGGTCCGTTCACCCTGGTCGGGGCCGAGGACCTCACCGTGGTCGACCACACCGACCCCACCGCGCCGGTCGTCCGCGGCGAGCTCGCGTTCACGGGCACCACCAGCCGCGTGGCCGCCGAGGGCGAGGTCGCCTACCTGACCACCGCCGGCACCGGCTACGGCAACCTGCTGGTGATCGACGTCGCCGACCCCGATGCGCCCGTGCAGCTGGGCGAGCTGGCGTTCGACGGCTTTCCCAGCGGCGCCCTGCCCGCCGGCGACCTGGTCTACCTGGCCGACTTCCTCTACGGCGGCCTCTTCGTGGTCGACGTCTCGCGGCCGACGCAGCCCGACCTCGTCGCCGAGCTGCCCACGCGGCCCTTCGCCCAGCAGCTCGCGCGCGTCGGCCAGCACCTGCTGGTCGGCACCGGGTCGTTCGGCGATGGCTACATCCAGATCTTCGGCCTCGCCGACCCCACGCTGCCGGCGTTCGCCGGCGAGTTCCCCCTGGCCGGCCGCGGGGTCAACGGCTTCGCCGTGGACGGGGACCGGGTCTACGCCACGGTCAAGCAGGGCGACCCGTACCGCCTGGTGATCCTCGACGCGGCCGATCCGGCGAACATGGAGCTGCTCGGCGGCCTGTACGTGCCCGACATCGCGCACGGGGTGCAGGCGCGCGGCGACGTGGTCTACCTGAGCACGTTCCTCGGTTACCTCTACGTGATCGACGTCTCCGATCCCACGGCGCCGGTGGTGATCGGCGAGACCTTCCTGCCCGACTCGGCGTTCGTCCTGGCGATGACCGAGGGCGCGCTGCATGCGGCGGCCACCGACGCCGGCCTGATCCTGCTGCCCCATCACTGCGACGACACGGTGGCCATCGAGCCGCCGGCCGACGACGGCAGCGACGACGACACGCCGCCCGCCGGCCTGGCCGCCGGCCTGACCGCCTACCCCAACCCCTTCAACCCCCGCGTCACCCTCGCCTTCACCCTCGCGCGGGCCGGGTCCGCCTCGCTCGTGGTGTACGACGCGGCCGGACGCCGCGTGGCCGAGCTGCGCCGTGGTCCGTTCGCCGCCGGCCGGCACACCGTCGTCTGGGACGGCCGCGACGCGGCGGGTCGCGCCCTGCCGTCGGGGCATTACCTTGCCCGGTTACAGACCGAGCGGCGCGTCGCGACCGCCCGCCTGGTGCTGGTCCGTTGATCGAGTGCTCGCCCGCTGACCGACCCGAGCCCCGCGACCACGACGAGGAGCCTGCATGACCGACCCCCGCGCCACCCTCGACCGCCTGTCCGCCGGCTACCAGGACGCGGTGATCCTGCTCACCGCCAACCACCTGGGCATCTTCGGCGCCCTCGCGGGCGAGCCGCAGACCGTGACCGACCTCGCCCACGAGCTGGACCTCGACCCGCGGGCGCTCGACCGCATCCTGTGCGCGCTGGCCGGACAGGGGATCCTCGACCAGACCTCGCCGGGCACGTTCGCCCTGCGCCAGGAGTACCGGCCGATGCTCGATCCCGACGGCCCGGAGACCATGCACAGCATCCTCGACCACCATTTCCACCTGCTCGAGCGGTGGGTGAAGCTGGCCGACGTCGCCCGGACGGGCAACCCCGCCCGCGACCGCACGGAGCCGCGCAGCGAGCGGTCGCTGCGGGCGTTCATCTGCGGCATGAAGGACATCTCGCGCCGGTCGAGCGAGGAGGTGGCCGACGCGTTGCCGGAGACCGGACAGTGCCGCCGCATGCTCGACCTGGGCGGCGGGCCGGGCACCAGCGCCATCACCTTC
>WJIQ01000071.1 GCA_014730255.1 bacterium | reverse complement strand
GCCACGACGGCGACGCCAGCTACATGCCGCCCGATGGGACGACCGCCGTGTTCGTGGGCGACTTCATCGACCGGGGGCCGGGGAACGAGCGGACGCTGGCGATCGTGCGGCGGATGATCGAGGCGAATCGGGCGCGGGCGGTGTTCGACGTGACCGGGCGCAAGGTGCGGACGCTGGCCCGCGGCGTGTTCCTGGCGGGCGAGCAGGACGTGGTGTGGGATGGGGTGGACGAGCGGGGGCGGGCGGTGCCGAGCGGGGTGTACCTGGTGCGGCTGGATGCCGGGGGTGAGGTCGGGGTCAGTCGGAAGGTGCAGCTGGTAAGGTAGGGGGCGCTGGGGGGGTGTACGATTGGCGTACAGTGCCGCCCGGGGAACACTTCTCACACATCCAGCGGATCGACCCCCAACAACCTCCCGGTGGGGAGTGTACGCCGTTGCTACATACACCGTCAGTATCGGCCCCCTTCATCGATGGCATCCCGATCAGCGACTCATGGCCCTCGGACGTCAACTCGAGGCGACCTACCACATCCGTGTACGCATCGGGTGTTCGTGCCAGTTGGTACGATATGCGGGTTCGACGACGTATACACGCAAGAGGCCAATAATCTTTTCGTTTGCAATAATTAGCGTATATCGCTAACTTTACAAAACACTTCGCACGCCATCCATTCACGGAAGGCCCCGACATGCCCCCCCGCACCACCATGTCGGACTGGATCGAGCAACTCCAATCCCGCGGCCGATATACCTTCACGCGCAAGGACGCCGAGTCCGAGACCGGGCGATCGTTCATCGCCACCCAGACCGCCCTGCGACGTCTCAAGGAGAAGGGAAAGATCGTCGCCCCTCGCCGCGGCTTCTACGTGATCGTTCCACCCGAGTACCGCGCAACGGGCGCGCCTCCTGCTAGCTGGTTCATCGACGCGCTGATGCGGCACCTCGACCAGCCCTACTACGTGGGCGTGCTCAGCGCCGCGACGCTCCACGGCGCCTCGCATCAGCAGCCCATGATCTTCCAGGTGGTGACCAGCAAGCCGACGCGCGAGGTGCGGGTGGGCAAGGTCACCATCCGGTTCTCGACGAGCCGCAAGGTGGAGCCGATGCCGACGACGATCATGCAGACCGAGACCGGTACGATGCGGGTGGCCACGTCCGAGACTGCGGCGTTCGATCTGGTCCGCTACCCCTTGGCGGCCGGGCAGTTGCAGAACATGGCGACCGTGCTCGGGGAGATGGCCGAGCGGATCGACGGCCGGGAGCTGGTCGAGGTCGCGAACCTGGTGAAGCTGCCGGATGTTCAGCGGCTCGGGTATCTGCTGGAGGCGGTGGGCGCGCGGGACCTTGCCGCTCCAATGGCAGATTGGTTGGAGATCCAGCGGCCGCGGGTTGTTCCGTTGCTCTCTGGGGGGCCGGCGCAGGGTGAGATCAATCAGCGCTGGCGTATTCACATCAATGCCGAGCTGGATCTCGAGGCTTGATTCCGCGCGCCAGTATCACCGCCTGGCGGACGCGTGCGCCGTGGCCCAGCAACGAACAGGTCGAACAGGATCTGGTGCTCTCGCGCGCGCTGGTCTCGATGTTCTCGGCGGAAGCCGTCGCGGCGCAGGCCGTCTTTCGCGGCGGCACGGCCCTGCACAAGTTGTTCATCGGCGCCGGCCGACGTTACTCCGAAGACATCGATCTCGTTCAGCGCGACGCCGGTCCCATCGGCGAGCTGGTCGACACGATTCGCGAGACACTCGACTGGTGGCCAGGGAAGCCCACGTGGAAGCAAGGTCGGAGTCGTTTCACACTGGTCTACCGGTTCGAGACGACCTTCGCTCCCAGCACGACGATGCGTGTGAAGATCGAGATCAACACTCGCGAGCACTTCGCCGTGCTGCCGCTGGAAAGCATGCCGTTCGGGGTCGACAATCCCTGGTTCCGCGGGACCGCGGTGCTTCCCGTCTATCAGCTCGATGAGCTACTGGGGACCAAGATGCGGGCGTTGTTGCAGCGCAAGAAGGGACGGGATCTCTTCGACCTGTGGATCGCACTGCGAGACAGAGGAGTCTCGAGCGCGAGGGTTGTCGAGTGCTTTCAACGTTACATGGCGAACGACGGTCTGGCGGTCTCGCGAGCCGAGTTCGAGGCGAACCTGGCAGACAAGCTCGCCTCGGATGCGTTTCGGCAGGATATGCGGCCGCTTGTCGCGGCGGGCCTCGCCTACGACCCAGCCGAGGCGGCCGAGATCGTGCTCAGAGAGCTTGTTTCGAGGTTACCTGGCGAGCCGTGGAAGGGGTAGCTGTCAGATCGAGTCGCGGTCAGCACACTTCATGGCCCACGCAGGCCCAACGGTTCAGACGGATGTACGCTTACCGTACAGCTCCCCCCGGGGGTACTTCTCACACATCCCGCGGATCGCCCCCCAACCCCCTGGTGGGGAGTGTACGCCATGGCTGCTTGAACAATCAGGCATACACCGACGCACGGGAGGAGCCCATGTCGGAGGCGTCGTTGTCAGCGGAAACCCTCGAGCCTCGGGCCATGGCCGATGAACGGAAGCTCGAGCTCTACTTCACCGACGACACCGAGCTGACCAGGGATGGCCAGCCGGTGGAGTTCGACGTGCTGGCCGCCGGTACCGAGGTTCGCGTGACCGTCTCGCGCGACGGCAACCGCAACACGCCGCAGAAGGTCGATAACCTGCCTTGAGCTGGTTCGCCTCGCCGGCCTCGCTGGAGGCGCTCGACACGCTCTGGCGTATCGAGCTGCTGCATCCGATGGTCGTGCACTTTCCCATCGCCCTGCTGTTGACCGGCGCCGTGGCGTGGCTGGTCGCGCTGGTCACGCCCGGGCGTGACCGGCTCGCGTTCCTGCGACCGGCGGCGACCGTGCTGCTCGCCGCCGGGACGGTGGGCGCCTGGATGGCGGTGTGGTCGGGCGATCTGGCCGACCAGGCCATCGGCCGCGACGTGCCCAATGCCCCGCTGCTCGAGGACCACGAGAACCTGGGGACCGCGACCGCGGTGCTCGCCTCCGTGCTGCTCGGCGTCGACCTGTTGCTCTGGTGGCTCGCCCGGAACACCCGGCCCGGGCGGCCGTCGTGGCGGCGCCTGGCCCACGCGGCCGCCGTCCTGCTGATCCTCGCGACCGCGGGGGCGGTGACCCTGACCGCGCACCAGGGGGCGGCGCTGGTCTATGCGGAGGGGGCGGCGGTGCAGACCCGACGCTGACCGGGCCGGCTCGGCGGCCTGGTGGTGCGGGCCGCGAACCATCGAGACCTCGATCGTTCGCGGCCTCGCCTGTCACGAGGACCCCACGCCCACGTGCACGATGACATCAGCCCCGATGCCGATACCGAACACCTCCGGATCCACACCCCCCCTAACGCAACAACACCATCCGCCGGCTCTCGACCAGGTCCCCTGCGCGAAGCAGGCAGACGTACGTGCCCGAGGCCACCGCGCGATCGCGCTGATCGCGCCCTCTCCAGGTCACCCGGTGAATCCCCGACGCTTGCCGTTCCTCCGAGACCAGCGTGCAGACGCGCCGGCCGCCGAGGTCGTAGATCGCCAGTTCCACCGGACCGGGCGTGGCCAGCGAGTACTCGATGGTCGTGGCCGGATTGAAGGGGTTCGGGCGGTTCTGGTGCAGACGCGTGGCGACGGGGGCCGGCAGGTCGTCGACGCCGGTCGGGAACTCGCTGTAGAGCGAGTCGGTGTCGGCGCTCCAGTTGCCATGCACGTCCCTGCAGCGCGCGAGGTAGTAGAAGTGGTTGAGGTGGCACTCGTAGAAGATGGTCGGGGCCGCGATCATGTCGGTGCAGGCGGTGATGATCGTGGCGCAGTCGTGCGTCAGCGACGCCTCGTCCCAGAGGGTGGCCTCGATGGGGAAGAACGTCTGTCCCGGGCGGTTCCAGCCGCCCCGGAACACGCAGATCTGGTCGAAGTCCGCCACCGTGTCCAGGCCGGACGGGTCGACGATCAGGAGGCGGCCGCCGGCCGATTCGGACAGGCTGAGGCCCGGCGACGGGGGCGCGATGTCGTCGATGGCCAGGCCACGGTTGGTGTTCGAGAGCTGCGGATCGCCGTCCCCGAGGCCGACGACACGGAAGACGTAGAACGGCCAGCTCTCGTCGATCACGTAGGTGCTGTCGACGATCGCCTCGACGGTGTAGACGGCCGACTGGTCGGCGGCGACCGTCGTCACCTCGACCCAGTCGTCGTACGGCCACGCGAAGTCCAGGTCCGAGCGCTCGACACGGTACGAGAGGACCGATCCGTCGGTCTCGCCGGTGAACGCCGGCCAGGTGACGGTCAGGTGGTCGCCCTGATCATCGGGGACGTCGTCCACGACGATG
>WJIQ01000338.1 GCA_014730255.1 bacterium | reverse complement strand
GGCGCCGGTCGACCGGCGCCCCCGGAAGGAGAGCAGGACATGCGAGAACGACATCCCCGATCCATCCGTCCCCTGCTGGTGCTCGCAGGAGCGCTGGTGGTCGCGGTGGCCCTGTCGGCGGTCGCGGGCGACACGCTCGGCCTCCGACTGCCCACGCGGCCCCAGACCGCGAAGCTGACCAACCAGCCGCCGCTGACGTTCACCACCGGCGTCCTGCAGCGGGACCGGCACGGCACCTGGCAGCTGCGCGACGGCACCCAGCTGAGCGTCCCGCGCGACGTGGTCTGGCGCGAGGAGGTCGGCGGCAAGGAGACCGATCCGCGCTCGGGCCGCCTCGTGCTGATCGCCGGTCAGCGCTACGGCGCCTCGCTCGTCGTGCGCCAGGCGACGCTGCTCGACCGCAGTCGCCAGATCGGCGAGAACCAGATCCGGCCGGTCGCGCCGCCGGACCAGCCGGAGCCCGACTTGCCGAAGTAGTCAACGCAGACGCGCCTGCAGCGCGGCGATCTGATCGCGCTGCGAGGCCGTGAGATCCGGCAGCGCGGCCGCCCGCTCCAGGGCGCGCCGCGCTGCCGTCGTCCGGCCCGCGCGCAGCTCGGCCACGGCGAGGTTGAACCAGCCCGGCGCGTAGCGCGGGAAGTCGCCGGTCAGCTCGCGCAGGATCGCGAGCGACTCCTCGCCGCGCCCCATCTCCGCCAGCAGCGAGGCCAGATTGCTGCGGTACCGCGGGCGTCCCGGGGCCAGCGCGACCGCCCGGCGCAGGGCCGCGAGCGCCGCTCCGGGCTCGCCCTCGGCCCGCAGGGCGAGACCCCGGCCGTGGTGCGGCAACGCCCAGTCGGGGTCGGCCGTCGCCGCCCGCTCGAACCACACCAGCGCCTCCCGGTGTCGGCCCAGCTCGTCGAGCACGTTTCCGACGCGGTAGGCCGGGAACGGATCCCGGGGCGCGCGCCGCGCCGCCTCGAGGTAGCTGGCCAGGGCGGCCTCCCGGTCGCCCAGCTTCTCGAGGTAGCCGCCCTGGCGGTAGGGCGTCTCGGCCAGGCCCGGCCGCCGCTCCTCGGCCGCCGCGACGGCCGCGAGCAACGTGGCGCGGTCGTTCGCCGACGTCGCCCGCGAGGCGCGGTTGAGATGGCTCTGCCAGGCCTCGACGGCCGGGTCGAACCGGCTCCAGCCGGGCCAGAGCACCACGGCCAGCGCGCCGGCCACGACCACCAGCGCGGCTGTCCGCCGCCGCCGCCCCGAGCGCCAGCTCGCGACCACGGCCGCGAGCCAGGCCGCGGCCGCGATGGCCATCAGCCCCATGATCGGCTGCCGGTACCGGGACGTCGGGAAGAAGGGCAGCAGCGACAGGAACCACCCGCCGACCAGCACGAGCCACGCCCGCCGCGCCGCGGTCGGTAGCAGCCAGCCGCCGATCAGCCCGGTCGCGAGCAGCCAGACCGCCGCCAGCGGCAGCGCCTGCAGCGCCGCGTGCCGCTCGCGCCAGAAGGTCCAGCTGTAGATCTGCGGCAGCTCGTACCCGCTCCAGAAGCGGTACGCCTTGCGCGCGTAGTGGGCCAGCATGGCACCCGGCTCGTCGACCAGCCGCGCGACCGCGCGCCGCGTCAGCTCGCGCGAGATCTCCGACGGCCGCAGGTCGCGGCCCAGCTCGGCCTCGAGCATGGACTCCCCGGTGGGGTCGAACTCGAACTGCAGCGCCTCGTCCAGCAGACCGAACCGCCCGCCGTGCTCCTCCTGCTGACCGATGTAGAGGTTCAGGCCGAGGTTGCTGGTCACCAGCACGAGGTCGCCGCCCACGACCACGTTGCGCAGGGTGACCGGCGCGATCACCGCCACGGCGCCCAGCCACATGGCGGCCACCAGCCGCCCCGCCCGTCGGCGCGTCACCGTGTCGTGACGCCACAGGACCCACGGCAGGAGCACGAGCAGCAGCAGGACGTTCCCGCGCGCGAGCGCGGCGATGCCCACGAGCACGCCCAGGACGACCCAGCGCCGCGGGGCCGGACGGTCCAGCGCCCGTTGCCCCTGCCAGGCGATCAGCAGGAGCAGCGTCGTCGTGACCGTGGTCATGAGCTTCAGTCCGGCGTAGAACACCGGTGGGCCGTAGAGCGCGTACAGCGCCGTGGCCACCAGGGCCCACGGCCGCTCGAGCCAGCGCCTGGCGATCGCGTGCACGAGCAGGACGTTGACCAGCGTCAGCCCCCACTGCGCGACGAGGATGGCCGACCCGCCCACCCCGAACACGGCATAGAAGAGCGCCAGCAGGTGCGGGTACAGCGGACCCATCCAGTAGGGCTCGCCGCGCCCCCAGTCGCCGGCCACCAGGTCGCGCGCCCAGCCGTCGTACACCGCGGTGTCGAGATAGGGCACGGACGCGAGCTGGGTCCCCAGGACGCTCGCCGCGTACCAGGCGCGCTGCGCGAGGCTCGCGAGCAGGATCGCGCCCAGGGCGAGGCCGTATCGATCGGGGGTCGGTCGGGTCATGGGCGCAGACTATCCCGCCGGCGGGGGCCTTGCAATGCGCTGGCCGGTCTGCCACCTTTGAACACCCACCGGCGGCCGCAGCGCGCGGCCTTCCACCGAGGAGGAGATCATGGACATCAGGATCGAACGCGACCCGAATCCCCCGTCCCCCCCGGACTGGGAGACGCTGCAGTTCGGCAAGCACCATTCGCCCCACATGTTCATCACCGAGTGGCGCGACGGCGCGTGGCACGACCCGCGCATCCAGCCCTACGGGCCCATCGATCTGGACCCCGCCGCCAAGGTCCTGCACTACGCGCAGGAGATCTTCGAGGGCATGAAGGGCTACCGCTCGGCCGACGGCGGGCGCCACCTCTTCCGGCCCGAGATGAACATCGCCCGCTTCAACCGCAGCGCCGAGCGCATGTGCATGCCGACCGTCGATCCGGACGTGTTCATGAAGGCGCTCGAGCTGCTGGTGGAGATGGACCGCGACTTCGTCCCGCCGGCGCCCGGCTCGCTCTACATCCGCCCGACCATGTTCGGCCACGAGCCCAACCTGGGCGTCGCCTCGTCCGACCGCTTCCTCTTCTACGTGATCACCGGCCCGGTGGGCAGCTACTTCAAGGGCGGCATCAAGCCCCTGTACCTCAAGGCCGAGACCGAATACGTGCGCTCGGCGCCCGGCGGCGTGGGCTACGCCAAGACCGGCGGCAACTATGCCGCCGCGCTGCTGCCCATCAAGAAGGCCCAGGCCGAGGGCTTCGATCAGATCATCTGGCTCGACGCGCTCACACGCACCAAGGTCGAGGAGATGGGCGCGATGAACATCTGCTTCGTCTACGCCGACCACGTGATCACCGCGCCGATCATGCCCGAGAGCGACACCATCCTCGCCGGCGTCACCCGCGACTCCATCGGCGCCCTGGTCGAGGAGCACGGCCTGACGTGGGTCGAGGAGTCGCCGGTCCTGTCCCGGGTGCTCGAGGACGCCGAGAAGGGCGACCTCAAGGAGGCCTTCGCCTGCGGCACCGCGGCCATCGTCACGCCCATCGGTAAGATCCACAGCCAGGGCCGCGACCACGTCATCGGCGACGGCGAGGAGGGGCCGGTGACCGAGCACCTCAGGACGACGCTCGGGGCGATCCACGCGGGGGAGAGCGAGCTTCATCCCGAATGGGTGCATTCGGTCTGCTAACGGGGGGCCAGAGGTAGGAAAGGGATGGGGCCCGGTGCTAAATGGATACGCACCGGGCCCCATCCCTTTCCTACCCCTGGCCCGGCGGCGGGGGTGGGGTCGCTCGATGGGCCATCCCGTCACGTGCGCGCTGTTGGAGCCGGTGGGGGGGGTGTCGGGGAGGGGATGTCGCGGTCGGCGGCCTTGCTGGTCCGATGCCCCCCTTCTCGGCGCCGGCGGGGCCTCGCCGACCCCGCCCCACCGCGCCGTGGGGTGCGTGGTCGGGATGGGGCGCCGCGGTCGGTGGGTTTCTGGGCGCCTTCGCGTCGGTGGTGGGGCCCCCTTCTCGGCGTCGGCGGGGCCTCGCCGACCCCGCCCCACCGCTTCGAGGGGTCCGTGGTCGGGATGGGGCGCGCATTGACGATGTCGAGTCCTTTCGCCACATCGGGCGCCCACCGGGGAGGGGGTCGTGTGAGGGGTCCTGCGCGGTGCGTATATACTTAGCACCGTGCAGGACCCCTCACACGACCCCCTCCCGACGGCGCCGCCCGATGTGACAAACAAACTTGACATCATGTCAAGCCAGCTTTACCATCCCGACCATGAAACCAACCTACTCGGTGACGAACAGCGTGAAACGCCGCCGCCGCCACCACGGCGACCTGACCCAGCAGCAGCTGGCCGACATGGTCGGCGTCTCGCGGCAGACCATCGTGTCCATCGAGAAGGGGAAGTACAACCCGACCGTGGGCCTGGCGCTGTCGCTGGCCCGGGCGCTCGGGGTGACCGTCGAGCAGCTGTTCCAGCTCGATCCCGGGGAGATGCCATGACCTCGCCCACCTCGCCCTCGACGTCCACGTCGTCCTCGCGGGCGCGACCCGAGCCCGCCTCGCTCGTCGGGGGCGTGCTGACCGCCCTGGGCATCCTGCTCGCCGCGACCGTCGACATGAGCCTGCTGATCCTCGCCGCGCTGGGCAGCTTCGGGCCCGGGATCCTGCGCGAGCTGGGGGTGCTGCGCGACCACGACGAGTTCCGTCGCCAGGCGGCCTGGCGGGCCGGCTACCACGCCTACCTCGCCGGCGGGTTCGTGGCCGTGCTGCTCATCGCGCTGCTGGAGGCCGGCACGGCCAGCATCGGCGACCTCGCGCAGAGCGCGGCGATCGTGCTGGTCGTGCTGTGGCTGGTGTGGGGCTTCGGGAGCCTGCTCGCGTACTGGGGCGCACGGAAGGCCGCCGTGCGCACGCTGCTCGTCTACGGGACCTTCTGGCTGGTGTTCATGGTGCTGAGCAACCTCGGCGACGCGATGGCGCTGCTCATGCAGTGCCTGCTCGTGGTGCCCCTGTTCGCGCTGGCCTGGACGGCCGGTCGCTGGCCGCGGTCCACCGGCGTCCTGCTGCTGATCCTGGGCGTGGCGGCGATCGTCCAGTTCGACCTGTACGAGATCGTCACCGAGCGGCGGCTCACCGCCGCGCTCGTGCTGGTGACCTTCGCCCTGCCGATGCTCGCGAGCGGGGTCGCGCTCGTGCGGCGCGAGGCGGCGTGACGGGGGACAACCCCGCGGTCCTGTGGTAGATTGGTCGGCAGTCGCCACCCCGGGAGCCGCCATGCACAACCTCCAGCTCGACCGCCCGCTGGTCTGCTTCGACCTCGAGACCACCGGGACCGACATCGCCACCGATCGTGTGGTCCAGATCGCCCTGGTGCGCGTCGAGCCCGACGGCCGGCGCACCACGCTCTCGACGCTGGTCAATCCGCAGCGTGCGATCCCGCCGCAGGCGACGGCCGTGCACGGGATCAAGGACGAGCACGTGCGCAACGCGCCGCCGTTCTCGCAGATCCGGGCCGAGGTGGAGGAGTTCCTCGCCGGCGCCGACCTCGCCGGCTACAACCTTGTCGGCTTCGACCTGCCGCTGCTGGAGGTCGAGGTCCGGCGCGAGGGTGGGCGGCTCGACACCCGCGAGGCGCGCCTCATCGACCCGATGGTGATCTTCAAGCGCATGGAGCGGCGCGACCTGTCGGCGGCGGTCGAGTTCTACTGCGGACGCACGCACGAGGGTGCCCACTCCGCCGAGGCCGACGTCCTGGCCACCCTCGACGTGCTCGATGCGCAGCTCACGCGGTACGAGTCGCTGCCGCGGGACACGGCCGCGTTGCACGAGTTCTGCAACCAGGGGCGCGAGAAGTTCGTCGATCGCACGCGCAAGTTCCGCTGGAACGAGAACGGGGAGGCGGCCTTCAACTTCGGCAAGCACGAGGGTCGCACGCTGGCCGAGATGACCTCCAGTCCCAAGGACCGCGGCTACCTGGAATGGATGCTCGCCAAGGACTTCACCGAGGAGGTCAAGGGGATCCTGCGCGACGCGCTCGACGGCGTGCTGCCGCGGCGGCCCTAGCCCCGTCACCGACATCCGGGAGACGACCATGAGCGACGAGACCCGTCAGAGCGGGACCGAGAATACGCTGCCCAACTTCGAGGACGTCCCCCTGCAGCGGTCCGAGTACATCACCGCCATGGCCCACCTCTACCGTGGCGAGCTGCAGCGCTCGCTGTCCTGGCGCCTGCGCCTGGACACGACGACCAACTGGGCCATCGTCACCACCGCCGGTATGCTCACCTTCTCCTTCAACAACCCCCAGTACGCCTCGCAGACCCTGCTGGCCGGCATGTACGCCGTGCTCATGTTCCTCGTGCTCGAGGCGCAGCGGTTCCGGTTCTTCGACGTCTTCCACTCGCGGCTGCGGATGGTCGAGGAGAACTTCTACGGGCCGCTCCTGCGGCGCGACCTGCACAGTCCGATGAAGGACTGGAGCTCCTGCGTGGCCGACGACCTGCGCGTCCCGCACTTCCATCTCTCGCTGCGGCAGGCGATCCGGGCAAGGCTCGGGCGGGTGTACGCGGCCCTCCTGGCGGCGCTGATCGTCGGCTGGATCCTGGTCGTCGCGTTCCAGGTGCGGCCCGCGGACACGGGCTGGTTCGAGGTCCTGGCGATCGGGGTCGTACCCGGCTGGGTGCCGGTGCTGCTGGTCCTCGGCCTGTTCGTCTTCCTGCTCGTGTGCATCATGACCGCGCCGCCGTTGCCCAGGCTCCACGAGGCGTACCGGCGGACGCCGCCCGACCCGGCCCGCGAGGTCCCCGAGCTGGACGCCTGATCGGCGACCGGGCGATCGATCCTCAGGTTTTCCGACCTGCGGCCGATAACGGTTGCGTGTCACGGCGTACGCGCCGCTTCATCGCGATCCGACATCGAGCGGCGGCCCGTCGAGGGAGCGCCCGGGAGAATCGACATGACCACGAGCACCCCCACCGCCCCGACCGCGAAGGGCTGGCGCGCGGTGAACCTCGATGTGCTGCAGCGCATCGACGAGCTGCCCAGCCTCTCCTCGGTGGTGGCGGAGTTCCTCGAGCTCTCGCGCCAGGACTTCTTCACCGCCCAGGATTTCGAGCAGGTGCTGCGCAAGGACCAGGCGCTGGTGGCCCGCCTGTTGAAGGTGGCCAACAGCGCGTTCTACGGCCGGCCCCGGCGGATCCACTCGATCCCCGAGGCGGTGGTCCTGGTCGGTCTGGAGCAGATGAAGCGGATCGTCTTCGCGGTCAGCGCCGAGGGCCTGACGCGCAGCCGGCTGCGGAACTACCACTTCGAGCGCAACCGGGGCTTCTGGATGCACTCGACGGCCGTTGGCCTGGCCGCGCGCGCGATCGCCGACGCCTCGCCGGGCAAGCCGCTGCACGGCGAGGAGGCCTTCGTCGCCGGCCTGCTGCACGACGTCGGCAAGCTGATCATCGACGACTTCCTCGACCGCGAGCCCGGCCCGCGCGACGTCAGCCTCGCCGAGGAGGCCGAGGCCGTCGGCCTCGACCACGCCGAGCTGGCCGAGTACATCCTCGGGCAGTGGCGCCTGCCGGACTCGATCGTCGCCGCCGTCCGCGACCACCACCGCGACGTCGGCGATCCGGACGTGGCGTCCGGCGCGCCGCTCCTGCAGCTGGCCGGCGCCATGGTCGCCACCTGGCGCATCGGCCGCGTCGACGACATCGACCTGAGCACCGACTTCGACGCCGAGCCGCACCGCGGCCTGCTCACGCACCTCGGGTTCAATGACCAGCGCCTCGCCCAGGCGGTCTGGGACGTCCGCCAGCACCTCGCGGGCATCGAATCGCTGTACTTCAGCGCCTGAGTCCGTCACGGCGACGGGCGCGGTCCCGAACTTGCAGTGATTCCTGGTGGGAAGGGTTTTGGCGACGCCAAAAAGTATTTGTACTGACGCAGTCGAGGCGTTAAGGTTTTGACATGAAGGGGCTCGGCACCGGACGCCGGCCGGATCGTTCGAGAGGGGCCGCCATGGCCGTCGAACCGCAGCTCAGCGCCAGTCTCGAGGACTACCTCGAGGCCATCTATCACATCGAGGCCGAGAAGAACGCCGCGCGCGCCAAGGACATCGTCCAGCGCCTCGGCGTGCACAACTCGTCGGTCACCCAGGCACTGCGCTCGCTCTCGGACAAGGGGCTCGTGAACTACGCGCCCTACGACCTGGTCACCCTGACCGATGCCGGTCGCGACGCGGCCGCCGGTGTGGTGGAGCGGCATCACGCGCTGCGGTCGTTCCTGGTCGAGGTCCTCGGTCTGGACACCGCGCAGGCCGAGCACGATGCCTGCCGGCTCGAGCACGACATCAGTCCGGTTCTCCTGGAGCGGCTGCGGCTGCTCATGGACTACCGGCACCGCCACCCCGACGAGGTGGTGAGCTGGGACACCGTCCGCGGCGGTTTCGCCGTCGCGAGGGAGGGCTGACATGCCCCTGGCGATGATCCACGAGGGTGCACGGGCCGTGCTCAAGGCGGTCCAGGGAGGCCGCAACCTGCGCGGCCGGCTCGCCGCCATGGGCCTGATTCCCGGCGCGGAGATCACGGTCCTGCGCAATGGAGGGCAGGGGCCGTTCGTGGTCGCGGTCAACAACACGCGCATCTGCCTCGGCCGCGGCATGGCCATGAAGATCGAGGTCGACTAGGACCTCGCGGGTCCGGACCCTTTTTTTGTCCGCGATGTTTGTCCTGGCAAACATCGAGACCGGGGTGATTCGCCGTGGCCTCCATCACGATCGCGCTCGCCGGCAACCCCAACTCGGGCAAGACCACCCTGTTCAACCGCCTGACCGGCGCCCGTCAGCGCGTGGGCAACTACCCCGGCGTGACCGTGGAGTGGAAGGAGGGCGTGCGCGCGCGCGACGGCCTGGACCTGCACTTCGTCGACCTGCCCGGCACCTACAGCCTGACCGCCTTCAGCGAGGAGGAGCTGGTCGCGCGCGACTACCTGCTCAGCGGCCGCCCCGACCTGGTCGTCGACGTGGTCGACGCCAGCAACCTCGAGCGCAACCTCTACCTGACCACCGAGCTGATGGAGCTCGGCCTGCCGCTGGTCGTGGTCCTGAACATGAGCGACGTGGCCGAGAGCAAGGGCCTGCGCATCGATCGCGAGGAGCTGTCGCGGCGGCTCGGCGCGCCGGTCGTCGCGGCCGTCGGCAGCCGCGGCACGGGGGTCGACGACCTGCTCGAGACCGTCGTCGAGATGCACGGGCGCAACGGCACCGGTCCGCCGGGGCGGGTCGACTTCGGCCCCCGCATCGAACCGCGCCTCGCCGAGCTGGTGAGCTACTTCGGCGACCTCGACGACGCACCGCCGGAGCGGCAGCGACGCTGGTTCGCGCTCAAGCTCATCGAACGCGACGAGAAGGTGGTCGCTCAGTTCGCCGAGACGCCGGTCTCCGGGGCCGGCGCCGCCGCGGCCAGCGACCTCGACCTCGACGGCCCCGACACCAGCGACATCGTGGTCAGCCGCCAGCGGTACGCGTACATCGAGGGGCTGTGCCGCCGGGCGGTCACCGGGCGCGCCACGCCGGGCGGAGACACGACCGACCGGATCGACCGGGTCGCGATGCACCCGATCTGGGGCGTGCCGATCTTCCTGGCGCTGATGTTCGGCGTCTTCCACCTGACCTTCACGCTGGGCGCCCCGCTGATGGGGCTCATGGAGCACGCCGTGGGGTTCCTGGCGACCTCGGTGGCGGCGATCTGGCCGCCTGGCACCGAGAGCCCGCTGGCCTCCCTGCTCGTCGATGGCATCATCGGCGGCGTGGGCGGCGTGCTCGTGTTCCTGCCCAACATCGTGCTGCTCTTCCTGGCCATCTCCCTGCTGGAGGGGACCGGTTACATGGCGCGCGCGGCGTTCGTCATGGACCGCTTCATGAATCGCGTCGGCCTGCACGGCAAGAGCTTCATCCCGCTGTTGATCGGGTTCGGCTGCACCGTGCCGGCGATCATGGCCACGCGCACGCTGGAGACCCGGCGCGACCGCCTGATCACCATGCTCGTGCTGCCGTTGATGAGCTGCGGGGCGCGCCTGCCGATCTACGCACTGATCATCCCGGCGTTCTTCCCGCAGCGCTGGCAGGGGCCGGTGCTCTGGATCGTGTACGTGACGGGCATCGTGCTCGCCCTGGCGGCTGCCCGGCTCCTGCAGGCCTCGCTGTTCCGCGGCGAGGCCACGCCGTTCCTGATGGAGCTGCCGCCCTACCGCGTGCCGACCGTCGGCAGCCTGCTCGCCCAGATGGGGCATCGCGCCTGGCTCTACGTCCGCAAGGCCGGCACGGTGATCCTGGGCATCAGCATCATCCTCTGGGCCTTGACCAGCTACCCGACCCCGCCGGCGGACTGGACCCCGCCCGACTCGGTCGCGCCGGCGGTCGCCACCGACGTCGCCGATCGCGAGGCCGCCACGGCCATGGCCTACTCCGTGGCCGGCCGCGTGGGGCGGACGCTCGAGCCGATCCTCGAGCCCATGGGGTTCGACTGGCGCATCGGCACCGCCCTGATCGGGGCCTTCGCGGCCAAGGAGGTGTTCGTCGCCCAGATGGGCATCGTCTTCGCCGTGGGCGAGGCGGACGAGGACTCCGAGGCCCTGCGCGCCCAGCTCGCGGCCAGCTACCCGCCGCTGGTGGGGTTGTCGATCCTGCTGTTCGCGCTGATCGCCACGCCGTGCATGGCCACCGTCGCGGTCACGCGCCAGGAGAGCGGGAGCTGGCGCTGGGCGGCGCTGCAGTTCTGGGGATTGACGCTGCTGGCCTGGGTGATCAGCACCCTGGTGTACCAGGTCGGCTCGTTGCTGGGATGGGGGTGAGCATGGGGATCGAATCGATCATCACCATCGTCATCGTCGCCGTGACCGCCGTCTGGGCCGGCCGCGGCATCTGGCGCGCGGTGCGCCGGCGCCTCGCCGAGCCCGCGACCGACGCGACCATCTGCGGGGGTGGCTGCGGCCAGTGCCCCGTCGCGCCGGGCCAGCGCCGCGAGGGCGAGGCCTGCACGCTGCCGGAGGCCGAGGAGCTCGCGCCGCAGCCGCGGGCGGACCGACCGGCGGACTGACAGGCGTCTGCCAGAAGGCGGGCCCGGCAGCCGTCAAGTTGTCATACAGGCCTGCCAGGTTCTTTGGTATTCTGTATACAGAGGTGTCCCCCCGGGGGAAGACGGTCCGGTAATTTCATTCATATCAAGCTTTTAGTGGATTTCGCGTTCCGGTCCATCCGGGGGCACGTGCCCTGCATGATGCCCATGCCGGCCATCCGTGGCCGGAGAATACCGATTCCAGGAGGACCGAGATCATGAAGAACTGGACCGTGAACGCGACCGAGGCCCTGCAGACCGCCCAGCAGCAGGCCTTCACGCGGAGCCACACCGAGATCGCGCCGCTGCACCTGCTGCACGCCCTGCTCGCGGAGCCGGGCCTGGCGGTGCGCGCCCTGCGCGCGCTCGAGCTCGATCCGGCGGTGATCCAGCGCACGGTCGAGAGCGAGCTGGCGAGCCTGCCCACGGCGACCCGCCGCGAGGCCCCGGACGCGGGCCGTGAGCTGCAGACCCTGATGCTCGAGGCGCAGCGCCGTGGCCAGGAGTCCAACGGCATGGTCGGCACCCGCGAGCTGCTGCTCGCGCTGGCCGCCGACCAGGGCCGCGCCGGCAGCGTGCTGCGCACCTTCGACGTCGACGTGGCCGCCCTCGAGCGCGCGCTCGCCAGCCTGAACCTCGCCGGGGACAGCGCCGACGCCGATGCCGACGCCGACCAGGAGGCCGCCCTCGCCCGCTACGCGCGCGACCTCTGCGAGCTTGCGCGCCAGGGCAAGATCGACCCCATCATCGGCCGCGACGAGGAGATCCGGCGCGTGGTGCAGATCCTCAGTCGCCGCACCAAGAACAACCCCGTGCTCATCGGCTCGCCCGGCGTGGGCAAGACCGCCGTGGCCGAGGGCCTCGCGCGCCGCCTCGTCGAGGGCGACGTGCCCGAGGGCCTGAAGGGCAAGCAGCTCTACGCCCTGGACATGGGCGCCCTGCTCGCCGGCGCCAAGTACCGCGGCGAGTTCGAGGAGCGTCTGAAGGCCGTGGTCAAGGAGGTCACCGACAGCGAGGGCGAGGTGCTGCTGTTCATCGACGAGATGCACACCCTCGTCGGCGCCGGCAAGGCCGAGGGCGCCATGGACGCCAGCAACATCCTCAAGCCCGCGCTCGCCCGCGGCGAGCTGCACTGCGTGGGCGCGACCACGGTCGAGGAGTACCGCCAGAACATCGAGAAGGACCCGGCCCTCGAGCGCCGGTTCCAGCCGGTGATGATCGAGGAGCCGACCGCCGAGCAGGCCGTGGCCATCCTGCGCGGCCTGAAGGAGAAGTACGAGGTCCACCACGGCATCCGCATCACCGACGGGGCGATCGTGGCCGCGGTGAAGCTCTCGCAACGGTACATCTCCGACCGCATGCTGCCGGACAAGGCCATCGACCTCATGGACGAGGCGGCCAGCCGCCTGCGCATGGAGATCGACTCGGTGCCCAGCGAGGTGGACGACCTGCAGCGGCGCCTCAACCAGCTCGAGATGGAGAAGCTGGCGCTCGAGAAGGAGACCGAGCCGTCGGCCGTCGGCCGCCGCGAGGTGATCGGCGAGCAGATCGCCGAGCTCGACGACCAGCTCACCGCCGTCCGCGCGCGCTGGGAGGAGGAGAAGCGCGCCATCGACCGGATCCGCGAGGTGCAGGCCGCGCAGGACCGGCTGCAGACCGACATGGAGCAGGCCGAGCGCGCGGGGGACCTGGCGCGGGCCAGCGAGCTGAAGTACGGCGAGTCGACCCGGCTGGCCGCCGAGCTGCAGGCCGCCCGCGAGGCGCTGGTCGCGCTGCAGGCCGACCGCCCGCTGCTGCGCGAGGAGGTCACCGAGGACGACATCGCCGAGCTGGTGGCGCGGTGGACCGGCATCCCCGCCACGCGTCTGGTGGAGGAGGAGTCGCGCAAGCTGCGGCACCTCGAGGAGCGCCTGCACGCGCGGGTCGTGGGTCAGGACGAGGCCGTCGGCGAGGTCGCCCGCACGGTGCGGCGCACCCGCGCCGGCCTGGTGGGCGCCGACCGGCCGCTGGGCTCGTTCCTGTTCCTCGGCCCCACGGGCGTGGGCAAGACCGAGCTGGTCAAGGCGCTCGCCGTCGAGCTGTTCGGCGACGAGAAGCACCTCGTGCGGCTGGACATGTCCGAGTACATGGAGCGCCACGCCGTCGCGCGCATGATCGGCGCGCCGCCGGGCTACGTGGGCTTCGAGTCGGGTGGCCAGCTGACCGAGGCCGTGCGCCGGCATCCCTACTCGGTGATCCTGCTCGACGAGGTCGAGAAGGCGCACCCCGAGGTCATGAACGTCCTGCTGCAGCTGCTGGACGACGGTCGACTGACCGACGGCAAGGGCCGGGTGGTCGACTTCCGCAACACCCTGGTGGTGATGACCAGCAACCTGGCGCAGGACGCCCGCTTCGAGCCCGAGACCGGGGCCGATCCCGAGGCGCGCGACCAGCGCCGCCGGGCGGTGCTC
>WJIQ01000337.1 GCA_014730255.1 bacterium | reverse complement strand
CCGCTGCGCCTGCATCGCGACGGAGACGCCGACGGGCTCTTCGACGGTGCGCCGACCGATCCGGTGGTCGCCTCGACGACCTGGGAGGACGGCGTCGCGACGTTTGACGGTGTGGACTGGAGCCTGCCACCGGACGAGGTGACGGCACTCTTCGTGTCGACCGACGTGGCGCTGCTCGATGCGGCCGAGGGCGACAGCATCGGCACGGCCATCGGCTCGAGCAGCGACCTGGTGTTCGATCAGGACGTCGCCCTGGTGGCCGCCTGGCCCCTGGACTCCGGCGCGCGTCATGCGGTCGACGGTCTGGTGGCCGCCCAGCTCGTCCAGTCGCCGGTGCCGCCGGTCTCGCTCACGGCGAGCGAGGGACCGGTGGTCGCCTTCGCGGTCACGGTGCCGGGCAATGGTCACCGCGGCGACACGCTCGAGGACGTGCGGCTCGAGAACCTCGGATCGGCCGGCCCGGACGACATCGCCGAGCTCGCAATCTGGACCGACGACGACGACGACGGCCTGTTCGAACCCGGCACCGACACGCAGGTCGCCGTGCTCTCGGGCATCGACGCCTCCTGGGTCGGCCTGGACCTCGGACTCGCGATCCCACCGGGTGGGCAGCGGCTGTTCGCCGGCCTGACGGTCACCGACACGCCCGCCGATTCGAGCACCGTCCAGCTGTCCGTACCCGTCGACGGGCTGGAGATGGCGTCCGCGCACGACGGACCGATCGACGCGGCCGTGCAGAGCCCCACGTCGCTGCTGATCTCCACGGCACCGCTGCTGTCGACCATGGAGATCGCCACCGATCGCAGCACCACGGAGATGGCGGTCACCGTGCGCATGCACGTGACGAACGTCGGCAGCGAGACGGTCGACGGGATCGCGCCGGGCGACCTGGCGCTCGTCGGCCAGGGCGCGCTCGACCTCGTCGCGGGCCCACAGCCGGCGACCTTCGACCTCGACGACGGCGAATCGGGGACCTTCACCTGGACCTACGATGCCACCGGCGTCGGCATCGTCCAGGTCGCGGGCCGCTGCGAGGGCGTCAGCGCCGTCGGCGGCCAGCCGCGCGGCTCGCTGGCCACGGCCTCGGCGCCCCACGAGGTCCTCGCGCCGGCGGTCGACCTCGCGCTCTACCCCGTGGTCAACATGCCGTTCTCCATCAATCGCGGGCAGACCGGCGTCGTGCCGCTGACCCTGACCCTGTCCAACGCTGGCGGCGCCGATCACGCCGAGATCGCCCTGCGCGAGCTGATCGTCACCCTCGACGACGGCGAGGGCGCGCCCGTCGTCCCCTCCGACCTGCTCTCGCACGTGACGGTGAACGAGGGTGTCGACGTGTACGCCGATGTCAGCGACCCGGAGTCGACCGGCCAGACGCTCACGTTGCCGCTCTCGCCCCACGTGGTCGTCGGCAGCGACCAGCCGGTCACGCTCGGGCTGCGCCTGGACATCCGCGCGGACACGCCGGTCGAGCGGTTCCGCGTGGGCCTCGCGTCCGCCGGCGATCTCGACGTGGTCGACCACGTCAGCGGGCAGCCGCGGACCGTGGTCCTGACCGACGGCGCATTCCCCGTACGATCGGCGGCCGGCAGCATCGTCTCCGAGGCCACCGGTCTGGTGGTCCGCGCCGAGCCCGTCGACGATCTGACCGCCGGCGCCGGTGAGAACGCCGTCGAGCTCCTGGAGCTCGCCCTGGCGGCCTCGGGCGAGGATGCGGCGAGCGAGGTCCGCGTCGGCGGATTCGCGGTCTCGCTCGTGGACACGCTCGGCCGACGTCTGGCCGATCCGCACGCGCGACTGTCCCACCTCTGGGTCCAGGGGCCGCTCGCCCAGCATGCCCTCGCGGAGATCGCGAGCGCCGCCGACAGCGTGGTCGCCTTCGAGCTGTCGCCGCCGATCACGGTGCCGGTCGGGACGGGCGAGCTGTCCGTCACGCTGCAGGGCCGCGTCGTCGAGGATCCCGTCCTCGGTCCCTTGCGGGTGCGCCTCGAGCCGGCCGCGACGTTCGATGCGCGCGACGGGAACGTGAACTCGAGCGTGGCGGTGACCTACGATCCCGACGAGATCATCGGCCCGCGCGTCACGCTCCAGGACGCGGCCGACCTGGTCCGCGTGCATGCCACCGGCCACCTTCCGGCCACGCTACCGCAGGGCGCGCGCGGGGTGCTCGCGCTGGATCTGGAGCTGATCCATCCGGGGGTGGAGACCAGCGCGGCGGTCCAGCTCGACACCTTGCGCCTCGACTGCCTGGATGCCGCCCGCGCCCCGATCGAGCCCGGGGCCGTGCTCGACGGATGCGTGGCGTCCTGGAACGGCGTCGCGCTCCCGGCACCGGTGATCTTCGCCGATGCGCACGTGCTCGTTCCCCTGGCGGGCCACCGGCTCGAGCCGGGCGAGTCGAGGTCGATCGAGCTGACGCTCGATATCGAGGCGGACGCGCCGGCCGTGGGCATCGAGCTCGTCGTGGGTGACGACCACCTGCAGGCCAGCGACGCGAACCTCGGGACCCCGGTCGTCGTGCAGCCGGCCGACGGCGCGCCCTGGCCGGGCAGCTCCGGCCTCGTGCGGATCCAGCCGGCGACGGACGAGATCCTGGTGGAGTGGACGGACCGGTTACCGGCCCTCTTGCCCGGCGGTGCCGGGGCCGTGACCGTCGCCGAGGTCGTCCTGCACAACCCGGCCGCACCCGGGACCGCTCCCGCGGTCGTGGTCGAACTCGCGCTCGACGTGGCAAACCGGGACTTCACCGCCCTCGCCGCCGGCGCGTGGCTGACCGGTGGGACCGCTCGCATCGACGGCGCGGTCTGGAGCGAGGCGAGCGACCTGGCCACCTCCGACAGCACGCTCACGTTCGTCGGCGACGAGGCCCTGGTGCTGGATCCCGGCGCCTCGGTCACGGTGGCCCTCGACGTCGTGCCCGCGGTGGCCGACGCGCCCGACGGTCTTCGCTTCGGGCTCTCGGCCGCGGGGGTCGACGCCCGCCTGGCGGGTGGGACCGCGCCCGTCGCGGTGCGACCGGCGCCCGGCGCGACGCTCCCGGCCTGGACGGAGGCCTCGGGCCTGAGCGCGGCCGACCTGGCGGCCAGCTACATCAATTTCCCCAACCCCTTCGCTGCCGGGCGTGCGGCGACGACCTTCGCGTTCCACCTGCCCCATCCGGCGCGCGTGACCCTGCGCGTCTGGACGCCGCGGGGCGAGTCGGTCGCCACGCTGGTCGACGACCGGCCGCTGGCCGCCGGACTGCATCAGGATCTGACGTGGGACGGACGCAACGGCCGCGGCACCGTGGTCCGCAACGGGGTCTACCTGGCCGAGCTGCGCGTGTCGTTCGAGGACGGCCGCACCGAGCGGCTGCTGCGCAAGGTGGCGGTGGTGCGATGAGGCGCGCGATGGGCATGAGCCGGCGCCTCGCCGGATGGCTGACCGCCGCGATGCTGCTGGCGGCGACGGCCGCCAACGGGCTGGACGATGGCGGCGGTCGCTCGGTCTTCGCCACCGGGGCGGGCAACCGGGCCCTGGCGCTGGGCGGGGCCTACACGGCCGTGGCCGACGACGCGAGCGCGGCCATCTGGAATCCCGCCGGGCTGGCCCGTGCGACGCGCAACCAGCTCCAGGCCTCGCAGACCGAGCTCTTCGGCCTGGGCTTCAGCGAGCAGTACGCCGCGCTGGCCCTGCCGCACTGGCGCTGGGGGACCGCCGCGGTCACCTACCGGCGATTCGGCGTCGACGGCATCGAGGGGCGCGACGAGCGGGGCTTCCTCTTCGACGACGACCTCGAGGACGCCGAGACCGAGATCGCGCTCGCCTACGCGCACGGGCTGGCGGACGGGGCCCTCGCTCTCGGCGGAACGCTCAAGCTGCAGACGCACGAGCTGGCCGGGTACTCGGACAGCGGACTCGGCGCGGATCTCGGAATGTGGGCCCGACCGTTCGACCTGGTCGGCGCCTCGTTCGGTGCCGACGAGCTCGCGTTCGGTCTGGCGCTGCGCAACATCGTCGAGCCCACCATCAAGCTCGACCGCGATGCCGTCGCCGATCCGTTGACCGTGCGCATGGGCCTGGCCTGGATCCAGCACATGGGGCCCGGGGTCGTGGTCTTGGCCAGCGGCGACCTGGAACGGAGCCGCGACATGGACTCGCGGGTGCATCTTGGCGTGGAGGGACGGCTGCACGACGTCCTGGCCCTGCGGGCCGGCTCGTCCGACGGCGTCCTGACCGCGGGCGCGGGCCTGATCTGGCGCGGCATCGGCGCCGATTACCAGTACGAGGACCACGAGCTGGGCGACGTGCACCGTTTCGGGATCTCCCTCGGCTTCGGCGCGTCGACCTCCGAGCGTCGACAGGCGGCGCTGGCCGCCGAATCGGCCGCCCTGCAGGACCGTCTCGACGCTGCCTTCGCCGACCGCATGGCCGGTCACGTGGACGATGTCTCCGCGCGCATCGACGCCGCGCTCACCGCCGCCCGCTGGAACGATGCCCTCGACGCGCTGGGGACCCTGGCCGTGATCGCCCCCGACCATCCCGGGCTCGTCGAACGTCAGGCCACGGCGTGGTGCGGCATCGCGGGCGATCGGGAGCAGCGCGGCAGCCTCGACGAGGCGACCGTCGCGTACCGGCGCGCGCTGGCGCTGCGTCCAGACCACGAGCTGGCGGCGGCCGGCCTCGAGCGGGTCCAGGCCGAGAGCTCGCGCCGGGCCGCCCGGAGCCAGCAGGTCGAGGGCTGCTACGAGTCGGCCCTGGTCGCCTTCGCGGACGGCGACCTGCGCATCGCGCGCGACGGATTCGTCACCGTTCTCGAGCTCGCACCAGACGATGCGGACGCCGCGACCATGCTCGAGCGCACCGAGGCGGCCATCGCCACCCGGTCGGCGGGACTGCTCGCCGAGGCCACCGAGTTCGCCCAGGCGGGACAGCTGGACCTGGCTCGCGCGCGGATCGACGCCGCGCGCGATCTCGACCGCGAGGCTCCCGGACTGGCCATGGCCGAGGCGGCCCTGCGACGGGCGGCGGCCCAGGCGGTTCCGCGAGCGATCGAGCCGGCCGCCGACGTCCCGACCGGCCAGGATGCGCGCGGCGCCGTCGCCCGGACCGAGGTGTCCGACGCCCGCCGGCGCGAGCTGCAGGACCTGTATCGACGAGGCGTGGAGGCCATGCAGGACGGCCGCGGCGACGAGGCGATGCGCTACTGGGAGATCGTGCTCGCCGGGGATCCGGACCACGTCAGGGCACGCGAGCATCTGGCCCAGGAGTATCTGACGCGGGGGATGGAGGCCTATGCGGCCGGTCGGCTGTCCTCGGCGGTCGAATCGTGGCAGCAGGCCTTGCGCATCGCTCCCGACGATGCCCGGGCCCGAGGGTACCTCGAGCGCGCCCAGCAGCAGCTCGAACGCATGGAGCAGATCAGTGATCGCCGATGAACGCCGAAAGGTCCGATGATGATGCCTTCCGCCAGGCCCCGTGTCCTGTCGATGCGTCTGCTGATCTCGCTCTCGACCGCGGCCCTGCTGATCCTCACGATGGTCGCGGTCTACGGCGTGACCGAGCGCCACGCGCGCCGGGCGATGCGTCAGGAGCTCGAGACCCGCCTGCTGCTGGAGGCGCGGCATCTCGCCCTGCTGAGCACGGATGCCCTGCTGTCCGAGTTCCCGGAACTGACCCTGTGTCCGATCGTCACCAGCTTGCTCGAGACGAGGTCCGATCTGGAGTTCGCCGTGGTCCTCGATCACGACGGGATCATCCAGGGGCATGCCGAGATCCGGCGCCTCGGCGAGCCGCTCTCCGAGCTCGAGGATCTCGAGACCTATCCGGCCCTCGTCGATCTCGAGGCCGGCGAGAGCCTGCTGGCCGACGAGCACCGCGTCGCCGCCAGGGTCCCGTCCCGGCACGTCGGAGGTCAGACCGTCGGGTCGGTGGTCGTCGCCAAGGACCTCGCGCACATCACCGCGGCCCTGCAGGCATCCCGGCGCCAGATCGCGCTGCTCGCCAGCGGACTCGCCCTCGTCGGCACGATGGCGGCCTTCATCCTGACCCAGCGACTCCTCGCCCCTCTGGACGCCATTCGCCAGGGGCTCGCACGGATCGGCGGTGGTGATCTCGACACCCGGATCCCGGTCCAGAGCCGCACCGAGCTCGGCCTGCTCGCGGACGCGATCAACACCATGACGCACCATCTCAAGCGGATCCGCGCCATCGCCCGTGCCCGCGAGGCGGAGGTCATCAACACCCAGCGCGAGGTCATCCACACGCTCGGCGAGGTCGTGGAGAACCGTTCGCGCGAGACCGGCGGGCACATCGACCGGGTCGCGCTGGGATCGGCCCTGCTGGGCAAGCTGGCCGGGCTGTCGGCGCGCCAGTGCGAGCTGCTGCGCATGGCCGCCCCCATGCACGACGTCGGCAAGATCGCGATCCCCGACGCGATCCTCAACAAGCCGGGCAAGCTCACCGACGAGGAGATGGATGTCATGAAGCAGCACGCCGAGATCGGCGCGCACATCCTCTCGCAGTCGAGCCGTCCGATCTTCCGGGCGGCCGCCATCATCGCCGCCGAGCATCACGAGCACTGGGACGGGGCGGGGTATCCGGCCGGACTGGCGGGCGAGGACATCCACGTCTACGGACGCATCGTGGCCATCGTCGACTGCTTCGACGCCCTTACCAGCGACCGCTGCTACCGCAAGGCGATGCCCCTCGCGAAGGCCCTCGACATCATGCGCAGCGAGCGCGGCACCCACTTCGACCCCGAGCTGTTCGACCTCTTCCTCGCGAACATCGACGAGTTCGTCGCCCTGTGCGAGACGACCGTGCCATTGCGTGGAGATGGCGAGCTCGCAAGGGCAGACGGCGCGCTCAGCGAGACCGAGCCGGTGGGGGTTCCGGGTTGACCGGCCGGCGCGTCAGGAATCGCACCCCGCACCCGACGAGCAGCGCACAGCCCACCACGAACCAGGGCCACGGATAGGGCGCCGGCTCGGCCTGACGCAGGCCCGCGTCCAGGTCGTACAGCCAGGTCACCAGGAGCACCAGCGCGCCGGCCGCTCCCAGCAACCATGCCAGGACGTCGGCCCGTCGCGGGCGGACCTCCTCCTCGAGCATGACCAGGCTGCCGAAGATCACCATCAGGAGGGCGACGGTCGCCGGCGCGTACACCGGCCCCAGCCATGGCCACGGCAGCAGGAACAGCACGTCCCAGGTCGCCAGGCTGGCGGGCCAGTCCAGGGCGAGCTTCAGGCCGAGGTAATAGACCAGATCCCAGACGCCGAAGGCCACGATGAAGGCCGCGAAGCGTTGCCATCGCGTGCGGCCCGCCAGCATGGCCACCGCCGCGAGCATGGCGAGGGTCGCGGCCTCGCGGACGAGCTCGACCACGGCGAGCGAGGGGTCGATGGGGGCGAGCGGGAGCGCGAACCCGTCGGGGTAGACGATCCGGCGCAGGTAGACCACGACCGCCGCCTCCACCCAGCCGAAGGCGGCGCCGAAGATCGCGGTCCAGACGAGGCGTCCCCGGACGGTCATGGGACAGATGATAGGACGACGGCGCACCGGCCGCGAGGGCTGGCGTGCCGCCGTCGTGGATGTCCGGGAGGCCGGCCCCGGACGACGGCCCGGGTCGAGAACCGGAGCCATGCCGCGGGTCCAGATAGCGCAATAATTGGCAAAAAAATGCCAACACCCCGCCCTCGTGACGGTCCGGACGTCCCGTCTCCCGGCGGTCCCGCATTTCGTCGCAACATGTTGTCCTGAAAATGGATGAAGGATTTCGAAGGAGCGACTTCGCGGCCCCCGTGGCCCCCCCGCTTGCCGTCGTATTGAAATTATTCGAGAACGAACGGTTGTCTTTCCCGGGCGGAACCACTAGTGTGGGCCACGTTGCGAGTCGATCGCCGGGGCGGCGCTCGGAACTTCACAAGTCACAGGCCCCGGCGGACATCGGAGCGCGTCGTCACATCGATCGACCCGGCCCTGCCCCGTGCCCGTGAGGACGTCCGTCCCTCCACGGGTCGCCGTTGCTTCCGGCACCGCCGGCCGACGTCGCAGCGTTCCACCCGTCCAACGCAGGGTGGAGACGTGTGCCCGGTCGATGGCCCCAACGAAAGGATGCCCGTGATTTCTTACACCTCGAAAACCCCTGCCGTCGGAAAGTTCCTTCTCGTTCTCTGCTTCGCTCTCCTGACGTCCGTGTTCGCCACTCCGGACGCCGATGCCGACGAGGCGACCATCAACTACGGCGGAGCCCTCCGCTACAACTACTTCTACAAGTCCTGGGATGGTCAGGAGGCCAACCAGGACAAGGGTGGCGACATCGCGCTGGACACCTTCCGGCTCGAGGCCGACGGCACGTACAAGGACCTGTCGATCTCGGCTGAGTACCGTTTCTACGCCGGTTACCACATGCTCCATCACGGCTACATCGGCTGGCACACGTCCGACAGCACGAGCTGGCTGATCGGCGTCAGCCAGGTGCCGTTCGGGATCCAGCCGTACGCGTCGCACAACTGGTTCTTCGACGTCGGCTACTACGTGGGCCTCGAGGACGACTACGACGCCGGTCTGCAGTACATCACCAGGGGTGACAACTGGGACCTGAAGCTCGGGTTCTTCAAGAACGACGAGGGCAACTACACGGGCAACAGCATGGACAGCGCCCGCTACTCGCTGGACGTGGTCTCGGGCGAGTCGATGCCCGTGCCCGGCGGTGACACCGTCGTGCGTCGCAACGAGGAGACCAACCAGTTCAACGCGCGTTACGCCTACACGCTCGACCATGGTTCGACGGGCTCGACCGAGCTGGGCATCTCCGGCCAGTACGGCATGCTGTACAACGCCGACACGGCCGAGAGCGGCAGCCACACCGCCTACGGCGTCCACGCGGTCGGCAACTACGGCAAGTTCAACCTCATGGCCTCGTACATCATGTACAACCATGACCTGGAGCTGCCCGAGGACGATCCCGTCGGCGACACCGTCGTGGCCTACGGCGCCTACGACGCTCCGTACTGGATCGCCGCCGAGGGTAGCGTGGTGATCGGCAACATCGCGTACACCCCGGGCATCGGCCTCGGCCCCTTCGAGTCGCTGACGTTCTACAACGACTTCAGCATGCTCATGAAGAGCGAGGACGGGTTCGAGGACACGATGCAGAACGTGACCGGCTTCTCGGCCGCCGCCGGCCCGCTCTACTGGTACTTCGACTTCGCCATGGGCAAGAACCATCCCTGGCTCGGCGGCAGCTGGAGCTACGGACTGGCCATGGGCGACGAGGAGGCCGACTGGGAGTACCGGTTCAACATCAACATGGCGTACTACTTCTAGAGGAACCGGACGCGGAGAGATCTGGAGGCGAATGGCATGAACGACGACATCGTGATCGAGACACGAAACCTGTTCAAGGTCTTCGGCTCGAATCCCGATCGGGCCTTCCCGCTGATCGAGCAGGGGAAGTCCAAGGAGGAGATCCTCGAGAAGACCGGCTGCGTGGTGGCCATCAACAACGCCAGCTTCCAGATCCGGCGCGGCGAGACGTTCGTGGTGATGGGCCTTTCGGGCAGCGGCAAGTCCACCGTGATCCGCTGCCTGAACAGGCTCATCGATCCGACGCGAGGGCAGGTCCTGGTCGACGGCAAGGACATCTGCGAGCTCGACGGCGAGCACCTGCGGGACATCCGTCGCAAGAACATGTCCATGGTCTTCCAGCACTTCGGCCTCTTGCCGCAGCGATCGGTGCTGAGGAACGTGGAGTTCGGGCTGGAGATCTCGGGGGTCGCCCCCGACAAGCGGCGAGACAAGGCCCAGGCGGCGCTCGAGCTGGTGGGACTGAAGGGCTACGAGGCCAGCATGCCCGACGAGCTCAGCGGCGGCATGCAGCAGCGCGTGGGCCTGGCCCGCGCACTGGCCAACGACCCGAAGGTCCTCCTGATGGACGAGGCGTTCAGCGCCCTCGATCCGCTGATCCGGACCCAGATGCAGGACGAGCTGCTCGACCTGCAGGAGAAGATGCACAAGACGGTGGTCTTCATCACGCACGACCTCGACGAGGCCCTGAAGATCGGCGATCGCATCGTGATCATGGGCCCCGGCGGCACCGTGCGGCAGATCGGCACCCCGGAGGAGATCCTCACCGACCCGGCCGACGACTACGTCGCCGAGTTCGTCGAGAACGTCGACCGGACCAAGGTGATCTCCGCCCAGGCGCTGATGAAGAAGGCCTACCCCGTGGTCTCGCCCAAGGACGGCCCCTCGGTGGCCGTGCGGCGGATGGAGCAGACCGGGCACTCCACGGTCTTCGTCACCGACCAGAACCGCCTCCTGCGCGGCCTGGTCCACATCGACGATGCGGTCAAGGCCCGGAAGCAGACCGACCTCGAGGGGATCCTCCGCGAGGACGAGATCTACACAACCT
>WJIQ01000070.1 GCA_014730255.1 bacterium | reverse complement strand
CCCGACAGCATCGAGAGCCTGATCCGGGACAATAGCGACAGCGAAGAAGCCTGCTTCATCATCGACTACGAGCCGTTCGAGTCGGAGTCGACGCCGGTGGAGTCGAAGAGCCTCAGCGATCTGAAGAGCCTGTTCCGGTGACGTTTCTCGAGGCGACGGCGACGACGGCGCCAGCTCGGCCCGCATCGTTGCGGTGTCTGTCAGAGCACGTATCGGCCTGGGCCGAATCGCGACGGGGCGGCCCCCGAAGGAACCGCCCCGTGTTTCGGTCACGCCGGGTCGGCGCGATACGTCCGCTCCCGGACGCCCCGGCCTACCAGTGACCCTGGTCCATCATGGCGTCGGCGACCTTGAGGAAGCCACCGATGTTGGCGCCGTTGACGTAGTTGCCGGGCGTGCCGAATTCCTCGGCCGCGTCGACGCACGTCTGGTGGATGGCCTTCATGATGCCGGCCAGACGCTGGTCGACCTCCTCGCGGGTCCAGCTCAGGCGCAGGCTGTTCTGGCTCATCTCCAGGCCGGAGGTGGCCACGCCGCCCGCGTTGGCGGCCTTGCCGGGGCCGTAGAGGATGCCCGCGTCGATGAAGAGGTTCACGCCCTCGGCGACGGTCGGCATGTTGGCGCCCTCGCTGACGACGTACACGCCGTTGTTCAGCAGGTTCTGGGCGTCCTTCTCGTTGATCTCGTTCTGGGTGGCCGAGGGGTAGGCGCAGTCGGCCTTGTGGTTCCAGAGCGGGTTGTGGTCCATGCCCGACTCGAGCGGGGTGTAGACCGCGCTGGAGAACTTGTCCGCGTACTCCTTGATCCGGCCGCGGCGCACGTTCTTCAGGTCCATGACGTACGCCAGCTTCTCGCGATCGATGCCGGCCTCGTCGTAGATGTAGCCGCTGCTGTCGGACAGGGTGACCGGCTTGGCGCCGAGGTCGAGCAGCTTCTCGCAGGTGTACTGGGCCACGTTGCCGGAGCCGGACACCAGGCAGGTCTTGCCCTCGAGGGTCTCGCCGCGGGTCTCGAGCATGTTCGCCGAGAAGTAGACCGCGCCGTAGCCCGTGGCCTCCGGGCGGATGAGGCTGCCGCCCCAGTTCAGGCCCTTGCCCGTGAGCACGCCCACGAACTCGTTCTTGATCTTCTTGTACTGGCCGAACAGGAAGCCGATCTCGCGGCCGCCCACGCCGATGTCGCCGGCGGGCACGTCGGTGAACTGGCCGATGTGGCGGTTCAGCTCGGTCATGAAGCTCTGGCAGAAGGCCATGACCTCGCGGTCGCTCTTGCCCTTGGGATCGAAGTCCGAACCGCCCTTGCCGCCGCCCATGGGCAGGGTCGTCAGGCTGTTCTTGAACACCTGCTCGAAGGCCAGGAACTTCAGGATGCCCAGGTTCACGGACGGGTGGAAGCGCAGGCCGCCCTTGTACGGGCCGATGGCGCTGTTCATCTCGATGCGGAGGCCGCGATTGACCTGGACGTCGCCGTTGTCGTCGACCCAGGGCACCCGGAACAGGATCACGCGCTCGGGCTCGACGATGCGCTCGAGAATCTTGGCCGAGCGGTACTCCGGACGCTTGTCCAGGACCGGCCACAGCGACTCGACAACTTCCTCGACGGCCTGGTGGAACTCGGGCTCGGCCGGGTTCTTGGCCTTCAGCTCGTCCATAAACTGGGCAACGTTCTGAGCCATGATGGATTCTCCTTGCTCGTAGCACCCTCTCGGCATGATCCCGGCCTCTCCGCCGGGATATCCGTGCGTTGCCGCAAAAGTAGACAGCCGGGCAGGCAAAGCAAAAAAAAACGGCCCGCGACCCGAGTACAGATACCCGTAGTTTCCGGGGCGTCCCACGGCGGTCCCGAACCAGCCGTCAGGGCAGCCTGACCAGCCCCCGGCGCGAGGTGCCGTCGATGCGCACGTCCAGGGGCGCGTCGAGGCGGACGTGGCGGACGTACGTCCCCTCGCTCACCGCCGGCAACGCGTCCAGGAGTTCCCAGCGGCAGGCGTGATGGTCGCGGCCGTGATTGACCGTGAAGTAGCCCACCTGGAAGCTGGTCAGGTTCTGGAAGAAGTGCGTGCCCTCGCTCGGGGTGACCTTGAAGTCAGGCAGGTCGGTCTCGACGATCACCCGCGCGGCCGCGATCTGATCCCAGCGGACGGGGATGCCGAGCCAGCGATCGGCGCTGCCCCAGCGTCCGGGGCCGAGCAGGAGGTACGGCAGGCCCTCGCGGTCCAGGCGGCCGTTGTACTCGGCGACCTCGGCGGCCGCGGCCACGGTCGCGCCCCGGTCGAACCGCGACGGCGGCACGTAGACCACGTCCCGGATGTCGTCGTAGTGGCCGTTGCCCAGCGCCGCGCCGGTGGTCACCAGCGCATGGTCGGCCGCGAGGTCCTCCTCGCTGAGCGACACCGTCGCCGCGGTCGTCGCCAGCGGGCGGATCTGCAGGAAACCGAACTGATGCGGCTGATCCGGTCGATCCGACAGCGCCACCGCCCACTCGATCTCCACCGGCGCGCTCATGCAGTTGCGGCCGAGATCGAGCAGGAAGGTCATGATCTCGGCGAGCGGGAAGACCCCGGCCTTGAGCACGTGCGCGAAGCTCACGATGCGCGGTCCGGGCCGGGAGACGCCGTCGTAGATGGCCTGGTTCTCCGGCGAGAACGTCGAGCCGACGGGCGCGAGCGTCCCGTGCCGCTCGGCGTCGGATAGCTCGAGCTCGGTCACGCTGTACGACTCGCTGGTCTGCGGATACGCCTCGGGCCGGGAGAGGTCGATGGCCTTGAACATCCGCTGGCTCGCCTCGAGCCAGTCGTCGAGCGTTCCGAACTGCTTCAGACGGCGCGGTCTGCGAGGGTTGAAGCGGAGCGACTTGCCGCCCTCGACCACGACGCTTCCCATGCCCAGGGCGGCGCACACCACGCCCTCCTGGGGCTCGGATCCCTCGGCCGGGTAGAAGTCGGTGGAGTGGCCGACCCCGGCGAAATCGGGGTAGACGTAGTGCTCGTGCTGACGGCCGACCACCTGCTGGATGACGACGGCCATCTTCTCCTCCTCGATCCGGCTGCCGGAGGCGTGCAGGTACGCCCGCGCCCCGCGCTGGAAGACCGAGGCGTAGACCAGCTTGATCGCGTCGCAGAGCTGATCGAGACGGACGCCGGGATCCTCGTGGCCGTTGGGCAGCATGTAGGTGGCGTACACGCCGGCGAAGGGCTGGAACTGGCTGTCCTCGAGCAGGCTCGACGAGCGGACCGCCAGTGGGTAGTCGACGGCCTCGATGAACGCGCACAGGTCGGCGACCGCCTCGCCCGGGAGCTTCGCCGCGAGGAAGAGCTGGCAGATCTCCGCGTCGTCCAGATCGCCGGAGATGGCGCGGGCGCGCAGGTCGTTCTCGTCGAGGAACTGATCGTAGACGTCGGTCGCGACCACCGCCGTGGGCGGGACGTCGACGATGACGCCCTCGAAGCGGTCGATCACGTTGTAGCGGTTCAGGATCGAGTTCATGAACGCCAGGCCCCGCGCCTTGCCGCCGAGCGAGCCGCCCCCGATGCGCGTGAAGTCGTTGCTGGCATCGAAGTGCTCGCGGTGGAAGTCGGCCACCACGCCGCGCTGCGACTCGGTCCGGAATCGCTCCAGGCAGTCGATGAGCCAGGTCCGGATGTGGTCGACGCTGTCGAACTCCTCGGGCTTGCGCGGCCGGACGATGGCCGCCAGCGCGAACTCCGTCCGGGCCCTCAGCCAGTTCGAGAAGTGGTCCTTCGAGGCATGGTGGACGAGGCTCTCGTCGGGGATCCGGCGCAGGGCGTCGACCAGCTCGCGCAGATCGCGGGCCCGGGCGATCTCCCGGCCGTCGGACATCCGGAACACGAAGTCGCCGAACCCGAAGTTGACGGCCATGAACTCCTGCAGGTCGCGGAGCAGGTGCGGGGAGTGCTTGTGGATGAAGCCCGCGCCCGCCGCCTCGGCATCGCCGCGGAGGTTCAGGTTGGTCGACTGCAGCACCGCCGGCATGTGCGGGTCGGCCGCCTTGACCTGCTGGATGAAGCTCACGCCGGCGTTCTCGATCGACTCGCCCGCCCAGGGGAACCGGCCGTCGCTGATCACGCCGAGCAGGGAGTTCTTGTACCGCTCGAAGTACGACCAGGCCTCCTCGAAGTCCGTCGCCAGCAGGATCTTCGGCCGCGCGCGCATGCGCAGCAGGCGGTGGCTGAGGTTGATCCCCTCCTCCAT
>WJIQ01000069.1 GCA_014730255.1 bacterium | reverse complement strand
GCTCGGTGAACTTGAGCGCGTTGTGGGCCAGGTTGGTGACCACCTGGCGCAGGCGTCCGGCGTCGGCGACCACGCGGTGCGGGCCGTCGGGCTCACAGGAGACGGTGAGGGCCAGATCCCGCTCGCTGGCCATCAGCGACAGGGAGGCCTCGATCTCGCGCAGCAGCTCGGCGAGGTCGAACGCGGCAGGTTCGAGGTTGAGCTGGCCGGCTTCCAGCTTGGCGAAGTCCAGCAGGTCGTTGATGATGCTGAGCAGGTTCTCGCCGGATGCGCGCACGATGCTCAGCAGCTCGCGCTGGTCCGGGTCGAGGTCGCTCTCGGCCAGGAGCGACGACATGCCCAGGACGCCGTTCAGTGGCGTGCGCAGCTCGTGGCTCATGTTGGCCAGGAACTCGCTCTTGGACCGGTTCGCGATCTCGGCGCGCTCCTTGGCCGCCCGCAGCGAGTCCTCGGTGCGCTGGCGTTGACGCGCGTCGGCGATGATGCCGGCCGCCGTCTGCAGCAACGAGATGTCGGCCTCGCTCCAGACCACGTGGTCGCGGACGGTTTCGAAGCCCAGCACCCCATGGACGCCGCCACCCTGGATCATGGGCACGGCCAGCAGTGACCGGAGACCCTGCTCGCGCCAGCGGTCGCGGATCGACCCGGCCTCGTCGGGCACGGCGTCGATGTCCGGAACGTGGAGCACGCGTCCCCTGCGCAGCGGATCCAGCATCCAGGCGATGGCGCCGACCGGCGTCCCGTCGATCCTCTCGCGCAGGGGCTCGACGCCGGGGGCGCACCATTCCTCGGTGTAGGAGATCGTCTCGCGCTCGTCGTCCAGATCGAAGAGATACACCCGGCCGGCCCTGGCGAACGACCCCAGGGAGGCGAGCGACTCGGCGGTCGTCGTGGCCACGTCGCCGCTCTTGGCGCGCATGAACCGGGCGCCGATCGTGGCCAGCGTGTGCTCGATGCCGAGCCGGTGGGCGAGCTGGGCCTCCATGATCTGCCGGGCCCAGCCGTTGACCAGCACCGAGGCCACGGTGTGGATCATCGACAGCTCGGCCGGCGTCCAGGCGTGCGGCTCGAAGCAGTCCAGGCCGAGTCCGCCGGCCTGCTCGGCGCTCGGGAACACCGGCACGATCGCGAGCGAACGCAGGCCCTGCCGGCGCCACCGCTGCTGCTCGCCGGCGGCCTCGGGCGGCAGAGTGGCGACGTCGTCGACGATCACCGGATGGCCGGCCAGCACCCGCTCGGTGGTCCAGCCGAGCTCGGTCGAGTCGACCGTTCCCTGCTCGCTGGTCGGGATGGGGGGACGGTCAGGCGCCGTCCATTCGACCACGGGATGATGCGTGGTGCCATCGAGGCTGATGCGGAAGACGTAGGCCCGATCCACGCTTAGATGCTCGCCCAGTTCGCGCAGGGCGTCGCGAACGCAGGCGACGGCCTCGTCGCGGCTGCCGGCGGTCATGCTGCGGGTCTCCGCCGCGATGATGCGTTCGAGCGCGGCGAGATGCCCTCCGTCGGCAGGGTTGGCGCTCCGGTCGGCGGGGTGGTGTTCGGCCATGGTCGTCGGGCTCCTCGGACCGGACGGGTCGGGGAGGCGGGCGCCGACGCGGCGTCCGCCCGGAATAAAGATCGGACGTAGATGGAGGAACTTGAGCGCGGGTCAGAGCCAGCGCTTCCAGCGGAAGTAGCCCAGCATGATCCCGGCCACGACCAGGGTGACGATCCAGAACACGGGGTAGCCCCAGCGCCAGGCGAGCTCCGGCATGGTCTCGAAGTTCATGCCGTAGATGCCCGCGAGGAAGGTCAACGGCACGAAGATCGAGGCGAAGATGGTCAGGACCCGCATCACGTCGTTCAGCCGGTTGCTCGCGTTGGCCATCGCCACCTCCTGCAGGCTGGTCAGCATGTCCCGGAAGGTGTCCACGGCGTCGCCCACCTGCGTGGCGTGATCGTGCGCGTCGCGCAGGAAGGGGACGGTCGTCGGCGCGATCAGCTCGGATTCGCTGCGCACCAGCGCGGAGACGACCTCCCGGAGTGGCATCACCGCCCGGCGCAGGACCACGAGCTCGCGTCGCAGCTCGTGCAACGAGCCGAGCGGATCGTCACCGCGTCCGGCGAGCACGATCTCCTCGATCTCCTCGATGGCCTCGCCGAAGGCCTCGGCCACGAAGAAGTAGCGATCGACCACCGCGTCGAGCAGGGCGTACGCCAGGTAGTCCGCGCCGCCGTCGCGCAGGCGCGACCGGCCGCGTCGCAACCGCTCGCGCACGGGGTCGAACGCATCGCCCGGCCGCTCCTGGAAGGTGATCACCAGGCCGCGGCCGAGCACCACGGCCAGCTGCTCGGCGTCCATGTCGGTCGACCCGCGCCCGGCCCGCGGCATGCGGCAGGTGATGAACAGGTGGTCGCCGTAGTCGTCGAGCTTGGGGCGCTGGTGGGGGTTGACCACGTCCTCGAGGGCGAGGGGATGCACGCCGAAGGTCTCGCCCAGCTCGCGGATCAGCGCGGTGTCGTGCAGTCCGGTCACGTTGAGCCAGGTCACCGTGTCGGTGCCCGCGAACCGGGCGCATTCGGCGACGGAATCGAGCTCGTGCGTGGCCAGGTGGTCGCCACCGTAGTCGACGACCTCCAGGCCGACGCGCTCGACCTTCTTCTCGCCGGTGAAATCGAGCGTGCCGGGCGACTGGGCGGCGGGGCGCTTGACGCGGTGGAAGAGGCGGGGCATGAGGACGACCTCCGGAGGTTGGCGGGTCCGGGGGTGATCGTACTCACTGGGACCGGCCCACCACAAGCGAAAGGCCCGGGCCGTGGCCCGGGCCTCTCGTGATCGCGTCGGGGAGACGCTACTGCACGATCACCATCTTGCGGGTCTGGTCGAAGCCGTCTCCGCGCAGACGGTAGAAGTACACGCCGCTGGCCACCTGGCCGCCGGAGTCGTCGCGGCCGTGCCAGATGCGGGTGTGCCGTCCGGACGGCAGGGCCTCCTGCACCAGCGTGCGCACCTTCTGTCCGCGCACGTCGAAGACCTCGAGGCGCACCAGGCCGGCGCCCTCGGGCACGGCGAAGCGGATCTCGGTCATCGGGTTGAAGGGGTTGGGCGCGTTCTGCGCCAGCGCGAAGGTGGTCGGCGCCAGCTCGTCGGGCGCCGCGGTGACGTCGAGGTCGCAGTCGAAGCCGCTGATGTCGTACAGGGCCCAGCTGTTGAAGATGCCGGTGCCGCCGGTGCCCTGGTCGCGCGCCATGAGCTCCCACTCGCCATCGAGCGGCTCGCCCCAGAAGCGGTCGAACGACTGCGCCGGCTCGATGTCGTCGGGGTAGTTGCCCTGGATGTCGTCGTCGCTGCCGCCCTGCAGCAGGTGCAGGTACGCGCGGGTGCCGGAGGGCGAGGTGAGCCAGATCACCAGGTCGCCGATATGATCGTGGCTGACATCGAGGTCGACGTTGAAGTTCTCCGACACCACCGCGCCGGTCCCCTCGATGGTGATGGTGCTGAGCACCTCGCCACCATCGTCGTCGGGCAGGGGCTGATAGGGAGCCTGCAGACCGTAGCCGCCCTCGGGCACGCCGGCGAACGTCTGCGCGCCGAGGTCGGCCGAGGTCGGTCCGGAGAATCCGGTGTATTCGACGGTCAGGATGAACTCCAGCAGCGTCCCGCAGGGGACGTCGGCGTCGACGGCGAAGGTGTAGTCGACGGTCGCGGTGCCGGTGCCGCCGACGGCCACGTCGGGGAAGCTCGCGGTGCTCTGCTCGATGGTCACGCCAGGGGTGCTGCTGGTGAGCACGCCGGAGACCCCGGTCGCGTCGGACAGGCCGGCGTTGTTCAGGGTCACGCGCACGTCGACCGTCTCGCCGGGATCGGCGGCGTCGTTGCCCGAGGGCTCGCCGGTGATCTCGAACGCGGCGAGGCCGAGCGCGGGCTCGGGCGCGAGGATGATGTCGTGCACCAGGAACTTCTCCACGTAGACGGTGGCGTGGGGGCCGTCGGGGTAGAGCTCCTGGGCCGTGGCGATGATCGAGTTGGCCATGTCGCGCATCTTCAGGCCGCTGCCCAGCCCGAACTGCGCCTCGAGGATGATCGTGTCGGCCGACTCGCGGGTCTCGCCATGCTCCTCGATCAGGGTGCGCAGCGCCTGGAAGATGGGCGTCGACCACAGCTCGTCGGAGATGCCACCCGGGATCTGCTGATGCGCGCCGTAGGTCTGCGAGTGGACGTACTGCAGGTGCGTGGCGTCCATCACGCGGCCCGGCCAGCACCAGTTGCCGGCGCCGTGGCCGTCCCAGTGGAAGATCCAGTCCGGGTAGAAGATGGGCCCGTTCTCGGTGGCGTAGCTGTACGAGCCCGCCCAGTAGTCGCCGAAGCCCTCGCCGATGGCCCCGGTGTCGCCGCCGAACCAGCTGTTGCTGATGTCGTGATGGATGGCGTGGGCGTACTCGTGAAGGATGACGTCGGCGTCCTCGTTGTCGTCCACGCAGCCGTGGCCGAAGGACATGCGGTTCGAGCCGGGCACGTAGTAGGAGTTGTCCGCGCCGTTGACACCGTCGGTATCGGCGCTGATCGACCCCTCCTGGATACCGGTCGGGCCGACGAAGCCCAGCGACTGGATGTAGCGCTGGTTCTGGTCGAGGTGGAAGTAGGTCATGGCGTCGTTGAAGCTGTTGACGCCGCGCTGCCGATCCCAGTCGCCGTCGGTGGTGGTGCTGGGCGGCGTGCTGGGCGCATCCCAGTCCAGGATGTTCACCCAGGGACCGTTCAGCCGGTAGACGCTGCCGTCGAACTCGATGTCCAGCAGGTCGCGCGTGAAGTAGGCGTCGGTGAAGGTGCTCGGCGAGTCGTTGTCACGGATGTAGTTGTTGCGCAGGGTCGTGCGCGGGTCCGGATCGAAGACCACGCCCGTGCCGCTGGCCCGGCTCAGCGGCGCGGCGAGTTCGGCCTCGCGCTCGGACTCCAGCTCCTCGATGGCGGCGAACGCCTCGGCGCGGTCGGCCAGCGGGCCGTCGTGGACGGCGATCCGCTCGCTGACCGGCGCGATGGGCTTGCGCACCGCGCGCGTGTCGATCACCTCGACCACCCGGCCGCTGAGCGCATCGACGCGGGCCTGCCAGGCGCCGTCCGGGCCGGTCAGGTCGAGCGTGACCAGCCAGTTCAGCCGGAAGGTCGCGCCCTCGGGCGTGTAGACCAGCTCGGCCGCGGGCCGGGAGCGCAGCTCGCCATGAGCGCGCAGGTGGGCCCAGGCCATGTCGTAGGCGGTCTCGCGGTCGATGCCCGCGGTCGGCAGGAGTCGGGCCTGTTCGCCGACGGGGAAGGACGTGTTGTAGGCCTTCAGCACGCGGCCGTCCGTCTTGTCCACCGAGACGAGGACCTCGCCGCCGCGGACCTCCAGGCCGTTCAGGCGCTGCTGGAAGCGCACGTGATGGGCGAGCAGGCTCTCGCGGACGTCCACGAGCTCGAGGTCGGCCAGGCCCGGGGCGAGGCCGAACCGCGTGGCCCGGTCGCGGAGGAACTCCCGCGCGGTGGCCTCGGCGGTCAGGCCGGCCGGCGCGGGCCAGTCCGGCAGGACGGCGAGCTTCGTGGTCTGGCGGTGGTCCTGGTGGCGGGTGTCGAGCTGGCCATCGGCGGCCGGCGCAACGGTCGCGGCGCTCACGGTGAGCACCAGCGCGGCGAGCAGTCGCAAGGACAT
>WJIQ01000336.1 GCA_014730255.1 bacterium | reverse complement strand
TCGCCGGCGACGGTCGCGGCGTGGCCGCCGGACTGCTCGATCTCCGCGACCAGACCGCGAGCCTCCTCCTCGCTGCGCTTGTAATGCACGACGACGTTCGCGCCCTCGCGCGCCAGGCAGAGCGCGAGGTGGCGGCCCACCCGTCGGGCGCCGCCGGTGACCAGCGCGGTGCGTCCAGTGAGGTCGTTGACCGATTCCATGAGAGCCTCCCGGTCGTGGTCGCCCGCGCCAGCCGGCCGGGGCATCAGACGTTGAGCTGCAGCACGACCGCGCCGTCGCCGCCCCAGCTCGGAGGGGCGACGCGCCAGTCCCGCACGAGTTCCGGATGGTCGATGCACCACTGACGCACCGCGTCGCCCAGGACCCCGCGGCCGGTGGGCGACCCGTGCCCGCGTCCATGCACCACGAGCACCTCGGCGCGACCCTGGCGCACGTACGACCGGACCTGGTGCGCGAGGCGATGCATCGCCTCCTCCCAGGTGCACATCCGCAGGAAGATCTCCGGCGGCCGCCCCGGCGCAGGCTCGCGCTCCGGCGCATCCTGGCCGGCCTGCGATCGGCGCCCCCGTCGCGACTTGTGCCGTCCCAATCCTACGGCTCCCCTCGCGGAGCGAGCTCGACCACCGTCGCGCCCCAGGAACCGGCATCGGTCGGATGGCCGAACGAGATGACGCCCGGATGCCGCTTCAGGATGCCATGGACGATCTCGCGTTGCACGCCCTGTCCCTTGCCGTGGATGATGCGCACGTCGAGGATCCCGCGCGACCGGCATTCCTCCAGGTAGACGGGCACCAGCTCGCGTGTCTCGCGCGGATTGAAGGTGTGCAGATCGAGCGTGCCGTCGATGGGCAGCTCGACGGCGCCTTCGTCGTCCTCGGGCGGGCGGGGCGGATCCTGGTCCACGGTCGGCTCCCGGTCGGATGCTTGTCTCGACGTCGGGTGCTGGTCTCGACGTCGGGTCCTGGTCTCCACGACGGGACCTGGTCTCGACCGGGACAGGATAGTGCGGCAGCGGCGCCGCGTCACGACCCGACGTGCAGATCGCGGACCGCCGCGCGCGCCAGCGTCACGATGCGGCCGAGGGCGCGCAGTCCGCCGAGCACCAGGATCACGCCGACCGCGACGAGCAGCAGGTTGCCCGGACGCGTCAACGGACCCTCGGCCGCCCGCGCGAGCGCCAGGACACGGACCAGGACCAGGCCGACGACCCCGGCGATGGCCGCCATCGACACCAGGCGCCACCCGACGAGCCCCGCGCGGCGGGCGCGGCCCCAGTGCCGCGGCGGGACGGCGTCGAGGCTCGCCAGGCCGAGGACGTCGCAGACGAGCCAGTGACCGTCCGACCTCACGACCGGCAGCAGGCACCAGATGATCGCCAGCAGGCCTGCGCGGACGACCGCGCCACCGGCCGACCAGTCGGCCGCGCGCGACACGGCACCGACCACGCCGAGGAAGCCGAGCTGGAAGGCGACCCCGGCCAGGTCGACGCGCACGCGGCCGACGCGTCGCAGGACCGACGTGGCCGAGACGTCCGACCACAGGACCGGCAGCACCCAGAGCAGCCCCAGTCCGATCGCCCCCGGAGGCCAGCGTTCCCGCCGCAGGGCGGCGGCATGCCCGAGCTCGTGCCAGAGTCCCGACAGGACGAAGAGCGCCACGGCCGCCAGCGCCGAGGCCGACGAGGCCACCTCCGGTGATGGCGCGGCCAGGATCCCGACGGCCGCCAGGACGACCATGCCGGCCATGGCGGGCCAGGCCGCCAGGGATGAGATCCTCGCGGCGAGGCCATCGACCGCTCCGGCGGAGAGCAGCGTCACCCGCGGCCACGGCGACCGCCGACGGGGTCCGGGCGCGCGACGACGGACCAGCGCCCGCCAGCGCCGCCGTCCGTCCGCGAGCCGCAGCTGCTCGCCGAGCGCGTCGGGGACCACGTAGCGGCGCGCGCCATCGATCACGAACCAGCGACCGTCGCCGCCGCGTTGCACGTCAAAGCGCATCGACGGCCACCCGTCCGCGCAGCCGCGCCAGCCCGAGCAGGCAGAGACGCAGCACGTGCGATGCGACCCAGTCGCGTCCCCGGGCCGCCACGAGCACGGCGAGGGTCGGCGCCTCCGGCCCGAACAGCAGGAGGTCGGTCGGCTCGAGCCCCTCGGCGGCGTAGAACCGATCGCGCGACGTGTCGACGAGCAGATCGCCGGGCCAGATCTCCAGGCCGTTCGCGAGCTCGACGAGGACCGTGTCCGCGGCGCGATCGAGGGCGATGGTGAAGGCCCGGTGATAGTCGTCCTGCAGGCCGCGCGGCACGCGGTCGCCATGGTCGAGCGGCACGAAACAACCGGCCACCTCGCCGAGCATCGGCCAGAACGACCACTGCTCGGGCGCGGCCGTCACCTCGCCGAAGACCCAGTCGAACAGCGCGCGCGTGACCGCCACCGGATCGTCGCGGCGGGTCCAGCGCTGCGTCGGCTGCCAGCGCCAGGCGACCGTGCGCCCGGCGTCCGACCAGCGCAGGCTCACTGGGTGGACGGCGCAGCCGGTCCGGCAGGCGAAGCGGGCCAGGCCGGTCCGCACGCGGATCTCGCGGCCGGGCAGCTGGTAGGCCACCCCGTGCCGACGCGTGCCCGCCAGGCCGTCGCGCCCCTGGTTGCCGTCGGCGAAGGCGAGGATGGGCTCGTCGTCACGCAGAGCGCGCAGCAGCCGGCGTCCGCACGATGGATCCTCCGCCTCGTGCCAGACCACGGATCCGCGGTGGCGCAGCGCGCGCGAGAGCCGCTCGGCCACCGGGCGCAGCCGGCCGGCCGCGTCGGCGTTGAGCAGGACGTGCAGGCGCAGCCCCGCCGCGACGAACGGCTCGAGCACGAGCTGGAACGGGCCGAGGTGCATCGAGAGCACGAGGCCGGACGACAGCTCGGGACGGGCCTCGAGCAGTCGGCGGCCCGGGATCAGCGGCGCGACGTCGCCGGCGAGCAGGCGGTCGAAGAGCGCGCTCTCCTGCGCACCGTGCCGGTGGCGAGCATCGATCAGCGCCCGGACGTCGGCCTCGCCCGCGCCGGGATCCAGGCCCCGTAGGATCCAGAGATCCCACGGCGAGACGGTCGTGGTGGTCGGCATGAGGGGCCTCCTGGACGGCAGGACGGGATGGTGGGTCCGACCGTGGCCGGACCCACCGGCACGGTCACGCCGGGTCGTCGCCGTCGGGCCTGGCGTCCTCGGGGTCGGGAAGCGGGTCGTTGATCTTGCAGCAGCAGCAGGTCTCGATGTCCGGACTCTGCAGCTCGCCGGCACCGAGGGCGAGGTTGCTGAGCTCGAGCCGTTCCTTGACCTCCTCGATCCCCAGGCGTCGGAGCGAATCGTCGTGCGGTCGGGGTGCGTGCATCACGGTCTCCTTTCACGAGTGCGCGGACCGTCCCTGGTCCGTCGCACCGCTCGTGCAAGAGGCACGCCCACGCCGCCATGACGGGAATCTCGTCCGCCCCGACGCCGGAGGCGCCCTGGCAGACGACGGAGCCGTCCCCGGAGGGAGACGGCTCGCGGAGGGTGGTCAATCGTCGGCGTCGCCTCAGCCGACGCTCACGACGACCTCGTAGCCGGTGTACTTGCGGAGGTTGATCACGCCGGCGTCGAAGATCAGATACTGGCCCTTGATGCCCTGGAGCACCCCGCCGGCGTGCGGGTCCTTGTCGAGATTGAAGCTCTTGACCTTCGTCGGATACGCGCGCACCGGGAAACGGAACTCGTGCAGGCGTCGCTCCTCCGGCGGCAGCAACGCGATTCCCCGGTCCGCGAGCAACGCGGCCACTCCGGCCGCATGCGCCGCGAGGTCGCCGTCACCTCGCTCGTTCTTCAGCAGCGCCGTCCAGTGGGTGCGGTCGGCGAGGCCGGCGCGCTCGCGCAGCTCGGCCTCCAGGAGGCCAACCGTCCGGCGGTCCGGAAGCTCGGCCAGCGGGATGGCCGCCGTCGCGCCCTGATCGAGCCATCGGGTCGGGATGTTCTCGCGGCGGGTGATGCCGACCTTCAGGCCCGACGTCAGGGCCACGTAGAGCACGTGGGGCTGGAAGCAGTGGCTCCGGGCGAAGGCATCGTCGCGGCAGGGATCGGCGTCGTTGAAGTAGTGGCAGAGCTCCGGCTTGACGATGCAGACGTCGGCCTCGGCCCGGGCCTGGAAACAGGGGTAGCAGAAGCCCTGGCCGAACGACTTCTTCGACTCGCGACCGCAGTAGACGCACGCGATGCGGCCGGTGAACTCGATCTGCAGGTCCTCGCCGAGGTGGAGATTGAGCGGATGATCAGCGACCCGCTCCTCGGGGTTCCAGAAGCCGTCGGCGAGCGCGTAGCTCGCCTCGGCGCCGTCCGCCCCCGGAGCGACGCGCATCTTGCGCAGGGTCCCTCGCCAGATCTCTTGCACGTTGCGACCTCCCGCGGCCAGGGTAGCACCCCCGGCCGCGGGCGGCCAGCCGGCTACTTGCGGTCGACGTCGCCGATGCCGTGCACCGATTTCTCGAACGACTCGGGATCGCCGTACACGTCGACGTCGCCCACGCCGTTGATCTCGACCGAGCACGCCTCGCGCGCGTTGACCTTGACGTCGCCGGCGCCATTGACCTGGACGGTCGCCCGCCGGGCCTCGAGATCGCGGGCGTCGATGTCGCCGGCCCCGTTGATCTCGATGTCGAGCGACGCGACCTCGCCGTCGACCTTGATGTCGCCGGCCCCCGCGATCGCGATGGCGAACGACTCGCCGTCGAGGCCGTCGATCTCGATGTCTCCCGCACCGACGACCTCGACCCGGTCGAGCTCGCGCATGACCAGCTCGAGGCGGGCGTCGCGGTCCGGTCGCGTGTTCTCGTCCGTGGACACGACCAGGACGCCATCGCGCTCCTCGATCTCGTAGTGCTCGACGAGGTTCTCGTCCATGGTGAGCTCGACCCGCTGGGTGTCGCCGAACCGGATGGCGATGTCCAGGCCGCACTCCAGGCGCACGGCATGGCACTCGTCGAGGTCGTAGGAGGTGGTGGTCATCTCGCCGTTGCCCTTGACGCCGCGGTCGAACCAGCCGGCCGAGGCGGGGGCCGCGGCGATCGCGAAGAGGGCGAGTCCGAGCGCGGTGACGGTCAGGATGGGTCGCATGGGTCTCCTCCGGGAAGATGTCGGGGTCACGTGGTCTGTCGATGGTGAGACGTCGCCCGGGCCGCGGAGGTTTGAAACGGCTCGTTCCGCGCCCACAAACCCCATGACACCGCGCCG
>WJIQ01000335.1 GCA_014730255.1 bacterium | reverse complement strand
GGTGGCGACCTTCTACACGCCCGACCTGAGCGTGACCGGCAAGATCGTCTACGCCTACATCACCTACACGCTGATGATGATGGCCTACACGGCGATCAACATCCCCTACTCGGCGCTGATGGGCGTGCTGTCGCCCGACACCCAGGAGCGCACCAGCGTCTCCACCTACCGCTTCGTCCTGGCCTTCGCCGGCGCGTTCCTGGTGCAGGGACTCACCCTGCCGCTGGTCCGGCTGTTCGGCGGCGGCGACCAGGCGGCCGGATTCCCGCTGGCCATGGCGGTGTTCGGGGTGCTGGCGGCGATCCTGTTCTACGTCACCTTCGCCACCACGCGCGAACGGGTCCAGCCACCGGTCTCGCAGCAGACCTCGCTGAAGGACGACCTGCGCGACCTGCTGAGGAACCGCCCCTGGATGATCCTGCTGGTGATGAGCATCTCGTCGCTGGCCTACGCGATCATCCGCAGCGGCTCGACCGTCTACTACTTCAAGTACTGCGTGGGCAACGAGGCCCAGGCCTCGCTGTTCATGGTCACGGGCACCGTCGCGGTGATCCTGGGCGTGGCCGCGACCGAGTTCCTGGCGCGCCGGATCGGCAAGCGACGGCTGTACATCGCCGTGATGGGGCTGAGCGCGGTCCTGACCGGGGCGTTCTACTTCGTACCCACCGATCGGATCGCGCTGATCTTCGCCCTGAACATCGTCACCATGCTGGTGATGGCGCCGCAGGCGCCGCTGATCTGGGCCATGTACGCCGACACCGCCGACTACTCCGAGTGGAAGAACGAGCGGCGCGCCACCGGGCTCGTGTTCTCGGCCGCGACGTTCGCCCAGAAATTCGGCATCGCCCTGGGCGGCGGGGCGGCCGGCTGGCTGCTGGCAATGTTCGGCTTCGTGGCCAACACCGAGCAGTCGCCCGACACGCTGCGCGGCATCCGGCTGATGATGAGCTTCATCCCGGGGGTGGCCGCCGCCGTGGCCGCCGCCGCGGCCTTCGCGTACGAGATCGACGACGCGACGATGAAGCGGATCGAGCGGGAGCTGGGGGAGCGGAAGGTGGGGTGAGGGGTGGGCCGATGGATGGCTGCGTAGCTCGGAACCCGCTGGCCCGGCCGGTGATCCCGCCGTGAGAGGACGAGCACCGGTACCATGGTGTGCCGGATCCGAACGCGAAACCACGCGCGGCGGTGACCGCGACTGCGGCCCCGACCTCGATCGGGGCCGCCGCTTCAACGCATCATGGCCGCCGCGCTACTTCAGGAGCACGAGCTTCTGCAGCCGATCCTCGCCGCCGCTGCGCAGGCGCGCGACGTAGAGACCGGCGCTCAGGTGTCGACCGCGGTCGTCGGTCCCGTCCCAGACGACCGCCTGCACGCCGGCCGGCAGCTCGCCGTCGACCAGGCGGCGTACCAGTCGGCCGCGCACATCGAAGAGATCGACGCTGGTCCGGCCGGCGACCGGCAGCGCCAGCTGCAGGGTCACCCGCGGGTTGAACGGGTTGGGATAGGCGGAGAGCGCGAGGCCGGCCGCAGCATCGGGTGCAGCCACGGGCACCGAGATGCCCTCCTCGCCGGCGAGCTCGAGCAGCGCGCCGACCAGCAGGGACGAGGCCGGCAGCGGACTGTCCGGCGGGCCGTGATGGCGGTCCGAGAGCACGCGGGCCAGGCTGTGGTTCACCGAGATCACCCGCGAACCGGAGGCCTCGTGATCGGCGACGATCACCGCGCTCTCGAGATAGGTCCCGGGCACGTGGTCCTCGGCGGTGAACTCGGCGAGCACGGTGCCGGTCGTGGCCACGGCGGTCGTGATCCGGCCGGGGTTGCTCAGCGCCGACAAAGGACTGTTCCCCCGGCAGGCGGAGATGCGGTAGCCGGGCATCGCCAGGACCAGCGGCTGATCCTGTCGCGAGACGACCGGGGGCTCGAACTGACCGTCGAAGAACCCGGGGATCGTCCCGCTCTGGAGCGGCTGCGCCCCGAGCCACTCGCCGGCGAAGACATGGTCGGCGAAAACCACGCCATTGACCGCGTTGTCGCCCCCGAGGATCAATGTCCGGTCACCGAGCAGAAGCCAGTCCCGGATCAGTGGCGTGTCGTTGTACGGCTCGTCGTGAGGGTCCTGATCCGGGCCGGTGAGCTGAGCCTCGTTGTAGCCGGCCGGCACGATGATCGTCTCGTAGGCCGTCAGCAGCGAGAGCGTCGAGCGGTAGCCGAGGCAGTTGACGTCGTCGTCGTAGGGGGTCTGCGAACGGTAGACGTCGTAGTCGACGCCCTCCTGCAGACCCATGCTCGCCAGGCCCCGGTGCCATGGATCCATCTCCGGCGAGGCGTCCGAGCGATCGTAGATCAGGATCCGGGGCTGCTCGAGCGTGTCCGCGGTGCGGATCGACGGCAAGGCTCGCACGGTGAAGCGCGACGCGTAGACCGCGCCTCCGTGCGCCCCGTAGGGGCGGAAGTCGCCGAAGCCGGACGTGTCCGCCGGTGCGACCGCGGTCCGCAGCTGGCCGCCGATCACCTGCGAGGCGGTGATGCAGTAGTGCATCACGTCGCCGGGGAAGAGGAAGCCCTCGTCCGGCAGATCGAAGACGAAGGGTGAGAATCCGCCGACCGAATCGGCCGCGACCGTGCCCGAGCTCGGCCAGCCCGAGTCGCGATAGGGGTCGAAGACCGGGTTCGTGTGCACGGCATAGTGCAGCTCGGGCCGCCCGACCAGCACGCCGTCCCGCACCGGTTCGACCGCGACCCTCACCAGGTCGTCCACCATGGGATCGTTCCAGCTGCCGATCAGATCGGAGCCGTCGACCGGTACGTCGGCCTGATCGAGGGCGCCGGGGGTGATCTCGCCGGCGCTCGGGAAGGCATCCCGCGCGAGCCGGTCGTATCGGGCGTCGATGTCCGGCCCCGCCGGTGGAAACACCGTGAATCTCACGTTGTCGAAGTAGGGTGCCGGCGTGCCATCGGTGCCGAGGCCGCCCCAGCCGATGGGGACCTGGATCACGCCGAGACCGATGCGCACCCAGCGGGCGCCGTCGACCAGCAGATCGCCGACCTCGAAGGCCCGGCGGATCCAGGCCGGGCCACCCTCATAGAGGAAGTTCTCGCTCCGGGGCCCGCTCCAGCCGGTCTCGCCGGCGGGATCGGCCGTCGAGTCGATGTACCAGACCATGAAGACGCCCGTATCGGGGCTGCCGGTGAAGCTATTGTGCATGTAGTTGTCGAACTCGAGCAGCGCGCCAGAGACCGGATCGCCAGGCAGGGCGATCGGCGGCGACCAGCAGCGATTGTTGATGAACACGCCGTCGCCGGCGAGCCCGCCGGTCGGGTTGACGATGTAGCCGCCCGGGCCGTAGCACCACTGCTCGCACGAGCTGCCGCCGGTGCCGGGCACGACCTCGCCGTCGTCGATGAAGGCGAGCACGGGGCTGGTGTGGTCACGACACGGATCGATGTCCTCGAGGTCGGCCCAGATCTTCGCGTAGTCGCCCACGCCGGGCAGGTACTCGGGCGTCCAGGCACTCGTCGCGCCGGGTTCGGCGGTCTCGACCTCGCCGATCATGACCGCGCCGTCGCCCTGATCGAAGGTGACGGCGATGTTGTCGACCTGCATCGCGCCGGCGGTCGGGAACAGGCAATCCTCGTCCGACCAGGCGAGATCGGTGTCGACGCGGAAGCGCAATCCCACCTCGCCATCGACGAGGTCGCCCGGAGCGACCACGGCCTGCTGATCGATGACGACGCCGACGTGCTCGCCGTCGTAGAGCTCGAGCGTCTCCCACTCGTCGCCGCGCCGGACCTCGACGAAGACGACATCGTAGCCCAGCTCGGTATCGATGTTCGCCACGGCGGTCAGGTGCACGGTCACCGGTTGCGATGGGTCGGCCACGGCCGCCGACCAGACGAGCGAGGTCCGCCAGTTGTTCCCATAGCCCCCGGCGGGATCGTCGGGATCGCAGCTCTCGAAGTCGTTTCCACACCACCAGGCATGGTTGCCCGGCGTGTCGGGATCGAGGTCGGCGGCGTTGAAGGTGGACATCTGCCAGAGCGCGTCGGTCTCGGTGTGGTCGACGCCCTGCCAGTCCTGCATGCCGGGCGAGCCGTCGGGATGCTCGAACTTGCCCTCGAGGGTGCCGGGACCGCCGAAGACGACGATGGAATCGCGGGCGGCCCTGGCCGCGCCAGCGGTGGGCTGGACGTTCGCCGCCGGGGGTTCGGCGACGCGCAGAGGTCGTCTGGCCGCGTCGGACGCACCGGCGGCCATGAGGATACCGATGACGAGGAACCAGCGGAGAGCCGGGGCGAGCGAGCGGATCATGGCGGGCCTCCTGGCGATGTCGGGAACCGGCCGTCGGTGGGGTGGGCCGGTCAGGGGTACAGGAGAAAGTCCAGTAATAGTGTATGGATTTTCATGTTCGGTGTGCAAGTCCGGCATCCTGAGGGTGTCCGGTGCGGTCGGGGTCGGTGGGCGAAGCGCCCGGAAGGTCTTGCACGGCGGGGGTGTCTTCTCGGTCGGGAGCGATTCGTGGTAGAATCGAGGCAGGCGATGACCCGGGAGGCTGGACCAAGATGAAAGGCTGGACCAAGATGAAGGGAGCCGTTCTGATGCGCACCTCGTTGCTCGTGGCGTTCGTCCTGCTGACCTCCATCGCCACGGCGACCGACCTCGGCCACCGCGCGCCCGTCAAGCCGCCCGCGCATCACACGCCGCCACCGCCGGAGCCGGAGGTGATCCGGCAGGGTGGCGACACCTTCGACGACGCCCCGCTCATCGACGGTGCGGTCGCCGGACTGGCTGGCACCACCGTGGGCTACACCGACGACTACGACGAGGTCTGCCCGTACACCGGCAGCACCTCGCCCGACGTCGTCTACCGCTACCAGACCAGCCACGAGACCGACGTGGACATCGACCTGTACGGGTCGACCTACGACACCAAGCTCTATGTCTACGACGCCCACTTCGAGCTGGTCGCCTGCAACGACGACCACTATCCCGACTACGTCTCGAAGCTGGAGATGGTCCACTTCGAGCCGGACACGAAGTACTACATCGTGATCGACGGCTATGGCGGCGATGCCGGCGACTACGTGCTCACCGTCCTGGAGATTCCGCCCTGCGAGCTGGACCCGCCCACCGGATACCTGACCCTCGAGAACGAGCCGCCGCTGGTCGACGGCTACCAGGATGCCCACAACGGCGGGTGCAACAGCCCGGAATTCGGCCATCCCTTCCAGGACTGGTTCGTCGGCAGCTTCCACGGCGTCAGCGGCTGGTATCTCGGCCAGGATGGCGGCCAGAGGCGCGACACCGACTGGTTCGAGGTCCCCGTCAGCATCGACACGCCCTTCCACGTCCACGCCGATGCCGAGCAGCCGACCTACCTCTTCCAGCT
>WJIQ01000068.1 GCA_014730255.1 bacterium | reverse complement strand
CCCCTGCTCGGGACCGTGACGGACCGCGTTGTCCAGGATCTCGACTAGGCACTCGCCGAGCGCCTGCCAGTCGGCGGTGGCCTCCACGTCGGGGGGGGCGGAGACCGTCACCGCCACCTCCGGGTGGTCGGCACCCCACTTCGCGACGGTGGACTGGACGACCGGACCGAGGTTGCCCACCGTGGCGTAGACCGAGCGCCCGGCGCGCAGCTCGCAGATGGACTGGGCCTTGCGAACGAAATCCAGGAGTTGCTGGCCCGAGGCGAGGATGTCTTGCGCATACTCCCGCACCTCCGCGGGCAGGTCGTCCTGCTCCGTCAAGAGCCCGGCCAGGCCCAGGATGCCGTTCAGTGGCGTCCGGGTCTCATGGGTCATCAACTGCAGGACCTCGCTCTTCAGTGCGTCGAGCTCCTCGGAACGGCTCAGACGGCCGAGGATCTCGACCTTGGCCAGGAGCTCGTCGTCCACGAACGGCTTGGTGATGTAGTCGTCGGCACCGGCCTCGTAGCCCGACAGCCGGTCCCGGACGCTGGCCTTGCCGCTGACCAGGATGATCTTGGCGTACCGATTCCGCCGGTCGGCGCGGATGCGCCGGCAGAGTTCGAGGCCATCCAAACCCGGCATCATGATATCGAGCAGGATGATGTCCGGACGCCGGTGTTCGAGGATCGCCAGCGCGCGTTCCCCATCGGTGGCCGTCGTGACTTCGTGGGACTCTTCGAGGATCTCCCGGATGATGTCGAGGTTGATGATGTCGTCATCGACGGCCAGCACGAAGCTCGCGGTCATGATCTTGCTCCTTCATTGTCGGGGTGATCGGGGCCGGATCCGCGCTGGCGCGGCAGGGTGAAGACGAAGACGCTCCCGGGACCGGAAGGCTGCGGCTCCACCCAGATCCTGCCATGATGCTGACGGATCAACCGGCGACAGATCGCCAGGCCGAGTCCGGTTCCGCCGGCCCCATCGCTGGTCACGCTGCTCTGGACGAACTCGGTGAAGATCTGCTCGCGCTCACCCGGCGGCACGCCGACCCCGCGATCGGCCACCCGCACCTCGAGTCGCGGCTCGGCTTCGAGCGTCTCCCGCTCGGCGAACGAGACCTGGATCTCGGAATCCGGAACCCCGTAGTGGATGGCGTTGGTCAGCAGGTTGCGCATGACCTGGCCGATGGCACGCTGGTCGCAGTGGGCGGAGAGATCGAGATCGAGGGCGGCCTCGATCCGCAGCGTCATGCCGCGCTCGGACAGGCGAGTGGCCACCTCGCTGGCGACCGCGGTCACCACCGACCGCAGGTCGCACGGGGCGATCTCTAGCTTGCGACGGCCAGCGTCCAGGCGCGCGAGATCCAGGAGGTCGTTCAGCAGGTCCATCAGACGCAGACCGCTGGCGTGGATCGTGTCGAAGTAGCCGGCGAGGCGCTGGCGCGGGGCCGTGTCCACCTTCTTCACGCCGAAGCGCGCGTAGCTGAGGATGCCGTGCATGGGGGTCCGGATCTCGTGTCCCAGATTCGCCAGGAAGCGCGATTTCGCCCGATTGGCACGTTCGGCCTCGTCCCGGGCTTCCATCACCGAAGCCGCCGCGCGTTGGCGCAGGACGGCGGATCCCAGGACGGCCGCGGTCAGCTCGAGCACGCGGATGTCCTCGTCGCGCCAGGCGCCGGCATCTGCAAGGCGATCCACCCCCAGCGCGCCCCACCAGCGGCCTCCCGCGCGGATCGGTACCACCGCCACCGAGGCGGCGCCGATCGACTGCAGGAACGCCCGTTCCCGGGGCTCGAGTTCGATCTCGTCGGTGCGGACCACCTTTCCCTGCTCAAGGATGCTCTCCCAGCGCTCCAGTCCGCAGGCCGCGTAGGTGTCCGGGGAACCCCCCGGCCAGGGCGGGACACCCTCTCCTTCCCAGAGATGCTCTCGCTGGATGCGCCGGTGGCCCTCGCCGGTCAGGTTGCGGACCAGTTGCACGCGGTCGACGCCCAGGATCCGCCCTAGATCGGCAAGGAGCGCCGGCGCATGCTCGGCCCAGCGCGCGCCGCCGAGGAACTGGCTGGCCGCGTCGATCACCAGCCGCAACGCGGCGGCCCGGCGCCGCGCGGCCTCCTCCTCGTGCCACCGGGCGGTGACATCGCGGGCCACCCCCACCGTCCCCCGCGTGCCGCCGAGAGGATCCGCGAAGGGGGTCTTGACGGTTTCCAGGAGAACACGGCGCCCGTCGGTAGTCTCGAGCCAGTCCCTCGCCACCACCGGCCGGTCCTCTGCGACGGCGGCCCGTTCGGCGCTGCGGAGCCGGCTCGCGGCATCGGGGCCGAAGAACTCGGCATCGGGATGCCCGATCACCTCGGAGATCTCCGTGCCGACGAAGGTCGCGAAGGCCGGATTGGCGTCGAGATAGCGGCCCTCGGCATCCTTGTAGAACACCAGATCCGGCACTGCATCGAAGAGAGAGCGGCGCATGCCATGTTCCCGGCGAGCCGCCTGCTCGGCGAGAACGCGATCGGTGATGTCGGTCCCGAAGACCAGCATCTCGACCACCTGGCCATCGGCCTCGCGGCGGGGTACGCATTGCCAGTTGAGATGCCGAACCGCGCCGTCCTCTCGCTCGAGGGTCGTCTCCACCCGGCGCGGTTCACCTCCCCAGACGTCCTCGCGGATGCGGTCGGCTCGATCGGGATCCAGTTCCAACACCGCCCACCAGGGCGAGCCGATCAGTGGGTGGTCGTCTCGCCCGAGAAGCCGGTAGCCGGCGGCATTGACGAACAGCACCTCGCCGTGGGCATCCACGCCGCAGATCACGACGGGCGCTCCGGCCAGGATCTGACGCATGTGCAGGCGCTCCGCACTCAGCGCCTGTTCCATGCTGCAGCGTTCCTCCACGTCGTGAGCGGTCACCAGGAGTCGGTCCGCCGAGGCCTCGCCGACCATGCGCCCGATCCGGATCTCGTGATGCCGCTGGTGGCCGGAGAGCGAGCGCAGGAGGATCTCGTCCCGGGCCTTGCCCTCCTGGGCGGCGACCTCCAGCAGCCTGGCGACCCGGCCCGCGTGTGCCGGCACCACCAAGCTGGTGAACATGCGCCCGGCGAGCGCGTCGGGCGACGTCCCGACGGCCGTCGCGGCGGCGACGTTCGCCTCGCAGATGCGCCCCCCACGGTCGATGACGAGGGTCGCGTCGATGGCCCCCTCGAAGAGATGCCGGTAGCGGGCTTCGCTCTGCCGCAGCGCCTGCAGCTCGCGGGTCCTCTGGGCAGCGAGCGCGAGGATCTCGGCCAGCTTGATCGCCATGGCCAGGTGCTCGTCACCGAAGCCCGAGGGATGGTTCGCGAGCGCGACCAGGCCCACCGGCGTCCCGCCGTAGAGCGCGGGAGCGGCCAGGAAGCAGTCGAGCGGCACGTGGCCACGAGGCAAGCCGGTGCTCGCCGCATGGGCCACCGGACTGTTCGTCAGGAAGGGACGACCGGTATTGAGCGCGTGTCCCCACAGGCCGCCGTAGGTGCCATCGGCCCCAACCTCGAAGCTGACGCCGATGATCCCGCGGTGCGCCATGGCGGTCGTCGCGGCGTGCACATGCAAAGTCCGGGTCGAGGGATCGATCGAGCCCACCAGCCCGTGCGCGGCTCCGGAGAGCGCGAGGCCCAGGTCCAGTGCAATCCCGGCCACGGTCTCGATGTCGGCAGTGGGATCGTTCATGGCCGCGAGCAGGTTGCCGAATCCAGCCAGGAGATCGGCATCGCGCGCGCCGAGCGGAGGGGTAGCGAGGTCGGGCCCGGTGGCCTGGGTTTTCGTTCCGGTCATGAGGGCGCCCCCTGTGGCGAGAACTGTGCTTGATGCCAGTTCGGAATCGATCATCGGTACTTGAGCATTTTCGGATCAGACACGAAGACGCCCCGATGGCATGTCGATTGCATCTCCAATCGCGAGCCGTTCCTTGCACCTGGAGAGTGTTTTCCGTGCCGATCCGCATGCGACCGCGTATCCGTACGCCACGCCGCCGGCCGACCCGTTTCGCCACGCCGCCGGAGCCCGACAACCGCCGCATCCTTCCCGTCCTGGTCCAGCAGTGCCGTGGTCTTCCCGGCGTGGACCTCGCCATCTGCTGGCGCCTGCGTGACCAGGCTCCGGCCCAGATCCTGGCCAGCAGCGGCGTGGGGCCCCGGGCGTTGACGATGTTCGCCACCGCGGTCGGCGACGCCGGCGAGCCTCGGGCGGTTCTCGGCCGTCTCGGAATCCGTGACGTGATGATGATCGATCTTCCGGGCCGATCCGGTCACCGGACGTTCCTGCTCGTGGGAACGCGCAGGCGGCGACGGCTACCGCCCCGATGCCGCGCCCTGCTTCCGGACCTGGCGTCCCTGGTCGCCGGCCGCGGCACATCCCGGCCCGCTCGCTTTCCGGCGTCGACGCGATCGGAGCTGGTCGCGGTGCTCGGCCAGACCGAGGATGGCGTCATGGTCCTGGACGAGGCCGGCCACATCGTGTGGGCCAATCCGTCGGTACGTGTCTTCGCCCAGCGGAGCGCCGCCGAGCTGGCGACGGTCCCCTTCACGATCATGCTCGATCCGGAATGGAGCACGGAGACGATCAACGACTTCCGGCGCGTCCTACGTGAAGGCGCCGGCCGCAGGCGCCGCGAGGTGCTCGCCCGCGATCCTCGAGGTCGCCGGCGAACGGTGGAGATCACCGCCCGCCGCGTCGAGTGGGACGGCCGGCCGGCGCTGCTCGTGGTCGCCCGTGACCTGGCACCCCAGCGGCGCGTGGAACGCAAGCTGATGGCTGGGAGCCACGAACTCGCCGACCTTGTCATGTCCCAGCAGGGCGACCTCGATCGCCTCCAGCGATTGACGCTGGAACAGGAGAAGTTCGCCGCGACGGGCCGGATGGCCGCACGCATCGCCCATGAGATCAACAATCCCCTCGGCGGGATCAAGAATTCCTTCCAGCTCCTGCGTGACGCCGTCGATCCCCGGCATCCCTTCGCCGGATACGCTCCCCGGATCGAGCGGGAGATCGACCGCATCGCCACCATCGTCCGCCAGATGTACGTCCTCTACCGGCCGGGCGTGGATCGGCCCACGCGGTTCGCCCTGGCCAGTTGCATCGACGACGTCACCGGCCTGCTCGCCCAGGATCCCGACATCGCCATCCCCATCGACGTGACCGTGGGCGATGCTGCGGTCGTGCTGCCGGAGAACCAGCTGCGACAGGTGCTCTACAACCTGATCAAGAACGCCGTGCGAGCCTCGCCGGCAGATGGGCGCGTGGGCGTGGTCGCGGAGCTGGAAGCTGATGCGCTGCACCTGTTCGTCACCGACGAGGGACCGGGCATCCCGCCCGAGGTACGCGCGCGGATCTTCGAGCCGTTCTTCACCACCGCCGCGGACGGCAGCGGCCTGGGTCTCGGCCTGTCGATCACCCGCGGGATCATCGAGGCCGCCGGTGGGACCCTCGATTTCAGCGACCGTCCCCGGCGCGGCACCGTCTGCCACGTGAGCCTGCCCCTGTCCCCGACCGCCGAGGAGATCAACCATGGCGTCTCCTGAACGCATCCTGGTCGCCGACGACGACGAGACCCCGCTGCTCTCCACCGCCGATTTACTGCGCCGCGAGGGCTACGACTGCGTCACGGCCGATCACGCCGGGGCCGCCATCGCCGCGCTGGCCGCCGACCCCTGCGATCTCCTGCTGGCCGACATCTGCATGCCGGGCAACGCGGATCTGGAGCTGGTGCAACACCTAACCCGGATTATTCATGAATCATAAGTGACGAAAGCCTCGCGAGCGGATAAAGTAGTTTTTGCACAAACACTTAACCGCGCTCAGCAAGGCTTTCGTATGCGCTATTCTACTCAACAGACTGTTCTG
>WJIQ01000334.1 GCA_014730255.1 bacterium | reverse complement strand
GGCGCCGCCGGCGGGGCTCGTGCGGGGCATCCGCCTGCCATCGGACGTCGTCGAGGCCGAGGTGGCGGCCGCGCGCGAGGCGGCCGGCCAGCCACGTCGGCAGGCCGACAAGACCGACTACCCCGTCCCGGCGGTCGAGGGCGAGGTCCGTGGCCTCGCCCTGATGGTCGATTTCTCCGACGAGCCGGCGACCATCGCTCGGGAGGACCTCGCGCGCTTCCTCAACGAGCCCGGCTATGCCGAGAACGGCAACCAGGGCTCGGTCCGCGACTACTACCGCGACATCTCCGAGGGCCGCCTCGATCTGACCCACGAGGTGTCGACCTATTACTACCGGGCGGCCCACCCGAAGGCCTGGTACGAGGATCCGAACCAGCCCCCCGGCTGGCGCGCCCGCCAGCTGGTGACCGAGGCGCTCGAGGACCTCGAGCGACGGGGCATGGACTTCACGCAGTTCGACGTCAATGGGGACGGCTTCATCGACCTGGTGAGCCTCTTCTACGCCGGCTCGCCGTCGTGGGGCTGGGCGACCGGCCTGTGGCCGCAGGCGGGCGAGGCCGGCTTCCGCGCCGATGGCGTGGTGGCGCGCCTGTGGCAGATCTCGCCCCTGGGCGACAGCCTCAGCCTGGGCATCCCCGTGCACGAGATCGGCCACGCGCTCTGCCAGTGGCCCGACCTGTACGACCTCGGCGGCGAGTCCTGGGGCATCGGCGGCTACTGCATCATGAGCGTGCCGACCGACTACGCCAATCCCATCGAACCCTGCGGCCCGCTCAAGCTCGACGCGGGGTGGACCGAGACCATCGTCCTCGACGGCGTGATGCTCGATCTCGAGGCGCCGGCCGACGGTAATCGGGTGTTCGTCCGGCACCACCCGTCGGTGCAGGAGGAGCTGTACGTCATCGAGAACCGCCGTCGCGCCGGCCGCGACCTCGACCTGCCGGACGAGGGGCTGGCGATCTGGCACGTCGACTGGCAGGGCAGCAACAACCGCGAGGCCCGCAGCCCCGACATCCATTACATGGTGACCCTGGTGCAGGCCGACGGGCTCTGGGACCTCGAGAACCGCGTCAACCAGGGCGACGAGGACGACCTCTGGGGGGCTCCAGGCGCCACGGAGTTCAACCCCGACACCGATCCGCCCGCGCGCTGGTGGCGCATCCCCGAGGCGGACCTCTACCTCAGCAGCATCAGCGGGCCGGGCGAAGTCGTGACCTTCGACTTCGACGACGGCGTCGGCGTCTACCCCATGGACCTGCGCATCGAGCCCGGCGACCTCGGCGCCCACTGGCGGATCACCGGGGCCGACGGCTACGTCAAGAACGGCGTCGGATCGCGCCTGGCCTACGTGCCGACGGTCGGCTCGTACCTGGTGACCTGGGGCGAGGTGCCGGGGTGGCTGGAGCCGCCCGCCGAGACGGTCCTGATCACCGGCGACGGCCCGCCGCCGGTCCTCGAGGCGCTCTACACCCATCCGCCCTTCGCGGTGACCGAGGTGCCCAGCCTCGGCGAACCGGCTCGCGGCAGCGGTGGACAGGCCGTCGACTTCGACGACGACGGCGACCTCGATCTCTCCCTCGGCCGCCTCGAGGGTGGCGACGTCCTGCTGCGCAACGATGGCGGCTGGCAGTTCACCGACGTGACGCCGCCGGCCCTGGCCGAGGAGGCGTCGACGCTCACGGCGCACTGGGCGGACGTCGATGCCGACGGCGATCGGGACGTCTTCGTCGTGCGCCGGGACGCTCCGGCGTTCCTGCTGAGGCAGACGGCGCCCGGCCAGTTCGGCCAGCCGGAGGGTCTGCCGGAGGACATCGCCACCGTGCGCGGTGCGATGTGGATCGATTTCGACGGCGACGAGCGGCTCGACCTGCACCTCGTGCGCGACGGCGAGGCCGACCTGCTACTGCAGTCGCCCGACAAGACCGCGCCTACCCTGGGCGAGTTCACGGTGCTGGACATCCTGCCCGGGATCGGATTCCTGCGCCACCAGTCGGCCGCCTGGTGCGACTACGATCTCAACGGCCGGCTCGACCTGTACACGACCACGCTCTTCGGCAGCAACGTCCTGGCGCGCAACCTGATGCCCGACCGCTTCGACAACGCCACGCACGGCGGGCTGGGCCAGCCCTGGCGCGACGGAGCCGTCGCCTGGGGCGACTACGACAACGACGGCGATTTCGACCTCTACACCACCCAGGACGGGGCGGCGGACGTCCTGTTCACGCAGTACGCCGGCGTCTTCGTGATCGAGTCGGGCGCCAACCTGGGCACCATCGGCGCCGGCAAGGACGTCGTCTGGGCGGACTTCGACAACGACGGCGACCTCGATCTGTACCTCGCGCGCCACGGGCAGCACGACCGTGTGCTGCTGAATGACGGACACGGTCTCTACGTGGAGGCCCCGACCCTGATCGGCGCGCTCGATGGCGCGAGCACGGCGGCCATCCCGGCCGACCTGGACGGGGACGGCGGCATCGATCTGACCATCACTCGCGATGGCGAGCCGACGCTGCTGCTGCACAACACCATGAACCGCGGCGACTGGCTGCAGGTCTCGCTCGAGGGGTCGGGCAGCCTGCGCGAGCCGGTCGGCGCGGTGCTGGCCGCGCACGTGGGGCAGCGCACGCTGCTCAGGCACGTGGCCGCGCGCAGCGGGCCATCGTCGGTCGCACGTCGGGTCCACTTCGGACTCGGCACCGCCGACGTGGTCGACAGCCTGCGGGTCACCTGGCCGGACGGTTCGGTCCAGACCGAGTACGACGTGGCCTCGGGCCAGGTGCTCATGCTGCGGCAGAACGCCAGCGAGGGCGGCGACGACCAGACCCCGGCGGTCACGCGGATGCGCAACCCGTACCCGAACCCGTTCAATCCGGGCACCACGCTCGCCTTCGATCTGGCGCGCACGGGCCACGTGCGGCTGCAGATCTTCGACGTCCGTGGCCGCCGCGTGGCCACCGTCCATGACGGCGAGCTGGCGGCCGGCGTGCACGAGTTCCGCTGGCAGGGGCGCTCGGATGCGGGCCGCCGCGTGGCCAGCGGCACCTATCTCGCCCGGTTCGAGGGCGACGGCGTGGTCCAGAACCACCGCCTGATGCTGATCAAGTAACTGGGTGCGCCGCGGGCCGGTGGACGTTATAGTTCCGCCCATGTGGTCCCGCGACGACCTGCAGACCCGGATCGACCCGGCGTGCATCGGCATGATCCACCTCGACCCGCTCCCCGGGGCGCCCCGCTACGAGGGTGCCCTGGAGCGGGTCGTCGCGCATGCGCTCGCCGATCTCGAGGCGCTCACGGCCGGCGGCGTGACGGCCGTGATGGTCGAGAATTTCCACGACACGCCGTTCCACCCCGGGCGCGTTCCCCCCGAGACCGTCGCCGCCATGGCGGTCGTGGCGGCGGAGATGCGGCGCGCGGCGCCGGCGGTCCGCCTGGGCGTGAACGTCCTGCGCAACGACGCCGACGCGGCCCTCGGCCTGGCCGCATCCGTCGCGGCCGACCTGATCCGGGTCAACGTGCACACCGGGAGCATGGTCACCGATCAGGGCACGCTCGAGGGGCAGGCGCACCGCACACTGCGTCGGCGGCGCGAGCTGGGCCTCGACCGGGTGGGCATCCTGGCCGACCTGCGCGTCAAGCACGCCGCGCCGCTGGCCGCCCGCGACCTCGTGGACGAGGCGCGCGATCTGCGCCTGCGGGGGATGGCCGACGCGCTGATCGTCTCCGGTGAGGCCACCGGCGCGCCGGCGGACCCGCGCGCGCTGCAGGCCGTACGCGACGCGCTGCCGGACTGCCCGCTGCTGGTCGGCAGCGGGGTGACCGGCGACAACGTGGCGGAGCTTCTCACGACGGCCGACGCCGTGATCGTCGGCACGTCCCTCAAGGGTGCTCGGGGGCGGATCGATCCGGGGCGCGTGCGCGCGCTGGTCGCGGTCCTCGCGCACCGAAAGGAAGGATCATGAAGGGCGTCATCCTCGCCGGCGGCCTGGGCACGCGGCTCATGCCCTGCACCAAGATCACCAACAAGCACCTCCTGCCGGTCTACGACCGCCCCATGGTCCACTACCCGCTGCGCTGCCTGGTCAACGCGGGCATCGACGAGGTCCTGCTCGTGACCGGCGGCAACTTCGCCGGCGACTTTTTGCAGCTGCTGGGCAACGGCAAGGAGTTCGGCCTCAAGGATCTGCACTACACCTACCAGGAGGGCGAGGGCGGCATCGCCGATGCGCTGCGTCTGGCGGACGATTTCGCCGACGGCGGGCCGATCGCCGTGGTCCTGGGCGACAACATCGTCGAGCGCAGCATCAAGCCCGCGGTCGACGCCTATCGCCGGCAGGGCGGCGGCGCGCGCATCCTGCTCAAGCAGGTGCCCGACCCGCAGCGCTTCGGCGTGCCCGTCTTCGACGGCGAGCGGATCGTGCGCATCGAGGAGAAGCCCAGGGAGCCCCGCAGCCACTTCGCGGTCACGGGCATCTACTTCTACGATCATCAGGTGTTCGACATGATCGGCACGCTCAAGCCGAGCGACCGCGGCGAGCTGGAGATCTCCGACGTCAACAACATGTACCTCGAGCGCGACCAGCTCGAGTGGAGCGAGCTCACGGGCTGGTGGACCGACGCCGGCACCTGGCCGTCGCTCCTGAGGGCCAGCAACCTGGTGGCCGAGTCCGGCGCCAACAAGAGCGAGTAGGAGATCCGCGCGTGAACATCCTGGTCACCGGCGGCGCCGGCTTCATCGGCAGCAACCACGTGCGGCATCTGCTGGGCACCAGCGACGACCGCGTCGTCAACCTCGACCTGCTCACCTACGCGGGCAACCTCGAGAACCTGGCCGGCCTGGAGGACCACCCGCGCTACCGCTTCGTGCGCGGCGACGTCCGCGATGCGGCGCTGGTGCGCGGCCTGCTGGAGGAGGAGCGGATCGACGCCATCGTCCACTTCGCCGCCGAGAGCCACGTCGATCGCTCGCTGGACGCGCCGGCGGCGTTCCTGGACACCAACACGCGGGGCACGCTGGTGCTCCTGGAGGCTGCCCGCGACCGCGAGCTCGGTTGCTTCGTGATGGTCTCGACGGACGAGGTCTACGGGTCGCTCGCGCCCGATGCGCCGGGCTTCACCGAGGAGACGCCCCTCGCTCCCAACTCGCCCTATGCCGCGAGCAAGGCGTCGGCCGACCTGCTGTGCCGCGCCTTCCACCACACCTTCGGCCTCGACGTGCGCATCACCCGCTGCAGCAACAACTACGGCCCGTACCAGTTTCCCGAGAAGCTCATCCCGCTCATGCTCGCCAACGCCCTCGAGGACCAGCCGCTGCCGGTCTACGGCGACGGCCAGCAGGTGCGCGACTGGTTGCACGTGAGCGACCACTGCCGCGCGGTCGATCTGGTCCTGCGCGAGGGCCGCCCCGGCGAGGTCTACAACGTGGGCGGGCGCAACGAGTGGGCCAACCTCGATCTCGTCAAGCTCCTGCTCGCCAAGCTGGGCAAGCCGGAGTCGCTGATCCGCTTCGTGACCGATCGCCCCGGTCACGACCGCCGCTACGCCATCGTCGCCGACAAGATCCGCGAAGAGCTGGGCTGGGAGCCGGCCTACACCTTCGAGACCGGCCTGGAGGCCACGGTCCGCTGGTACCTCGAGCACCGGGCCTGGTGGGAGACCATCCGCAGCGGCGCCTATCGCGACTACTACGAGACCATGTACGGCGAGAAGGGACGTTACGGCGACCGGGCCTGAGTCGAGGAGGACCCATGACCGAGACCATCGATCTGCCGGACGGGCGCACCGTCGCCCTGGACGAGAGTACGCGGGACCGGGTCCTCGGCGGGGTGGTCGTCCTCGAGGGAGTGCAAGTCCGCGACGAGCCGCGGATCTGGGACGAGATCGAGACCGTGTCCACCGGCTACCGTGAACAGTACGCGGGCATGGCGCCGTCGACCATCGCGCCGCTCACCGAGGCGCGGGACCTCTACAAGAGCTTCGGCATGGATCCGTCGCGCCACCGGCCGAGCAGCGAGGCGCTCCTGCGCCGGGTGCTCGCCGGCAAGGGTCTGTACCGGCTGAACAACGCGGTCGACACCTGCAACCTCGCCAGCCTGACCTTTCTGCTGCCGATCGGCATGTACGACCTCGACCGGGTCGAGGGCGATGTCGTCCTGCGCGCCGGCCGCGAGGGCGAACAGTACGAGGGCATCCGCAAGGGGCCGGTCCATCTCGCCGGGCGGCTCGGTCTGTTCGACCGCCGCGGCGGCTTCGGCTCGCCGACCAGCGATTCGGCGCGCACCCGTGTCCGGGAGGACACCCGGCGCGTCCTGGCCGTGATCATGGCCACCGCGCGGTACGACCGCCGCCAGATGCAGCGCCACGCCGCCCGCCTCGCGACCCTCTTCGAGGGCCATTGCGAGGCGACCACGACCTTCACCGGCCTGCTGGGAGCCTGACGTGCGACATCTCCGGAGCTTCTTCGCCGCCGCCGCCGTCGCCGTCCTGCTGGCGACGGTCGCGGCGGCCGGTCCCGCCCGTGGCCAGCGGGCGATGGTGGCCACCGCCGAGCCCATGGCGACCGAGGCGGCGGTCGCCGTCCTGCGCGACGGCGGCACCGCGGCCGATGCGGCGATCACCGCGGCCGTCACCCTCGCGGTGACCGAACCCTACAGCAGCGGTCTGGGCGGGGGCGGGTTCGTGGTCGGCTGGCTCGAGGGGGTCGACGAGGCCTACGCCCTCGATTGCCGCGAGACCGCGCCCGCCGGTGCGACCGACGACATGTTCCTCGGATCGGACGGCCGTGCCGATCCGGCGCTGAGCCGCACCGGCGCGCTGAGCGTGGCGGTACCGGGGCTCGTGCGCGGACTCTGGGAACTGCACCGGCGGCATGGCCGCCTGCCCTGGCCGCGGCTGCTCGGGCCGGCGATCACCGCCGCGCGCGAGGGGTTCGCCGTGCCGGAGCTGCTCGCCCAGCGCATCGCATCGGCCGAGCGGCGAGGCCATCTGGATCCCGCCGCGCGCGCGGTCTTCTGCCCGGATGGCGAGCCCCTCGTCCGGGGGGACTGGCTGCGCCAGCCGGATCTCGCGCGGACGCTCGAGGCCGTCGCCGAGAGCGGCCCCGATGGCTTCTACTCCGGACCGGTCGCCCGCGCCATCGTCGATGCCGTCGCGAGCGGCGGCGGCGTGCTCACGGCGCGGGATCTCGACGACTACCGCGCGGTCTGGCGCGACCCGGTGCGCGGCCGGTACCGCGACCACGAGATCGTCGGCATGCCGCCGCCGAGCAGCGGCGGCGTGCACATCGTGCAGATGCTCAACATCCTCGAACCGTTCGATCTGGCGGCCGCGGGCTACGGTTCGGCCGCGGCGTGGCACCCGCTGCTCGAGGCCATGAAGTTCGCGTTCGCCGACCGCAGCCGTTTCCTGGGCGACCCCGACCACGTCGACGTGCCCGTGGCGATGCTCGTCGGCGCCGAGCGCGCCGCCGAGCAACGCGCCCGCATCCGCCACGATCGGGCCCTCGATCCGCTGCAGATCGCCGGCGCGCCGACGGAGGCCGGGACGGAGCACACGACCCACCTCTCGATCGTCGATCCCGACGGCAACGCGATCGCGGCGACGCTGACCATCAACCTGAGCTTCGGCGCGGGCATGATCGCCCCGGGCACCGGTGTGCTGCTCAACGACGAGATGGACGATTTCGCCGCCCAGCCCGGCGTGCCCAACGCGTTCGGGCTGGTCCAGGGCGAGCGGAACGCCGTCCGGCCGGGCCGGCGGCCCCTGTCGAGCATGTCGCCGACGATCGTCCTGCGGGACGGGGCGGTCGAGATGGTCACCGGGTCACCCGGCGGCTCGCGGATCATCACCGCGACCGTGCAGACCATCCTGCACGTCGTTGACTTCGGCATGGACGCGCGCGAGGCGGTCACCGTCCCGCGCGTGCATCACCAGTGGCGTCCGGTGACGGCCTACTGCGAATGGTACGGCATGTCCCCGGATACCCGGGCGGCGCTGGAGCGGCTGGGCCACCGCATCACCCCGCGCAGCCCCATGGGCAACGTGCAGCTGATCCTGCGCGACCGGGAGACCGGTGGCTGGCAGGGCGCGAGCGATCCGCGCGGCATGGGCCTGGCCGCCGGCTTCTAGACCGGACGTCGTGTCGCCACCCCGAGGAGTTGCGAACCCATGACCACCGCGTCGATCCGATCGGCTATCCCATCGGTCCTCCTCCTCCTCGGCCTGCTCGCCACCACCGTCCTCGCGGTGCAGGAGGCGCCCCTGCGGGCCACGCTGACCGACCTCACCGCGCCCGAACTGGCCGGGCGCGGCGCCGGCACGGCCGGCGAGCGGCGTGCGGCCGAGATGCTGGCGGACTGGTTCTCCGAGGCGGGCCTCGAGCCGACGCTCGGCGACGCCTGGCTGCAGGAGGTTCCCTGGTCGGGCGGCTCCACGGTCAACGTGCTGGGGACCTGGCCGGGCCGCGGCGACCTCGCCGCGCGGTGGTTGATCGTGGGGGCGCACATCGACCACCTCGGCCGGGTCGACGACGCCTCGCGTGGCGTGCCAGGGCCCGGCGAGTACTACCCCGGCGCCGGGGACAACGCCTCCGGGGTCGCCGTCCTGCGAGCCCTGCTGCCCACCCTCGCCGACCTCGCCGCACCGCACCGCTCGATCCTGATGGTCGGCTTCGGTGCCGAGGAGGTCGGCCTCGTGGGGTCGCGTCATCTGGCGGCGAACCTGCCCATGCCGCTCGCCCAGGTCGACGCCATGATCAACCTCGACGCCGTCGGCCGGCTCGGCGACGGGCCGTTGCACGTCGCGGGCGCGGCGACCAGCCCGGTGTTCGCCGCGCCGCTGGCCAGGCTCGCGGAGGAGGTGCGGGTGGTCGAGCACGACCCGCTGCTCCTGGGCAGCGATCACCTGGGCTTCGTCGCCCGCGACATCCCGTCGCTCTTCCTGTTCACCGACGCGTACCCGGAGATGAACAGCCCGGCGGACAGCCTGGCCGCCGTCGACCTGCCCGGCCTGGTCCGCCTGGCCAGGATGACCGCCGAGCTGGTGGCCGCGCTGGCGACCAGCCAGGAGACGTTCGCCTTCGCCGCGCCCGCGGAGGTGGCCCGGCCGGAGGGCGGCAACCGGGCGACGTGGTTCGGCACCGCGCCCGATTTCTCCGGCGCCACGGCCAGCGAGGGCTACCTGATCGGGGGCGTGGCCGACGGTGGCCCGGCGGCGGCGGCCGGACTCGCGGCCGGCGACGTGATCGTCACGATCGCCGGCCGGCCCGTGGCCGACCTGGCGAGCTTCACGCGCGAGCTGCGCCGCCACGACCCGGGCGATCTGGTCGAGGTGGAGGTGCTGCGCGGCGACAAGCGGCTCGACGTCCTGGTCACCCTCGGTGACCGGGCCGACCGGGAGCGATGATCAATCGGTGACGCGCTCGTGGTACGGCTCGACGTGGACGAGGACGCGCGAGACCTCGGGGAACTGCTCGCGCAGGGCATCCTCGACCGTGTGCGCGAGGTCGTGGGCGACCTTGACCGAGAGGTGCGGATCGACGGCCACGCGCAGATCGGCGTGGTAGACCGAGCCGCGCTGGCGCACCCGCAGGTCGCGGACCTCGCGGATGCCGGGGATCTGGAACGCCGTGACCCGCATGTCCGTCAGGGTGTCGCGGTCGGGCTGGGTATCCAGGAGCGCGAGCACGTTATGGTGGGTCATGCGCCAGCCCTCCCGCAGCACGAAGACCGAGATCACCAGGGCGCCGGCGCTGTCCAGCCAGGGGAAGCCGGCCAGGGCGCCGACGATGCCCACGGCCGCCGCCGCCGAGGTGGCGGCGTCGGTGCGGTGCATCAGGCCATTGCTGCGCAGGGCCGGGCTGCCGGTGAGCCGGGCGGCGGTCAGCGTGTAGCGGGCCAGCGCCTCCTTGGCCAGGACCGAGACCAGCGCCATGACCAGGGCGGCGTACCGCGGTTCGAGGTTGTCGCCGGCGGCCAGGCGCACGATCGCGTCGCGACCGATCAGGACGCCGGTGATGAGCATGAAGAGCGAGACGGCGATGGCCCCGAGGCTCTCGAAGCTGTCGTGGCCGTACGGATGGTTCTGGTCGGCGGGCTTGCGGCTGGCGCGCAGGGCGAGCAGGACTCCCAGATCGGAGACCACGTCGGCGAAGCTGTGCACGCCGTCGGCGACCAGTGCGGCCGAACGCGCCAGGAATCCGATCGAGATCTTGCCGAGGGTCAGCAGCAGGTTGGCGACCATGCCGGCCACCGTGCACTCGATCGTGCGGTAGTGGCGGGGGATCGCATCCTCGCGTCGTGGCACGGGGGCTCCATCGACCGGATTCGTCGCACCCGGCGGCGGCGCGC
>WJIQ01000333.1 GCA_014730255.1 bacterium | reverse complement strand
GGGCGCGTGCGGTCGGCGGGCATGGATCGTGGTCGACGGTTCGAGAATGACGTGTTATCCGGATTGTCGCCGGGCACATCCAGGCGTACAACAGCAAGTACGCTTGGAGGTGCAACATGAGCAGGATTCCCGATATCGTCCCCGTCAGTGATTTCCGGCGGGACGCCGCCGCCGTGCTCAAGAGGCTGCGATCTGGCGCGGGCCCCAGATGCGGGCCGAGCAATCCCGGAGTTCCCGGAGCTTCCACATCGAGAGGTCACCATTCGGCCGTACCGGTTCTTCTATCGGGTCGTCGGAAAGACAGTGTGGATTGTAGCGGTTTGGCATTCGGCTCGGTTGCCGGCCGGTCCAGCTCAACGGCGTTCGCGACGTGTCGGAACTCGCCGTGCCGCCAGGCGATCGCTTGCAGCGTCTGAGAGGCGATCGCTCGGATCAGTACAGCATCCGGATCGATCAGCAGTTCCGGATCTGCTTCCAGTGAAAGGATGGCGATGCCTTCGAGGTCCAGATCACGGATTGCCATTGAGCGGAAGACCGCCCGCCGACTGCCCTCGCACCGCCCGCCGACGAGCCCTGGCGAGATGCTCCTCGAGGAATTCATCGTACCCCTCGGGTTGACACGGACCGAGCTCGCGCGTCGCCTCGGGGTGTCGTATCTCCCGCCTGAACGAGATCGTCAAGGGTCGCTGCTCGGTCACTCCGGACACCGCCCTCCACCTGGCCCGCGTCCTCGGCACGACCGCCGATTTCTGGCTCGGCCTGCAGCTGGACTGGGATCTCTGGCACGCCCTTGACGGCCCCGGCGCCGATGAGATCGAGCGGCTGGAGCCGATCGTGAGAGTGAGGGAGGGGAGGTGAGCGCCCTCCTGCCGGGTGACAGGGGAGCTCGAGGGGCTGGAGCTGGTCGTGGAGGGGTGAGAGCGGGCAGTACGAGAGAATTTGTTTATTTCGTATATTGCGCTCGTTTCTTTTAAGGTGTAACATGTGGTCATCCCCAGATCGAGGTAGCATGGCCATGAAGACCCTGGATTACGACCCCGTCACCCCGACCGAGAACGACTCGATGCTCGCGAGAGACTCGAGCCGCAAGCTCGTCCGCTATGCCAGCTCCGACCTCTCCGTCCGCGTGGGCGACTCCGAGGAGACCGTCGTCCTGCCGGCCGCGGCCGTGCGCTTGCTGGTCGACCTGCTGTCGGCCATGGCCGATGGCAACGCGGTCACGCTCATCCCGATACACGCCGAGTTGACGACCCAGCAGGCCGCCGATCTGCTCGGAGTCTCGCGCCCCTTCATCGTCAAGCAGATCGAGCTGGGCGTGATCCCGCACCGCAAGGTCGGCACCCACCGGCGGATCCTCTTCCGTGACCTCATGGCCTACAAGAAATCGACCGAGACGGCGCGAGAACAGGCCCTCGACCAGCTGACGGCGGAGGCGCAGGACCTCGACATGGGTTACTGATCGTGTCCACCTTCACGGCTGTCTTCGATGCGTGCGTCTTCTATCCTGCCCCGCTGCGCGACCTTCTGATGCAGCTCGCGCTGACGGGGCTCTTCCGCGCACGCTGGACCGACCGCATCCATGAGGAGTGGATCGCCGCTCTCCTCGAGCGACGTCCAGACCTGAGGCGGGAGCGCCTCTTACGGACACGAGGGCTCATCGACAGCAGCGCCCCCGACTGCCTGGTGACGGGGTATGAGCATCTCATGGAAGGTCTAGAACTCCCCGATCCCGACGACCGACACGTCCTCGCGGCTGCCATTCGCTGCAATGCAGCGGTGATCGTGTCGTTCAATCAGAGCGATTTTCCAGCCGGATACCTGGCCGAGTTCGGCATCGAGGTGCAGCATCCAGACGAGTTCATCGGGCATCTCATCGACCTGGCACCGGACCGCGTGTTCCTGGCCGCCAAGAAGGTCCGCGCCCGATTGAAGAACCCCCCGAGGTCCGCCGACGAGTATCTCGAGACGCTGGCCGCGCAAGGTTTACCGGAGACCGTCACGACGCTCCGCCGCTATCGTGACTTGATCTGATCCCATCCACCACCGAGCGTCGTGGTTGCCATGACACGACGCCCATTGACCACCGCACGGCCCGAACTGGAACCAACGCCCCATGCCCACCATCCACTGCCCCGAATGCACCGGCACCACCGCCTGCGGCAAGAGCCACGTCTACGTCATCGAGCTCGACGCGGCGGCCGCCGGCCACGGCCCCTTCCGCGACGACGACCCGGCCGGGACCCCGCCCCGCGGCTACCTCTACGTCGGCATGACCCGCCACAAGCCCGAGTGCCGCTTCCAGCAGCACCGCCGCTTCGCCACCGGCGAGGACGACTTCGAGTGCCGCTGCTTCGGCGACGGCGAGCCGGTCCGCCGCACGTTCCGCGACCACGACGGCCACCGCCGGACCGGAGGCAACCGGCTCGCCGGCGAGTTCGGCCGCTGGCTACGCGCCCGCCTTCACCGCCGGCACAACCCCATCGCCGACCCCGACGAGGCGCTGCAACGGGAGGCCGAGCTGGCCGACGAGCTCCGCGCGCAGGGATATCGGGTGCATCAGGCGTGAGGCGGGGGGCTGGGTGCCTGGAACATGGAATCCCGTAACTAACATCTCTGTAGTGTTTTATGGCGCCATGTACCCCCGGGGGAACATCCCCCGCCCTCCCGAGGCCACCGTCCAGCCCGGCGCCCCGGAGCCCGGCCCCGAGATCTCGACCTACCACCACCACAGGACCAACCCGACCACCGACCCCCGCCGACGTCACGACCACCCGCCGCGATCGACCCGGATACACCCGGCGTTACGCCCCCTGGAACGACCCCGCCCCAGACTACCCGTCACGACGCCGCGCCAGGCGCCCCGGTCGGCCGACCCCGCCCGGGCCTGCGCCCGGCCGACAGACCGACAGGAGCCCGCCATGCCCCTCGCCAACGACGCCCCCGCCCGCGCGGCCGTCCGCCGCGCCTACCGCCTCCTCGGCAAGCTCAATCGCATCGTGAACCGCCTCGAGCGCGAGGCCGGCCGCACGCGCCTCGTCTCCCGCCCGGTCACCGTCGACCTGGTGATCACGAAGGCCTGCAATCTCGCCTGCGTCTTCTGCAAGGACTACGACACGCCGACGGGCGCGCAGCGGGCCAGCCTGCCGGCCATCGAGCGCCTGGCCCGCCAGGTCTTCCCGTACGCGTCGAGCCTGAACATCTGCTCCGGCGGCGAGCCGTACCTGCACCGTGACCTGCTCGACATCCTGCGCGTCGGCCGCCGCTACGGCCTCGACACCTGGCTGCTCTCCAACGGCATGCTCATGAACGACGACGTCATGCGCACGATCGTCACCGAGCAGCTCGTCACCGCCCACGGCATCTCCTACGACGGCATCGACCCCGACACCGTGGCCGCCATCCGCGTCGGCGCCGACCCCGCGCGCATCGTCGCCAGCGCCCGGCACCTCCTGCGCCTGCGTCGGGAGCTCGGCGCGCGCCACCCGCGCCTGGTGATCCGCTACGCGATGATGCGCTCGAACATCGAGCAGCTCTCCGCCGCGGTCGACTTCTGGGGCCGCATGGGCGCCGACGAGATCCACGCCAGCTACCTCTCGCTGGCCAACGGCATGGACCCCGACGAGTCCCTCTACCACCACCAGGACCTCTACGCCGCCATGCGCTCGGCCGCCCACGTCGTGGCCACCGGCTACCCGCGCTTGCGCCTGAAGACCCCGCCCACCGTGGCCGAGGAGCGCGAGCGCCCGACGCCCCGCGACTGCCGTTCGCCATGGACGTTCGTGATGATCGACGCCAACGGCGAGGTCATGCCCTGCTACCGCTCCTTCGAGGC
>WJIQ01000332.1 GCA_014730255.1 bacterium | reverse complement strand
GTGGTAGACCGAGACCGGCACGGCGTCCGGGTGCAGGGCCGCGTGCAGGCAGCCGTCGTAGCGGCGCGCCTCGGCACGGAAGACGTGGTTCTTGAGCTGGGCGTCGAGGTTCGCGGCGAGGGTGTTGCGCACCTCGCCGTAGGCGTCGAGGTAGCTCTCGAAGGTGTCGCGGCGGACGCGGCGATCATGCGACCGGATGTACCGGTAGTAGCGCGCATGCGAGAGGGAGACCGTCCGGCCGTCCTCGTCCTCGATCTCGCCGAAGGTCATGTCCGCGTCGGTCAGCGCGCTGAACACGCGGCCCGCCGCCCGCGTGATGTTGCCCGCCGCGGCGAGCAGGGCCTCGCGCTCGGGGTCGAGCGTGTGCCGGCGCATGCGGCGCAGGTCGTCCAGGAAGTGGGCGTACAGGCGCAGCGCCTCGTCGTCGGCGAGATAGGCGTCGATCACCGCGTCGTCGAGGGCGAGCAGCTCGGGCTCGAACCAGCTCACCGCCTCGGCGAAGCGCGTGGCCAGGCTGCCGGCGCGGCCGCGGCGGGCGGTGTTCTCGCCGATGCGCGTGTCCTCGTCGCTGCGCATGGTCGCGTACACCGAGACCACCTCGAGGCGTCGCTGCAGGCCGTGGATGGTCTCGATGGCCTGGCGCAGGGCCGCCGGACCGTCGGCCAGCGTCCCGCGCAGGGCGGCCAGGGTCTCGAGGTCGCGATCGACGGCCTCGTAGGTCTCGTCCCAGGCGTCCCAGCCGGGGAAGATGCGGTCGATGCGCCACTGCAGGGCGGGGTCGAGCTCGTGGCGCTCGCGGGGGCCGTTGCCGCCGGTCGTGTCGGCCAGCCGGAACCAGTGATGGGGCGCGAGATCGCGCGGCATACGAGGTCCTTTCGGGGGACAGAGACTCGTGATCCAGGTTGATCAATACTAGGAATGGCGGCCGCGCCTGGCCAGTGCCGGCCCGATCAGCGGCGCCGATATCCGGCCGGCAGGACGTACTCGTACTGGGAGCTGTCGTGCCCGAGGGTCTCCGAATGGCCGATGAAGAGGTAGCCCCCGGGGACGGTGTGCCGGTGGAACCGCCCGATCAGCGCATCGCGCGTCTGGCGGTCGAAATAGATCATCACGTTGCGGCAGAAGACCGCGTCGAAGGGCTTCTTGAACGGGAAGGTCGTGTTCATGAGGTTGTGGCGACGGAAGACGACCTCGCCGCGGATCTCGTCGTTCACCTGCCAGGTGCCGGGCTCGGGACCACGCCCGAAGTACTTGCTGCGCAGGGCGGACGGCATGCGGTCGATCCGCTCCTGGTCGTAGACGCCGCGCATGGCCTTGCGCAGGGCGACGGCGGAGATGTCGGTCGCCAGCAAGAGAGGCGACAGCGAGCCGTACTGCGCGCCGTACACCTCCTTCATGAGCATGATCAGGGTGTACGGCTCCTCGCCCGAGGAGCAGCCGGCGCACCAGAGGCGCACGTTGCCGCCGTCCTTGCGGTGGCGCTCGGCGAGCTCGGGCAGGACGGTCTCCTGGAAGAACTCGAAGTGGCTGTTCTCCCGCCAGAAGAAGGTGTGGTTGGTGGAGATGCGGTTGGCGAGCTCCTCGAGCCCCTCGCCGGTCTGGTCGCTCTGGAGCCACTCGAGATAGTTCTTGAAGCTGGCGAAGCCGCGCGCGCGCAGGACCTTCTGCAGGCGGCCGATCACCAGCGAGCGCTTCTGGTCGGTCAGGTTGATGCCGAAGTTGTCGTAGACGAGGCGGCGGATGGTCTGGAACTCGGCATCGCCGATCGCGGGAGGGCTCGCCGGAGACGGCGCCTTGAGGATCGACACGGTCAGTCTCCCGGCGTGGGCGTCGTTTCCTGGGGCTGGCCGATCGGCAGGCCGATCGAGGCCAGGGTCTCGAGGAACTTCTTCTTCTCGATGGGCTTGACGACGTAGCCGTCGCAGGCGTTGGAGAACGCGGCGAGCACGTTGTCGTGGTCCTCGAGGGCGGTGGTCATGATCACCTTGGCGCGCCCGGCGTCGTCGATGCCACGCTCCTGCTCGAGCGCGCGCATCCGCTTGAGGGTCTCCTGACCGTCCATGCCCGGCATCATGATGTCGAGGCAGACCAGATCGTACCGCTCGCCCTGCATCAGGGACTGCTTGAAGGCGCCGACGGCCTCGTTGCCGTTGACGGCCACGTCGCACTCCCCGGAGGCCTGCAGGTAGCGGCACAGCAGGCGTCGGCTGATGAAATCGTCCTCGACCACGAGAATGCGCATGCCCGTCCCTCGGGTTGGGATCACGATCGGCGTCGACCGCCACCGCGGCTGGTCGATCGCGCCGTCCTCGGTGATCTTATCGACCGGCCGCCCAGCACCTTGACGAGTTTCTGGAGATCCGGCGCGAGGATCGAGGTTCCGATGCCCGAACTGCCCGAGGTCGAGAGCGTCGCGCGCGCGGTGCGCCGCGAGCTGCAGGGTCGTCGCTGCACGGGGATGACCGTGCGCTTCGGCGGCGTGCTCGAGCCCTCGCCCGGCGCGGTGCGGCGCGCGATGGTCGGACGCACCCTCGCCGACGTCGACCGCCACGGCAAGTACCTCGCCCTGAGGTTCGACGACCCCGCCGCTGGCGGCAGCGCCGCCTCGACGTACGTGATGCTGCATCTGCGCATGACCGGCCAGGTGTTCGTCCTCGACGGCTACCGCCCCGACGGACACGTCCACCTGAGCCTGGACTTCGCGGGCCAGCCGGTGCACTACCGCG
>WJIQ01000067.1 GCA_014730255.1 bacterium | reverse complement strand
GCTAGGCGACGACAACCCCGAGTGGGTCGACCAGTGGTCCGAGGAGGGCGAGACGCCGGCGTCGACCGACAGCGAGGGCTACGCCAAGGGCGTGGTCGACCCGAGCTACATCGAGAATCCGCGGGTCCTGCTGTGGGGGGTGAGCTACGAATGGTAGGTCGGCTGAGGACAGCTCTCGTCGCCGGAGGCCTGGTGCTGATCGTGGCCGCCGCCCCGGCATCGGCCGAGCTGCTGCGTCTGTACGGCGACGAGAACGTCGGCACCTCCGCTGGGCAGTTCCTCAAGGTCCCCGTCGGTGCGCGCGCGGTGGGCCTCGGCAACGCCTACGTCGCCTGCGCCATCGACGGTCCGGGCGTCTTCTGGAACCCCGCCGGCCTGCTGCGCACCCCGGGGCTGAGCAACTGGTACGCCGGCCACACCGAGTGGGCCGCGGGCATCGATCTCGACCACGCGGCCTTCTCCTGGCGCACGCAGAGCTTCGGCTACGCCATCAGCGCCGGCATGCTGCGCTCGGGCGAGATCCCGCGCACCACCGAGTACCACGTCGAAGGAACCGGCGAGACCTTCCGCGCCGACCAGTACACGCTGGCGTTCAGCCTGGCGCGGGCGATGACCGACCGGTTCTCCATCGGCCTGACCGCCCGCTACTACCAGGAGAACCTCGACGAGTGGGAGATCCGCTCGCTGCTCTTCGATCTGGGCATCCTCTACTTCGTCGGCCTCGGCGACATGCGCGTCGGCTTCTCGGTCAAGAGCTTCGGCCCGGACCTGCGGCCGGGGGGCTCGCCCCCGCTGCGCGATGGTTACGCGCCGCAGAGCGAGTTCCAGGCCTTCTCGCCGCCGACCGAGGGGTCGTTCGGCGTGGCCTACACCTGGCACCTCGCCGAGGACGTGAATCTGCTGACCACGACCGACTTCAACCATCCCGGCGACGCGCGCGAGAGCTTCCGCATGGGCGGCGAGCTCGAGCTGATGAACCGCTTCTTCGTGCGCGGGGGCTACGAGACCGGGCGCGACGAGGGCGGCCTGAGCGCGGGCTGCGGCCTGCAGCTCAAGCGCCATCAGCTGCTCTGGCGGGTGGACTACGCGTTCCGCGACATGGGCGGGTTCGGCGGCATGCACTTCGTGTCCATCGAGCTGTCGCCGCTATGGTCGAAGGAAAGCGCGCGGCACGGGAGGGCGGCCCGATGAACCTGCGCCACGGCATCGCGACGCTCCTGCCCGCGCTCCTCGCGGCGCTGCTCGTCGCCGGCTGCGGCGAGAAGATCGCCGTGCCCGAGCCCGAGGGCCTGTTCTCGGTGTCGCAGTACCAGCTGGACGGCGAGCCCCTCGACGCGCCGGACGCGCGTCAGGTGCTCACGCTGCAGGGCAGCGTCTTCCTGCTCGAGCCCACGCGGCTCGTCAAGATGAACCAGGCGTTCGACGTCCAGAACTCGGTGACCGGCTTCGCGGACGCGCGCCGCATGTGCGTCGACGACCGCGACGAGCTGGTCTTCATCTGGGATCAGGGCACGCAGACCATGTCCTGGTACCTGGGCATCGACCTGAGCGAGCCGCAGGGCGTGCCGGGGCAGAGCATCCTGCCCGAGGTGCAGTCGTGCACGGGCCTGGCCACCTGTCGCTCCGGTGTGGGCATGACCGGCGGCGGCCAGACCTTCGTCTACGTCGCCGACCCGGATTCGGGCGTCGTCCATCGCTACGTCTACGACCCGTTCACCGGCCTGTTGCCGTACGGGATCCTCTGCAACGACCAGGGCGAGGGCACGCGCGTGGCGAAGCAGCCGGCGGGCCTCGCGCGCGACCGCGTCGATTCGCTGCTGGTCTGCGACATCGCTCCGGACCGCCACTGGGTGATCCGTTTCAACGGCACGCCCGACCTCGCCGACACCACCGCGGCGGGCGAGCCCCTCTGGCGCGGCCTGCCGGTCCTGTTCGACGTGGCGACCGACGACCCGCCGCCACCGGCCGACTACGTGCTCGGCAACGCGCCCGGTGCCGACGGGACCGCCTGGGACCCGGGACCGAGCAGCGCCGAGGGCGAGTTCGACGAACCACGGTCCGTCGCCGTCGACGGCAGCGGCCGCATCTTCGTGGCCGACCACGGGAATCACCGCGTCCAGGTCTTCGACGAGGCCGGCGTGTACGATTTCGCGTTTGGCGATTCCCTCGTGATGCCTTATCCAGAGAGTGTGGCCGTGATCGACGAGTCCGTCGACCCGCCCGAGATCGATTACGGCGCGTACCTGCTGATCCTCGGCGATGGCGTCCTGCGCAAGTTCATCTCCGGCGAGCATTACGACGCGATCAACGAGGATCCCGGGCCCCTCGACTGATACCGGGCCCCTCGACCGAGCCCGGTCCCGCCCGTGGCGGACGCGCCGAGGGAGGCGCGATGGTCACCCTGCGCATCGTCCTGCACGACGACCTGGCCGACCTGGTGGGCGGCCGGCGCGACGTGGTGCGTCGCCTGCCGGCGCCGACGTCGGTCAAGGACGCGGTCGAGGCGCTCGACATCCCCCACGTCGAGATCGGCCAGGTCGCGCTCGATGGCCGGCCGGCCACGCTCACCGACCGCATCCACGACGGCGCGCGCATCGACGTCCGGTCGGCGACCCCGCACGACCTCGCCAACGCGCGCTTCGTCTGCGATCAGCACCTGGGCAAGCTGGCGCGCCTGCTCCGGTTCTGCGGGTTCGACACGGTCTGGGACCGCAGCCTGTGCGAGGCGGCTCTGGCGCTGCTGGCCATTCGCGAGGGGCGCGTCGTGCTCTCGCGCCACCGGGCGCTGCTCCAGCGCAAGGCGATCACCAGCGGCCTGCTCGTGCGCGGCGACCGGGCCGACGATCAGCTCGTCGAGGTCCTGCGCCGCTTCCGGCTCGCCGGTCGCGTCGCCGGTCCGGGGCGCTGCACCGCCTGCAACGGCGAGCTGATGGCCACGGCGAAGGCCGACGTGCCGGTGCCGATCCCGCCGCGGACGGCGGCCTGGCTCGACGACTACTGGATCTGCGCCCGGTGCGGGAAGCTGTTCTGGGAGGGGACGCACGTCGAGCGGCTGCGCCGGCGGGTCGCCGCCGCCGCGGCGCGCGCGACGGCCGGCTGATCGGCAGCAGCCGCGGCGGACGGCTCGTGTTACCATTTCCGCGGACACACCACGCCACCAGGGAGACCGCGCATGTCCGACCCCGTCATGATCCGCGCCTACGGCAACCGCTTCGAGGCGGAGCAGGCCCAGCAGATCCTGCTCGGCCAGGGTATCGACGCCTGGGTGATGGCCGACGATGCCGGCGGCATGTACGCCGGCCTGAGCCTCGGCCGCAAGGGCGTGCGCCTTCTCGTCCGCGAGACCGACGCCGACCGCGCCCGCGACGCCCTGGAGCCCGGCGAGGTGGTCGACCCGATGGACGCGACCGATGCCGGTGCCGGGTCCGACCAGGTGGCCGCGCCACTGGTCGCCGCCGAGACCGCCGCGCGCCACTACGACCACGGCCACAACTGCGCCGAGGCCGTCCTGCGAACCTTCGCCGACGACCGCGGCGAGGACGAGGTCGTGCGCCTGGCCACGGGCTTCGGCGG
>WJIQ01000331.1 GCA_014730255.1 bacterium | reverse complement strand
TCTTCGCCACGCTCGACGAGCTCGAGCAGGCCTGGGATCTCGTCAGCGACGACTCGCCGACCCGGAGGGTGGGCGCCGCGCCGCGCGAGGAGCTCGCGACCGTGCGCCACCCCGCTCCGATGCTGAGCCTCGAGGCGGTGGACGACGAGGCGGACCTGCGGGCCTTCGACGAACGCTGCCGGCGGGAACTCGACTCCGATCGGGTCGAATACGTCTGCGAGCCGAAGTACGACGGTCTGTCGGTCGCGCTGGTCTACGAGGACGGATCGCTCCGGATCGCGGGCACGCGCGGAGACGGCGAGACCGGCGAGGACGTGACCGCGAACGTCCGCACGATCCGCACGGTGCCCCTGGTGCTGCGCGACACGGGTGCCTCGCCTCCGTCGCGGCTGGTCGTCCGCGGCGAGATCTACATGGAGATCGACGACTTCAACCAGCTGAACCGGCGGCGCGAGGATGCGGGCGAGCGGCCCTTCGCCAACCCGCGCAACGCCGCCGCCGGAGCGGTCCGCCAGCTCGACCCCGCGGTGACCGCCGAGCGGCCGTTGCGGGCCGTGGTCTACGAGGCGCCGGTCTGCGACGGCTGCGACCTCGGCAGTCACCACGATGCCCTCGATGCCCTGCGGCGCTGGGGCCTGCCGGTCGACGACCGGCATCAGGAGCGCGCCGACGATGCCGAGTCCGTCCTCGCGTATCACGAGCGCATGGAGAAAGGACGCGACGACCTCGCGTACGAGATCGACGGCATCGTGGTCAAGGTCGACGACCTCGGCGAGCGCGAGCGCCTGGGCACCCGGCAACGCGATCCGCGCTGGGCGGTGGCCTACAAGTTCCCGCCGCGGCGGGACGTCACGCAGGTCGCGGACATCGTCGCGCAGGTCGGCCGGACCGGCACGCTGACGCCCGTGGCCCGTCTCGAGCCGGTCCGCATCGGTGGCGTCGAGGTCTCCCGCGCCTCGCTGCACAACCTGGCGCAGATCCGCAGGAAGGACGTGCGCATCGGCGACGCGGTCGAGGTCGAACGTGCGGGCGACGTGATCCCGTACGTCGTGCGCGCGGTGCCGGAGCGGCGCGACGGATCCGAGCAGGAGTTCGAGATGCCGCGGACGTGTCCGGCCTGCGGGGGCGAGGTCGTGGTCTCGGACGACCTGAAGAACGCGCGCTGCACGAACCTGAACTGCCCGGCCCAGCTCGAGGAGCGGATCCGGCATCTCGCCTCGCGTGCGGGGCTGGACATCGAGGGCCTCGGCGAGAAACGCAGCCACCAGCTCGTCGAGCATGGCCTGGTGACCTGGTTGCCCGACGTGTTGACGCTCGAGCGGGACGATCTGCAACAACTGCCGGGCCTGGCCGAGAAGAGCGCGGACAAGCTATGGCGCGAGATCGACGCGGCCCGGGAGACGTCGCTCGTGCGCGTCCTCGTCGCGCTCGGCATCCCCCTGGTGGGCGAGCACGTCGCGCGGGTGCTGGCCCGGCATCATCGCGACCTCGATTCTTTGCTGGACGCCGACGAGGACGACCTCGCCGCGCACGACGAGATCGGCCCGGAGATCGCCCGCAGCATCCACGCGTTCTTCGCCACGGACGAGAACCGCCGGGCCATCGCGCGCATGCGCGAGGCCGGCCTGAGGCCTCGCAACGAGCTCTACGCGCCGACGGGCGCCGAGGGGCCGCTCGAGGACCTGACCTTCGTCTTCACCGGTGAGCTGGAGCGCTGGACGCGGGACGAGGTCTCGCGGCTGGTCGAGGACCACGGAGGGCGGGTGGCGTCGAGCGTCTCCGGGAACACCGATTACGTCGTGGCCGGTCCGGGCGGGGGCCAGAAGCTCTCGCAGGCGTCCGAGCGCGACGTGCCGGTCCTGGACGAGGACGGGTTCGTCGAACTGCTGTCGCGCAAGGGTGTCTGAACGGGCCCGAGGAGGACGCCGTGGAGAACAAGCGCATCGCCGACATCCTCGCCGAGATCGGCGACCTTCTGGAGATCGAGGGCGCCAACGCGTTCCGCGTCCGCGCCTACCAGGCGGCGGCGCGCTCGGTGCGCGACATGAGCCAGCGCCTGGCCGACCTCGTCGACGCGGGGGAGGACCTCTCCGAGCTGCCGGCGATCGGCGAGAGCACCGCCGAGAAGATCGTCGAGATCGTCGAGACCGAAACCTGCGAGCGTCTCGAGGAGCTGCGCCGTCGCCTGCCCCGCGCCCTGCCCGAGGTGGTCCACGTCGAGGGGATCGGCCCGAAGAAGGCGGCCCGCTTGCACGAGGAGCTGGGCATCGATTCCGTCGACGACCTCGCCGCCGCGGCCGAGGCGGGCGAGGTCCGCGAGCTCGAGGGGTTCGGACGGCGGTCCGAGGCGAAGATCCTCGAGGGGATCGAGACCCTGCGCCGTTCGACCGGACGCATGCTACGCAACGAGGCGGACGAGCACGTCGAATCGCTGCGGCGCCACCTGGAAAGTTGCCGCTCGGTGCATCGCTGGGAGGTCGCCGGCAGCTACCGTCGCGGCAAGGAGACCGTCGGCGACCTCGACGTCCTCGTCCATGCCGAGGACCGCGAGCGAGCCAGCGAGGAGATCCTCGCCGCCGACGTCATCGACGACGTCGCCAGCCGCGGCGACGAACGCATCACCGTCCATCTCGCCAGCGGCGTACAGGTCGATGTCCGCTTCTTCGAACCCGAGGCCTTCGGCGCGGCGCTGCTCTACTTCACCGGTTCGAAGGACCACAACATCGCCCTGCGTCGCATGGCCCAGGAACGGGACTGGAAGCTCAATGAGTACGGGCTGTTCGAGGCGGACCGTCGCCTGGCCGGCGCCGACGAGGAGGCGATCTACCGGAAGCTGGATCTGCCCTGGATCGCCCCCGAGCTGCGAGAGGACCGCGGCGAGATCGAGGCTGCGCGCCGCGACGAGCTGCCGTCGCTCCTGTCGCTGGACGACATTCGGGGCGACCTGCATGCCCACACCGATGCCACCGACGGGCTCCAGTCCATCGACGAGATGGCCGCGGCCGCGCGCGACCGTGGCTGGGAATACCTCGCGATCACCGACCACTCGCAGCGGGTGCGTGTCGCCGGCGGACTCGACGACGAGGCCTGCCTCGCGCACGCCGCGCGGATCCGCGAGGTCGACGCCGCGCACCCGGACATCTGGGTGCTCGCCGGCATCGAGGTCGACATCCTCGAGCACGGCGATCTCGATCTCGCCGCCGAGACGCTCGCCGAGCTGGACTGGGTGGTCGCCAGCATCCACTACCATCGCGAGCTGGGAGAGCAGGCGATGACCGATCGCATCGTCCGCGCGGTGGAGAGTGGCCTCGTGCATGCCCTGGGGCACCCGCTGGGACGCATGCTCGGCGCGCGCGAGCCGCTGCGCTTCGACACCGAGCGTGTCTTCGCCGCCTGCGCTGCCAGCGGCGTCTGCGTCGAGATCGACGCGCAGCCCGAACGGCTCGATCTGCCAGACACGCACTGCCGCCAGGCGCGGCAGGCCGGCGCGACGTTCGTCATCGGGACCGATGCCCATCGGGCCGACAACCTCGATTTCATGGCGTACGGCGTCCAGGTGGCGCGTCGCGGCTGGCTCGGCAAGGACGACGTCGTCAACACCGGCAGCGCGGCCGCGCTCCGGCGCCGGCTGGGCCGCGGCTGACGGAACGATGGGACATCGTCTCATCGGCGGCTCATGGCTCCGCCGGTGGGACGCGACGGAGGTGAGCGCTAGCGTGGGGTAGGAGACGAAGGACGCGACGAGTTCGCCAGCGAAAGGACATCTGCCATGTGGAAGAACTGGGGAACGACGATCCTGGGCGCCTGGCTCGTACTCTCGGGCCTCGTCGGCACGTTGCAGTCACCCCTGAACCTCTTCGTCGTCGGTATCCTGGCTGCCTTCCTGGGGTTCGCCCGCTCGATCACCCGGTTACAGCGGGCCAACGGCGTCCTCGGCATCTGGCTCGTGATCAGCGCGTTCTTCCCCGTCACCACGGGGCCCGCGAACTTCCTCGTCGCCGGCCTCCTGATGGCGATCCTCGGCGTGCTCGGCGTGCGCCGTCGCGCGGCGATCATGCTTCACGAGCGGGAGGCCTGATGAGCCGACGCGGCCAGGATCGGCGGCTGAACAGAGGGTAGCGGAAGGAACGTCGATGTTTCGCAAACGGGTGCGTCTGTTCACGCTGCATGGATTCGACGTCTCCCTGGACCCGAGCTGGCTGCTGCTGGCCCTGCTCGTGGCCTGGAGCCTGTCGACGGGGTTCTTCCCGTACCGCTTCGGCGACCTGTCGACGACCGCCTACTGGGCGATGGGAATCGCCGGCGCGCTCGGGCTCTTCCTGTCGATCGTGATCCACGAGTTCAGCCATTCGGTCCTCGCCCGGCGCAGCGGTATGACCATGAAGGGCATCACGCTCTTCATCTTCGGTGGCGCGGCCGAGATGACCGACGAGCCGCCGCGCCCGCGTGCCGAGTTCCTGATCGCCATCGTCGGCCCGCTGGCGAGCCTCGCGCTGGCGGCGGTCCTGCTGGGTGTGCACGCCATCGGCGTGGCCGGAGGCTGGCCGCGGTCCGTCAACGGCGTCGTGGAATACCTCGTGGCGATCAACGTGATCGTCGCCGTGTTCAACCTGGTGCCCGCCTACCCGCTGGATGGCGGACGCGTCCTCCGGGCGGCGCTCTGGGCATGGAAGGGCAATCTGCGCTGGGCCACGCGCATCGCCGCGCGCATCGGCTGGGGCTTCGGGGCCCTGCTCATGGCGCTGGGCGTGCTGCGCATCCTGGCGGGCTCGTTGCTGGGCGGCATCTGGATGGTCCTCATCGGACTCTTCGTCCAGCGCGCCGCGGACATGTCCTATCAGCAGCTCGTCGTCCGGCGGGCGCTCGAGGGAGAACCGGTCCGGCGCTTCATGAACAGTGACCCGGTGTCGGTCTCGCCCGAGACGGCGGTGGAGCGGATGGTCGAGGACGTCTTCTACCGCCACCACGTCGAGACCTGCCCGGTGACGGTCGACGGCCGCCTCATCGGGTGCGTGACCCGCGACCGGCTGAAGGACCTGGATCGCGACGACTGGGGCCGCACCACGGCCGCCGACGTGATGGAAGACTGCGCCGAGGCCAACCACGTCTCGCCCGACACGGACTCGGTGGACGCCATGGCGAGGATGCGGCAGCACGGTCTCGATCGGCTCATCGTCGTGGGCGACGGGCAGTACCTCGGCACGGTGACCCTCAAGAACATGCTCGAGTTCCTGGCGACCAGGATGGATCTCGAGCCGGAACGCGTCTGAGCGTCGCGACACGTCCGCCGGCGCCTTTCCCGGGAGAGGACCCATGACCGATCAGCGCCTGCTCCGCGATCTGCATCTCGACACCGGTGGGACGATCGTCTTCCTCGTCCTCGACGGACTCGGCGGACGCGAGGAGGTGCCCGGCGGCCCGACCGAGCTGGAAGTCGCCGTGACCCCGCACCTGGACCGGCTCGCCCGCGAGGGCATCACCGGCTCGCTGGACATCGTCCAGCCCGGCATCACGCCGGGAAGCGGCGCGGGGCACCTGGCCCTCTTCGGCTACGACCCCCTCGAGCAGCTCGTCGAGCGCGGCGTCCTCTCGGCGCTGGGCATCGACTTCCCGCTCGAGGCGGGCGACGTCGCCGCTCGCGGGAACTTCTGCACCATGGATGCCGACGGGACCATCGTCGACCGCCGCGCGGGGCGGCCGTCCAGCGAGGAGGGCCGACGCCTGGTGGACCTGCTGCGCCGTTCCGTGCAGCTGGAGGGCGTCGAGGTCCTGCTCGAGCCGGTGAAGGAGCATCGCTTCGTCCTCGTGCTGCGCGAGCGCGGCGGCCGGCCGCTGGGGGCCGACGTCTCCGACAGCGATCCGCACCGGCCGGGCGTCGCGGCAGCCGAACCCCGGGCCGGCTCGGAGGAATCGCGGCGAACGGCCGACCTCGTGCGGTCGTTCCTCGAGCAGGCCGGCGAGGCTCTCGCCGGCGAGGAGCGGGCCAACATGGTCCTGCTGCGGGGATTCGCCGCCCGGCCCGACCTGCCGTCGTTCGACGAGGCGTACGGTCTGTCGGCCTGCGCCGTGGCCGACTATCCGATGTATCGCGGGCTGGCCGCCCTGCTGGGCATGGCGCGCACCGAGCCACCGGGCGGGCCCGAGGCGGCGATCGCGTCGGTGGCCGACCGCTGGCAGGCCCACGACTTCTTCTTCATCCATCACAAGAAGACCGACAGCACCGGGGAGGACGGGGACTTCGACGGGAAGACCGCCCAGATCGAGGCCGCCGATGCCGTCATCCCCGACCTGCAGGCGCTCGAACCGGACGTGCTCGTGGTCACCGGCGACCATAGCACGCCCGCCTCGCTCGCGGCGCATAGCTGGCACCCCGTGCCGGTCCTCCTGCACGCGCCGGCGACGGTACGCCGCGACGCGGTGACCGGCTTCGGCGAGCGTGCCGTGACGGCCGGAGGCCTCGGTCGGCGCCCGGCGCAGGATCTCATGGCGCTCGCCCTCGCGCACGCCGGTCGCCTGGGCAAGTACGGGGCCTGACCTCGACCGCCCCGGGGGGCGATTCGCCCGGTGGTCGCGGCGCTACCCGGCACACGGAAGGCCGCCCCTTCCCTGGGGCGGCCTCCGCTCCGTCGACGGATCGTGCAGCCGGCCGAACCGCCGAGCGGAATCGTCGCCACCCGCTAGTCCGCGAGCGTGACGATGGAGTGGGCCTCGAACTCGCGCGCGTCGAAGACGTTGTACTCCATGTCGCCCGTGATGCGCAGGCGGTCGCCCTCGTCGATGTGCTGGTAGCCGATGTCGTCGAGGGGATCGTAGGGCATCTCGTCCACCTCGACGGTGAGCGACCGGTAGCCGTTGTCGATCACGAAGTTGTCGTCGTTGACCTTGGTCACGGTCCCCTCGAGGACGGTCTCCGACACGACGACCGGTCCGGTCACGTAGACCCAGTCGTCCTCCTCGTCGACCGCGCTGGCGTAGAAGTAGGT
>WJIQ01000066.1 GCA_014730255.1 bacterium | reverse complement strand
GCGTTCATCATGGATCCGCCGGTGATCGCGCGGATCCTCGGGCATATCGGCGAGCCGGTGGAGGCTCCGGCGGTGTTACCGGCGCGTTCACCGCCTCAGGGTGAGCTGGAGCTCGTGATGGTCGATCAGACCGGTGGCCGGGCCGACTGGCCGGAGATCGATCAGAGTGGCGGCGTCGGCGACGCGGGCTGAGGATCATCGCCAGGATCGTCGGAGGGGTCGGCGACCCGATCGAGAGCGGGGTCGTGGAGGTGTGTCTGGCAACGGGGAAGGTCAGGGCTCAGGGGACGGGAATCGGTCCTGGGAGGTGGTGTGGAGGGGTCGTTGGCCGTCGCCTGATGGTCGGCTGGGGGCGGGGCGTGGTATGATCGACTGGGAGAGGGAGGTTGATTTTACTATACGCCGCTGCTTAGCGGCAATCTGACGTGCGGGTTGGGTTAGCTTCGGGCGGCGGATTCTGCCCGAAATCGGCGTCGAATAGGGAGGAAGTAGATCTCGGCGGCCTCGTCGTCCGCCTCCAACCGCTTTCAGTTCTTCCCGCTATCCGATCGCCGGTATCAGATGCTCAAGAAATCACTCGGATGAAATATTCCGAAGGGACAGCCTGTTTGCGCAGCTCGGCAAGTTGGTCGTGCTGCTGGTAGAGCACGTCAGCCATGGCGTGAGCTGCTGCCGGCGATCCGCAGGTCTTCCTCGGGGTCGGCTGGGTGTTCGCACGGCCCTTGCGGCTCGGCCTGTCGGTCGGCGGCGACCAGGACTTCGCGGCCATCTTCGACGTGTTCCGCTGATCCGCGGCCGCGAGCGACGGCGACTCAAGGTCCGATGATGGCGGTTCGATGAGGCCCACCGGTCGCCGGATCCGTGGTATCATCACGGAGGCGCCGGGTGGACGGCGCCTCCACCGAAGGAGTGAGCCATGCGCCGCCTCGCCCCCGTTCTCTTCTTGCTCTGCGCTTCGATCCTGAGTCCCGCCGCGTCCGGCGCCTTGACCGGGGCCTGGTCGCCCGACTACCACGCCACCGGCGCCGACGCCGACGTGCTCTGCAGCACGGTCTGGGAGGGCGAGATGGTGGTGGGCGGCGCCTTCGCGGCCATCGGACCCACGCTCGCGCCGCTGGTCGCGCGCTGGCACGACGGCGCCTGGCAGCCGGTGGGCGTCATGCCCGACGACATCGAGCGCGTGCTTGAATTGCACGTTCATGCGGGGCAACTGTACGCCCTGGGCTACGTCAGCTGGGACGCCTACCAGGTGCTCGCCCTCGAGGAGCGGGTCTGGGCGCCCGTGGGCGACGCGATTCCGGGCGGCTCGACGGGCCTGGTGATCTACGACGACGCCCTGCACGCCGGGCGTCACCGCTGGGACGGGACGACCTGGATCGACGTGCTGCAGACCGACGGTGCGGTGCACGACCTCGTCGTGCACGAGGGTTTGCTCGTGGCCGGCGGCGCGTTCACCAGCGCGGCCGGCGTCGCCTCTCCGTCCGTGGCGGCGTGGGACGGCGAGTCCGTCGTCGCCTGGCCCGGCGCGCAGGAGCACGTGGTCAAGGAACTCGCCATCTGGGGCGGCGAGCTGTACGCGGGACGCGACTTCGCGGGCGAGTCCATCACCGCGGTTCAGCGCTGGACCGGCGACGCCTGGGCCGACGTGCCGGCGCTCGGCGTGGTGAACCTGGCGCGCAAGCTCGGCGACCTGGTGGTCACCGACCATCAGCTGCTGGCCTGCGGCTACTGGTTCCCGATCATCGTCGAGCCGGAGCCGCAGCCGGCTCCCGGGGCGCGGTCCATGTGGGGTAGCTTCGTGCTCGGCTGGGATGGCGCGGCCGGCGAGACGGTCTACTGGGTGGAGGAGCCCTCGCGCCTGTACACGGTGGTTACCGACGGCGCGGCGATGCTCGGCGCCGGACGTTTCACGCGGATCGGCGCCCCCCTCTGCAGCAACCTGGGCTGGCTCGCGGACGGCGTCATGACCCCCGTCACCGCCGCCGGCCTCGGCGCCGGCGGGTCCGTGGAGCACCTCGAGGAGAGTTACGGACAGCTCGCCATCGCGGGCAGCTTCGCCGTGATCGCCAATCAGCTCAGCCTCGGCGCCATGGCCCACCAGAGCAGCGGCTGGCTGGTGCGCGACCTCACCATCGCCGACCAGCCCTCGGTGGCCGAGCGCGTGGAGCAGCTCACCTGGCACGGGTACTTCCTCACCGCGGTCGTGAACGGGCATTTCAACGTCAACGCCGGCCACTGGTGGATCGACCAGTGGGTGTGGGGCGACGACTGGAACGTGCCCGTGCCGGCCGACCTGGTGAGCCACGACGGCCGCGTGCTCGGACTCGCCAGCGGCGCCATCCTCGACTACACGGATCACGAGGCGCCGCCCGTGTGGATGGACATCGACGGCCACGGCGACGTGCTGCTCCGTCACCCGTCCGGCGACCTGATCGTGGGCGGCGAGTTCACGGCCATCGACGGGACGACGGTCCAGAACGTCGCCCGTATCGGCGGCGGCGTGGTGCAGCCGCTGGGCGCGGGCCTGCCCGAGCGGGTCGACGCCCTCGCCACGTGGAACGGCCAGATCGTGGCCGCGCGCGAGGCCGACGGCGGCGACTGGTCGAACCGCGTCCTCGAGGTCTGGGACGGCGCGTCCTGGCAGGAGATCGGCTTCGTCTGGGGCCGTGTGGGTGCCATGTGCGAGTTCCAGGACCAGCTCGTGGTGGGCGGGGCCTTCAACGCCATCGACACCACCTGGCTCGGCAGTCTGGCGGCCTGGGACGGGGGTGCCTGGACGTCGCCCGGCGACGTGGACGGCAGCGTGGCGGCGCTGGCCGTCCACCTGGGTGACCTCTGGGTCGGGGGCGACTTCCTGGTGGCGGGGGGCGTGCCCTCGCGCGGCCTGGCCCGCTACTCCACCGACGTCACCGGCGTCGAGGCCGGGGCCGAGGCCGCGCTGCCGTCGGCGCCGCGGCTCGCCGCGCCGGCGCCCAACCCCTTCAACCCGCGCACCACGGGGACGTTCACGCTGCCGGCTGCCGGCCACGTCGCGCTCGAGGCCTTCGACGCGCGCGGCCGGCGCGTGGCCACCCTCCTCGACGCCGTCCGCCCGGCCGGCCGGCACGAGTTGGTCTGGGAGGCCCGCGACGCGGCGGGGCGCACGTTGCCGAGCGGGACGTACCTGCTGCGGCTGCGTGCGGGCGCGCAGCAGGAGGTGCGCAAGGCCCTGCTGGTACGCTGAGCCGCCAGGCCACGACCAGGAGCGACATGCCCACCAACACCGAGATCAATGCGCACGACCACGACCCGGCCCGCACCCGCAACCTGGCCGAGGGGCTCGCCACCGAGCTCCCGGCCACCCTGGTCCAGCTCTACGAGTGTCAACCGCTGTCGTGCCCTCGCTGTGGCGAGCCGATGCGGATCATCGCGTTCATCTGCGAGCCATTCTCGAGGATCAGGTGGCAAGAGGTACGGCTGGTCGGGAAGGTAGGGGCAGTATGAAGTACTCATACCGCCACTCTATCGTAACGCTTGCTGGATTCCTACGGCGCAGGCTCCTGGGTTTGCGCCAGAGTGTTTGAGGCAGGAGCGACCAACGATGGCAGAGAAAATGAGACTCCTCCCGATCATATTTATAGTCACGTCTGTTTTCGGCTGCGGAGATGGTAGTCACACAACAGAAACGGGTGCAGGCCTGGAGTTCGAGATCCTCTCGCAAGAAGGTGAACTCCCTCATTGGGGTCCGACATCTGGCGCCGTATATGTCGACCTAGATGGAGATGGTATGCGCGACATTCTACTGGGCAGGCATGATCTCGCACCGGAAGCGTACATAAATCAAGGTGGGTGCCGATTCCGGCGCTGGCCCGAATGGGATTCTGGGCTAAGCGTTTTCGACCATCACGCGACAGTCGCGGACTATATCGACGGGAATGAATCACTCGACTTCTATTTCGTCGTCGGAGCACATCGCGGCAAAGGCATTGGCCCCAATGCCTTGTATCTCAACAAGACGGCCGAAAGTAACAATATAGACCAAGCAGCGGCGCTAGAGGTCAACGACCCGTTCGGCCGTGGGCGTGGCGGGTTGGTATTGGATCCTGACTACGATAGTCTGGCGAATCTCTTCGTCCTCAACTTCCGCACGGCGCCGAGGTGTTTCGAGTTCAATGAAGATAGACCCACTAAAGACGACGTCGAATCGGTACTCGGTATCCGAAAGGCTGACGATCATCTAGTTGCCGAAGGCACCGACCGACGGCGGACTGAGTTCATCACGAATCTACTTCCCATAGATATTGCCGAGGACGGTTGGGTTGATTATGTCGCAATCGGCGGTGGCTTACCCTTGAAAGTACTGCGCGCCGATTCTGCCTCATTGAGTTTGGATATTCCAACGTTACCTTTCGATGCCTACATGCCAGCACCTGTCGAGGTTGTTCAAGGCGATTTCGATGGCGACCTCCACCCAGATATCGTTCTTCTATATGGTCGAGACGATCGCAAGAGCCACTTTCGCGCCGAAAGGCAGAACCGACTCCTGATCTGGAACGATGGTCATTTCGTTGAAAGACCTTCTCCGGATCTGAGCCTGCGCGGAAACGGAACGCATGCCGCAGTTGCCGACTTTGACAACAGTGGAGCCCTTGATCTTGCTGTATGCGGGTCGGATGGCAAATTGGGACACTCCTGGGTCAGGTTATTTTTGAACGACGGATACGGTACCTTGATGTCAACTGAGGCCGGTGATGTACCGGCGGTCCACCTTGACGGTATCGCTGATGGTATTCTGGCTGAAGACCTTGATTACGACGGTGATATCGATCTGGTAGTTCTACTGGGGGCAATAGACAAGAAAGATCCTGGCGGTGGCGTCGCAGTGATGCGAAACCTCGGCGCGCGGGGTCACTGGATTAGCTTCGTTTTTGACGGCACTTTCGGCGCAGATGTCTACGGCACGATCGTAACAGTTCGATGTGGAGACCGCATCCAGCGGCGGCAGTACTGGCCGACGCAAGTCGGTGGCAGCAGCTACCGGGCGGACCTCAGGTTCGGTGTCGGCGATTGTCGTCAGGTCGACGAAGTGATTCTAGCCTGGCCAAACGGTCAAACGAGCCGGCTCAACAGCTTGGCAGTCGATCGCACTATCACTGTACCCTTCGCGCAATAGCTAGAAGCTTTATATGCTCAAGCGGATTCAGCCCTAGCTGTCAGACGAAGAACCGGCGCGAAGGCGGTAGCCTGACCAGGGCCGCCCGATGGCGAAGCGACCCTGGTCAGGTTCACAGCGACGACGATTACGGGCAGTCGTC
>WJIQ01000330.1 GCA_014730255.1 bacterium | reverse complement strand
TCTTCGCCCAGAACGCCACCGACAAGTCCATCATCCAGGTCGGCTCGACCATGCTCACGACGGCGCAGCCCGCGGCGGCTGGCCATGCCCCCTCTGGAGGTTCCCGATGACCATCACGCGCTTCAAGATCGTCGCCCTCTGCGTGGCGATCCTCACGCTCGCCGGCGCGGCGGCCGCCGAGCCCTACGACTTCTCGTTCTTCCAGGGCCCGGACGAGATGATCATCACGGTGGACGACTTCCGGCAGTTCCACAGCGAGCTGACCAACACCGGCGAGAACGCCGAGGCGTACACCCTGAACGTGACCACCGACGGTCCGGAGAACTGGACCTTCGGCGTGTGCTACGGCGACATCTGCTATCCGCCCTTCCAGACCGAGTTCCGCGTGCCCGAGACCGGCACCCTCGCCCCCGGCGAGTCCATGGCGTTCGACTTCGACATCTTCGCGCTCTTCGACACCGGCGAGGGCGTCTACACGGTCGAGTTCGCCTGCGAGAGCGACCCCTCCATCGTCCGCACTTACGAGTTCCGCGCGCGGACTCCGGAGGACGGCCGGGACCTCCTGTTCTCCCGCGGCGAGGGCGTCCAGCACGCCGAGATCGACGACTACGTGCAGTTCCACCCCGTGCTCTACAACGCCGGCACCGAGGAGGACAGCTACGTCCTGACCGTCGAGCGCTTCCTGCCGGAGAACTGGGACTCGATGTTCTGCGTGGGCGGCGTCTGCTACCCGCCGTTCCAGGAGTCCATCGACCTGCCCGTCGGCGGCGGCACCTACGCCTCGGGCGCGGCCGAGCCCATCGACATCGACTTCGCCACGCTCTTCGACGAGGGCATCGGCTCGATGCGCGTGACCATCACCAGCGTGACCGACCCCATGCTGTCGGCCACCGCGACGTTCACGGTGACCACCGGCTCGGTCGTGGCCGTGGACGACGTGCCGGCGCGCAGCCTGCTCTCCGCTGCGCACGCGGCGCCCAACCCGTTCAACCCGCGCACCGAGATCCGCTTCACCGTCGGCGGCGAGCAGGCGCGCGACGCCGTGGTCGACATCTTCGACATGAGCGGCCGTCACGTGCGCCGGCTGGTCGGCCACCAGCTCGCCCCCGGTCAGGAGCACGCACTGGTCTGGGACGGCCAGAGCGACCGCGGCCGGCGCGTGGCCACCGGCACCTACCTCGCCCGCGTCGCGGTCGGCGCGAGCCAGGAGTCGGTCAAGCTCTCGCTCGTGAAGTAGCGCTCCAGCTCGTCACCGCCCGCCCCTCGTGCCACCGGGGGGCGGGCGTCCGCCCGTCACGCCCGTGAAAGATCACGATCAACCAGAGGATAGCCGATGCGGATCTTCGTCAGCCTGGCCCTCGTGGGCGCCCTGATGGCGCCGGCTCCGGCCGCCGACTTCGCGGCCCCGGACTGGACCCTGCCGTCACCGGACGGCGGCACCGTCAACCTGCACGAGCGGCTGGCCGACGGGCCGGTCGTGGTCTCCTTCTGGGCGACCTGGTGCATTCCCTGCCTGAAGGAGATGCCCCACCTGAACGAGATGGCCGGCGACATGGCCGGCGAGGTCACCTTCATCGCCGTCAGCGTGGACAACTCCAAGAGCATGGCCAAGGTCGGGCCGCTGGTGCGCGCCAAGGGCTGGGACGATCTCGTGATCGCCCAGGACGCCGGCGGCGAGGTCCAGCAGATCCTGCAGGTGCTGAGCCCGCCGTATACCGTGGTCTACGATGCCGCCGGCCGCGAGGTCTACCGGCACGAGGGCTACCGCCAGGGCGACGAGGAGAAGCTGCGCGAGGTGATCGAGGGTCTGCTCGCCGCGCCCGCGCCCGAGGCCGCGACCGGCCCGGCGCCGGGCGGCCAGACCTGGTCGGACGCCGTGACGGCGACCAACCAGTTCGAGTACAGCTACAGCCTGGACACCGACGCCGAGATCGTCGAGAACTGGCTCGACGTGGCCTACCAGTTCGGCGACTTCCGCACCGCCATCATGCTCAACCACCAGGGCCCCAGCGAGGACGGCAACCGCCGCAACGAGATCATGCACCGCTACGTATCCTACCGCAGCGGGATGTTCGACGTGCGCGTGGGCCATTACTACGGCATGTTCGGCCGGGGTCTGGTCTGGAACAGCTACGAGGACCGCTTCATCCGCGTCGATACCGCCCTGGACGGCGTGATCGGCAAGGGCAGCTTCGGCCAGGTCGACCTGACCGTGATGAGCGGGACGACCGGCACCACGCCCACCTTCAGCGACCCCGACTTCGAGGTCGTCAAGAACGTGGACGTGCGCGGCGCCGACCTGGAGTACCGCCCGCTGCCCGGCCTGTCGGTGGGCGCGGCGGCGGTCACCTACCTGCCGCCCGGCAACACCGCCGACGACATCAAGCGCGAGTGGGTCGGCACCGGCCGCCTCGGCTACAACCACCAGCACGCCAGCCTGTACCTCGAGTACGGCAAGAAGACCGGCTACGAGGTGAACTTCGACGACCCCGAGGAGGGCCTCGGCTTCTACGGCAATCTCGGCCTGTACCTCGGCCCGCTGAGCATCTCGCTCGAGCGCAGCGACTACGACGAGTTCACCGTCCTGGCGGGCGCCGACGGCAAGCAGCCGATCAACCGTCCGCCGGCCCTGGTGCGCGAGCACGTCTACACCCTGCTCGGCCGCAAGCCGCACAACCTGAACGCGGACAACGAGAAGGGATGGCAGGTCGAGGCGAACGCCGAGCTGGGCGGCGGTTGGCTCGCCCTGGGCAACGCCAGCCGCATCGAGACGCACGATCGCGAGACCCTCTACGAGGAGATCTACGGGCACATCGAGCAGGAGCACCTCGGCGACTTCCGCGTGCGGGGCGGCTTCGGCTACCAGGACTCGGAGGGGGCGATCCGCCAGACCGTCGTCGCCGACGCGACCTGGCACGCGAGCGACGCCATGGCCTGGACCGCGCACTTCGAGCATCAGCACGTGCGGTTCGGCGTGCTCGGCGAGTACGACCAGCAGTGGATGAAGCTCGAGCTCGAGCTGCCGCCGCAGTGGACCGTGACCGCCATCGCCGAGACCAACAACAAGTACGACGCGCAGTTCGACGCCGGCGAGATCAAGGGCGACTTCTTCCCCGCGGGGCACATCACCTACACGCTGTCCGGCGGCGGCAACCTGAATCTGTGGTTCGGCAAGCGGCAAGCGGGCCAGCTCTGCGCCGGCGGGGTCTGCAAGTTCGAGCCGGCGTTCGAGGGCGTGGAGTTCTACGGCGTGTTCCGGTACTAAACTGCAAATGCATGTTCACCAGGGCTGGCGGCATCTCGCCGCCAGTCACTGACGAGA
>WJIQ01000329.1 GCA_014730255.1 bacterium | reverse complement strand
CGTGGATTCCGGATGGCGCACGAAATCGGTGAGCGCGTTGGCCAGGCCGCCGCGATGCCGGACGCGGCGCGCGAACACGCCGTGGGCCCGGGCGACGGCGCAGAGGTCGACCGGATGGTGGGCCGTCAGCCACGGGTCCAGGAGCTGCGGGTGGCGGCTGGCCTGCAGGCGGCGGAAGATGCCGCCGCCCGAGTTCTGCAGCACCAGGATCATCAGAGGGGGGGCCTCGTCGGCCAGGATCGCCAGGCTGCCCAGGTCGTGCTGCGTGGTGACGTCGCCGAGGATGGCGACGGTCGGTCGTCCGAGCCCGCGCGAGACGCCGATCGCCTGGGCCACCTGCCCCTCGATGCCGCTGGTGCCCCGGTTCGTGGTCACGACCGGGCCGGGCGCATCGGGGCAGGTGAGGGTGTCCAGGTGCCGGACGGGCAGGCTGTTGCCCAGCATGAGGCCGTGGTCGGGCCCGAGGCGGCGGACGACCTCGCGCACGGTCCAGGCCTCGCTCAGCGTGTCGCCCCGGTCGATCGACGCGACGAGTCGCGCGTTCCACTCGGCCTGCGCGGCGGTCAGGCGCTCGATCCAGTCACGGTCGGGTCGGGCGAGGAGCGGCCGGTCGCCGAGGGCGTGCCGCAGCTCCGCCGGCCCCAGCCGCAGATGCACGCCGCCCTGACGGCGTGGGTCCTGGCGCCCGGGGTGATCGCTCACGACCCAGCGCCGCGCGCCGGTGAGCGCCAGCGCCGTCGTGAGCGAGACGGGCCGCTGGCCGAGCTGGACCACGAGGTCGCAGTCGCGCAGCAGGTCCCCGTAGAATCCCGCCTGGTCGAGCCGCCGGTCCGACGCCGGCCGCAGCCGGACTCCCGAGCCCGCGTCGGCCAGCCAGGGCGCCGTGCTCTGGCGGGCGAGGGCGTCGGCGGCCCCGCGATCGGCCGTGGTGGCCAGGTTGGCCAGCCAGAACAGCGGCCGTCTGGCCGTGCCGACCTCGTCGCGCAGCTGCACGAGCGCCTCATCGGGCACGCAGCGGACGGTGGGCGCGGTGGCGAAGGGCGCCGATCGCTCGGCCCAGGCGGCGGCGTCCGCGGTCCAGCGGTCGGGCAGGGGCTCGGGATCGGGCACCAGCGGCTCGCGGAACTGGAGGTTGAGCTGCACCGGACCCGCGGGCGGGCCGTGGGCGACCCGGGCGGCCTCGGCCACGGCGCTCAGGACGTCGCGCGGCGCGGCGCCGCCGGCGTGGCAGGGCAGGGTGAACCGGACGCGGGTCAGCGGGGCGAGGGGCGTGACCTGGTCGATGGTCTGGTTCGCGCCCACGCCGTGCAGCTCGTGCGGCCGGTCGGCCGACACCAGCACCAGCGGCAGGCCCGATTCGTGGGCCTCGGCCAGGGCCGGCGCGAGCAGGAGCGGCGCGGTGCCCGAGGTCGTGATCACGACCGCCAGCCGCGGGGGCTCGCCGGCGGCGAGCTGGCCGCGCAGCCAGCCCAGGGCGAGGTGGCCGGCGGCGCGCTCGTCGACCACGCGCCGGCAGTCCAGGTCATCGCGCGCGGCGAGTGTGGCCAGCAGCGGCTGGTTGCGGCCCCCGGGGCAGGCCACGACCAGCCCGAGGCCGTGGCGATGCAGCTCCTCGACGACCAGCGCGGCCAGGTAGCGGCCGGGGTTCGCCCCGGCGCCGGGGTCGTGCCTCATGACGCCACCTCCTGAGCGGCCAGGCCGAGACGATGGCACACCGCGGCCACCTTGGCCGCGGTCTCCTGCCACTCCCGTCGCGGATCGCTGCCGCGCACGAGGCCGGCGCCGGCGTAGATCGAGATCCGACGGCCTCGTAACTGCAGGCCCCGGATCGCGACGTGCAGGACGGAGCGGTCGTGCGCGAGCCAGCCGACGACACCGCCGTAGAGGCCCCGGTCGAAGGGCTCGACCTCGCGCAGCCAGCGACGGACCTCCGCCCGCGGTGCGCCGCACAGGGCCGGTGTCGGATGCAGCGCGTCGATCCAGGTCGCGTCGGCGAGCGCGCCCGGCACCGCGACCTCGTGGTCCGAACCCAGGTGCTGCAACGAGGGCAGGCGGCGCAGCTCGCGCGGTCCGGCCGTCGGCTCGACCGCGCCGAGCGACGCGAGCTGGCGGCCCAGCCACGTGGCCACGGCCAGCTGCTCGCGGCGGTCCTTGTCGCTGGCGAGCAGATCGTCCGCCAGGCGCGCGTCCTCGGCGGGCGTGCCGCCACGGGGCCGGGTCCCGGCCAGGGCGACCGTGCGCAGATGACGGCCCTCGCGCTCGCCCAGCAGTTCCGGCGTCTCGCCCAGCCACGCCTGGCCGTCCCGCTCGATCCACCAGGGCCACCCCGTGCTGCCCGGAGCGCCGGCCCGCAGCAGCCGGGCGGGGTCGACGTCCCGGTCGAGCCGGCCGTCGATCCGCCGCGCCAGGACGATCTTCTCCAGCGGAACGCGGCCGTCGGGTCCGGCGATGCGGGCCAGGGCGGCCTCGACGGCGTCGCACCAGGTGTCGTGGTCGCCGGGGTCCGCGGTCCACGACACCGGCAGCGGCGCGTGGCCGTCGGCGGCGGTGGGCCGGCGCCAGTCCGTCAGCGCCCGTCGCAGGGCGTCGCGGTCGACGCCGTCGCCCAGGTTGATGGCGATCACGTCCCGTCCGGTGTCGAGCTCGAGCGCCGGGACCCACATGCGGCAACGGCCGAACGGCTCCCAGGCGGCGTCCGGGGTCCGCGCGGGGTCGAACCGCACCGTCACCGCGCCGCGCAACGGTGGCGGCGGCGCCGTGAGCTCGGCCGGCCCGGCGACCTCGCGCTCGAGCGCGGCGCCGGCGCCGCTCCAGGTCGATCCCAGGAGCATGCGGGGCTCGAGCACCCCGGCCGGCAGCCCGGCCGGCAGGTCCAGCGCGGCGACCCCGGTATTCAGGGGGACCTCGATCCGGGTCACGTCGCCGGCGACGGCCGCCGGGGCATCGTCCAGCGCGGCCGCCAGGGCCGACAGGGCGGCCGGCAGATCGGGCGCGGCCCGCAGCCGCCGCGTCACCAGCTCGCCCACCGTCATTCCGCCGGCTCCACGGCCGCGGCGACCCGGCGCAGGCCGGCGGCGAGATCGTTCAGCTCGTCGAGCCCCACGGCCTGGTACCCGTCGCTCAGGGCGCTGTCGGGGTCGGCATGCACCTCGATCATCACCCCGTCGGCGCCGGCGGCCACGGCCGCCCGCGCAACCGGGCCGACCAGCGCGTGGTCGCCGGTCCCGTGGGAGGGGTCGGCGATCACCGGCAGGTGCGTCGACCGCTTCAGAAGCGGGATCGCGTTGATGTCGAAGGTGAAGCGCGTCTCGGCCTCGAAGCTGCGGATCCCGCGCTCGCAGACCATCACGCGCGGGTTGCCGCTGGCCAGGACGTACTCCGCGGCGCCCAGCAGCTCGCGCACCGTGCAGCCGAAGCCGCGCTTGAGCAGCACCGGCTTGCCGGCCCGGCCGAGCGCCCGCAGCAGCGGGAAGTTCTGGGCATTGCGCGCGCCGACCTGCAGGACGTCGCTCGCCTCGGCGACCGCCGGTAGCTCCTCGACCCCGATCACCTCGGTCACCACGTGCAGGCCGTGCCGGTCGGCCGCGGCGCGCAGCAGCGCGAGGCCACGCGGGCCCAGGCCCTGGAAATCGTAGGGGCTCGTGCGGGGCTTCCAGGCGCCGCCACGCAGCCAGCGTGCGCCCGCCTCGCGGCAGGCGGCCGCCGTCTCGTCCATCTGCGCGGCCGATTCCACGGCGCAGGGTCCGGCGATCAGGAGCAGGTCCCGGGCGGCCGATCGCCACCCGGCGGCCTCGAAGCCCGGGCTCCCGTTGGGCCACAGGCGGCCGGCGAGGACCGTGTCGTGGTCCTGCAGCCAGGCGCGATGGATGCCCGGCCGGCCGTCCCAGCCGGCGATGTCCACCGTCGTCGGCACCGGCGCGGCCAGGTACCGCGCCCAGCCCGCGTCGTGCAGGCGGGGCTCGACGCCGCCGCTCATCGCCCGGACGTCCCCGAGCAACGGATCGTCCGCGGCCGGCAGCCGGTCGAGATCGAGCACCAGCCAGCGAGTCGACTCACGCACCATGGATCTCCTCGTTCACCGGAGCCAGGCCCCGGGCCACCAGCATCCGGAAGCTCTCGACCCAGGCGCGTCGCTCGGCGGCGCGCCGGTCGGCGGGAACGTCGCCCGCGTGCCAGGCCGCGAGCAGCCGCTCCATCATCGCGTCGAGCAGCCAGGCCACGCGCTCGGGGTCGACGTCGGCAGCGACCTCGCCGCGCGTCTGGGCGTCGGCGATCAGCTCGGCGAAGAACTGCCGGCTGAGCTGGGCCATCTCCTCGAGCCGGCGCCGGGCCAGCGGTCCGTCGCCGGAGCGCAGCACCTGGAAGTAGATGCTCGCCAGCCGTGGATGCTCGTCGACGAAGTCGAACCCGGCATCCAGGAGCGCGGCCAGGCGCGCCTCGAGCGGCGCGCCCGAGGTGCCGTCGCGCACGGCCTTCACGCGCGCCTTCACTCGCCCGAACGCGGCGTCGACGATGCCCTCGAACAGGTCGCCCTTGCTGCGGAAGTAGTGGAACAGCGAGCCCTTGCTGATCCCGGCGGCCTTGACCAGCGCGTTCATCGAGGCGCCGGAGTAGCCGCGTGCGGCGAACTCGTCGACCGCGGCCTCGGTCACCGTGTGCCGCTTGGCCTCGGGCAGGGTCCGCCAGGCGTCGGTACCGCCGGTGATGGTGGGTTCGGGCGTGCTCATGGCCGACCTCGCGCGATTGACCGGGTGGTCATTGACCGGGTGGTCAAGGTAACCCGGACGCGCGCCTGAGGCAACCGCTCGCCGGCCGCCATTCCCCATTGCCCCGCGCGATCTCGTCGACGATTATTCATCCGAGCGCCCGACCACCCGAACCCAGCGGGAGATGCGATCATGGCCACCCAGCCCAACCTCGCCACCAGGTACCTCGGTCTGAAGCTCCGGAACCCGATCATCGTCGGCAGCTGCCGCCTGACCGACTCGCCCGAGGGCGTGAAGAAATGCGCCGAGGCGGGCGCCGGGGCGGTGGTGCTCAAGTCGCTGTTCGAGGAGCAGATCCAGGCCGAGCTGAACGAGGCCATGACCACCTCCGAGGCGGCCGACACCTATGGTCACGCCGCCGAGTACATCTCCGGCTACGGGGCCGAGAACGCCGTCGGCGACTACCTGCGGCTCGTCCAGGGCGCCAAGCAGGCGGCCGACATCCCGGTCATCGCCTCGATCAACTGCACCACCGCCAGTGGGTGGACCAGCTTCGCCAGGCGGATCGAGTCGGTGGGTGCGGACGCGCTCGAGCTGAACGTGTTCGTCAACCCCTCGGCGCCGAACCGGAGCATCGAGGACAACGAGAAGGTCTACCTCGACGTGCTGGCGGCCGTGAAGGCCGAGCTGAAGATCCCGGTCGCCCTGAAGGTGGGCTCGTTCTTCTCGAGCATGTCGGCCTCGCTCACCCGTCTGGGCATCCGCGGCGCCGACGGCCTCGTCCTGTTCAACCACTTCTACCAGCCCGACCTCGACATCGAGGAGTTCAAGGTCGTGGCCGGCCCGGCGCTCACCACCCGCGAGGACATGGGCCTGCCGCTGCGCACCATCGCCCAGCTCTCGGGCAACATGCCCTGCGACCTTTGCGCCTCCACGGGCATCGAGGACGGCGAGTCGGTGGTCAAGATGCTGCTCGTCGGCGCGTCGGCGGTGCAGATCGTCTCGGCCTTCTACCGCGGCGGGGTCGAGCTGATCGGCCCCATGCTGGCGGACATCGGGGCCTGGATGAGTCGCCACGACTTCGCGACCATCGACCGCTTCCGCGGCAAGATGCGCCAGGAGAGCTGGCCGGCGGGCTCGGCCTACGACCGCGTGCAGTTCATGAAGCGCACGCTCGAGGGACGGGTGTCGCCGTCGTGACCTTGGCCGCTCTGATCGTGGTGGCGGCCCTCGCCGGGGTGTCTGGCGCGAGGTGATGCCGCGTGCGGGCCGAATGACGACGCGACCCCACCGCGGGGGCGGGGTCGCGCCGCGTCGATCGGTGCCGGGCTTTCAGTTCTGCAGCGCCTCGTGCACCTTGCCGACCATCTCCGGACCCGGGCGCAGGGTCTTGTCGCCCTCGTCCTTCCACTTGGCCGGGCAGCCCTCGTCCTGCTTGCGGGCGAGGTAGAGGTTGGCCTTGAACTTCCGCATGAGCTCGTCGACGTTGCGGCCCATGTTGAAGAAGTTGACCTCGCTGTTGTAGAGGGTGCCGTCGGGCGCGATGATGAACGTGCCGCGCAGCGCGAGGCCGGAGTCCTCGTCCCACACCCCGAACATCCGCGACAGCTTGCCGTTCGGGTCGGCGCCCATGAGGTACTGGACGTCGGCCAGCTCCTTCTCGTCGCGCTTCCACGCCAGGTGCACGAACTCGGTGTCCGTCGAGACGGTGATCAGGCGGGCGCCGAGCTTCTCGAAACGATGCTGCTGCTCTGCCAGAGCAGCGAACTCGGTCGCTCAGACGAAGGTGAAGTCGGCCGGGTAGAAGAAGAGGATGGTCCACTTCCCCTCGTCCTTGATGTCGGCCAGCTTCGCGGTGGTGAAGTCATGGGCCTTCGGGTCGTAGCAGGTCAGCGAGAAGTCCGGCACCTTCATGCCGACCTTCAGTTCGGCGGTCTCGAGCATCGTCGTCGTCCTCCTCGGTCGATGAAAAACGGTTTCCTGAACGGGCGAAAACGCCATCAGTCTAGCGACGATGGTGATCGGTCGCACCCGGTTCGACGTGAATTCTCGTCGAGAAACGACCGACCGGTCCTGCCGACCGACGAGACCACCGGTCCGGGCGCGTGTCCGCCCCGTCCAGGCGGGCCTTGACCGGGGTCGTGGGCCGTCCGGACTCCCGGGAGCTTGTCGAGACGGCCCGGCGAGACGATCTTGGCAACCATCCGCACGACGATGACGGTCGCCCCCAGCCCCGCCCGGACGCCATGACCGAACTGACCGCCGCCGCCAGGCGCGCCCTGACCGCCACGTGCACCCACTGGCGGGACACCGACCTCGACGAATTCACGACCCTCGAGCGGGGTCGGCCGGGCCATCTCGAGCTGCTGCTCGAGCCGGAGACCGAATCCGAGCTGGCCGCACTGGTGCGCGTCCTGCGCGAGCACGGCGTCGCGACCGAGACCATCGCCGGGCAATCCGGCCTGGTCGAGGCGCAGCGCCCGCACGGGGTGGCCATCCGCATGACGCGGTTCGACACGGTCGGCGAGGCGACCCTGGCCGACGGCACCACGGTCGCCCCCGGGCGGCTCGGCGACCTCGCCGGCCGCGCGCCCGCCGAGCTGCGCGGCGCGCGCATCCGCGTCGGCGCGGGCGCGACCATCGACGCGATCAACGAGGTGCTCGCGCCGGCGGGCCTGAAGCTGCCCATCGTCATGGGCTCGACCGGCTCGGCGACCGCCGGCGCCTGCGCGGCCAACGGCTCGGCCGGGGCCAACGCCATCCGCTACGGCACCGCGGCGGACATGGCCCGGTACGTGCGCGGGGTCCTCGGCACGGGCGAGATCGTGGCCCAGGAGGTGCCCCGCCGGCCCCGGCTGACCGACCCGGAGCACTGCGCGATCCGCGCCGACCGCTTCTCCCACGGCGAATCGCTGGTCGGGTCGCAGGGCGCCCTCGGCCTGATCACCGAGGTCACCTACGAGGTCGTGCCCGTGGCTCGAGACCAGGCCGTCGCCCTCTTGCCGGTGCCCGACGTGGCCAGCGCCACCTACCTGCGCGAGCAGCTCGCCCGGCGCTTCGACCGCGGTGACACGGCCCTCGAGCTGTTCGAGATCATCGCCCGGCCGACCCTGCACCGCGCGCTCCAGCATGCCGACCGGAGCCTGCGGGACGGCACCCGGGAGGCGCCCTGGTACGCCCTGGCGCTCGTGGTCTCGGACGTGGCGACCGGACCGTCGGCCTTCGGCTCGGCGTTCGTCGAGGAGCTGGCGACGTTCCTGATGATGGAGGCGCTCGCGCTGGACGGCGACCTGATCTTCCCCCAGGGGGATTTCGACTTCGACCACGATCCGGCGCGCCTGATGGAGGTGCGGGAGGCCTGTTCGGAGATGAGCCGCCTGCTGCCCAAGCAGGCCTACGACGTGGTCGTGCCGGTCGCGCGGCTCGATGGTTTCGTCGAGGCCCTCGAGGCCGACGTGGCCGCCGCGCACCCCGAGTTCCAGCTCGGCGTCTTCGGACACGGCGGTGTCGGCGCGCTGCACATCCATGCCATCGCCCCGGATCAGGCGACGGTCGAGCGGGCGCGCGACGATCTCGACCGCCGCGTCTTCGATCTCGTGGTCGCGCACGGTGGCAGCCCCTGGGCCGAGCACGGCGTGGGCAGCAAGTGGGGCGAGGAGTGGCAGCGGCGCACGCCGCCCGAGGTCCAGGAGCAGATGCTGCGCCTGAAGCGCCGGTGCGATCCGGACAACGTGCTCGGCTCGCGGCTCTTCGGGTTCGACCGTTTGCTAGCCGGCTAGTCGATCTCCGGCGTGGCGGCGGCGATGCGTGCGAGCTCGTCACGGCGCCCGGGCGCCAGGGCGAGACCCAGCTCCTCGTGCACCGCCAGCAGCGACCGGGCCTCCTGGGCCGCGTAGTGTGCCGGGCCGTCGATCACCGACCGTTCGAGGATCGCCTCCAGCTCGGCCTGCGAGTGGGGGCTCTCGCCCTCGTTGCGGGCACCGGCCTGGCGGAGGTTCGAGGCGAAGATCCCCGCGGCGCTGACCGGCAGGAAATCCTCGTAGCGGATCGGGCGTGCGGTGACACGGCCGGCGGCGACGAGCTGCTCCAGATCGTCGCCGCGCTCGGCGGCCCGGGCGGCGGCCGCGTGATCGGCGACCTCGTAGACGAAGTGCCCGAGCCCCTCGCGCCGCAGCCCGTCGAGGTCGTCGGGCAGCGCGGCGAAGGCCGTCGCGAGCTCGTCCGCGGTCGGCTCGCGGCCCTCGGCCCGGATGGTCTCGACCTCGGCCACGGCGTCGTCGTACCGCCGCCGGCCCTCGGGGGTCAGCGCGACGCCCCGCTGCTCGATCTCGCCGAACCGCGCGGTGTGGGTGCCCTCGATCGCGCCGTCGAAGCGCACCGTCTCGGTGAGCGCCTTGTACGAGGTCTGCCGGAGGAGGACCGTGACCGACCGCGGAGGCGGGCCCTCGATGTGGTCCTTCATCTCGGCCCGCAGGTGGGGGAAGTCGGTCTCCAGGACCCGCTGCATGCGCGCCTGCAGGGCGTCGATGTCCAGCGTGTTCGGCGTCAGGTGATTGAGGTGCGGGTTCGGGAAGCAGGCGATGTCGGCGGCGATGGTCAGCTGGCGCGCCAGCAGCTCGTCGTACAGCGCGCGATCGGTGGCCCGGCTGCTCCAGCCGAACAGGCGCAGCCCCTCGTCGAGGAACGTGTCGGCCTCGGCGCGGGTCAGGCCGCCCTCTTCCTCGAAGGTGGCGATCAGCTCGCGCAGGCGCGGCGTGAAGATCTCGCGGCGGGCCAGGGTGGCCTTCGTGCGGTCGCGAAGCCGGGGATCGTCGAAGAACCGCTCGTCGTCCGGCCGCAGCAGCGAGCAGAAGACGCGGAACGGCGAGACCTCGATCTCCGCGAGCGAGACCGGCCGGAAGGCCGTCGAGAGCACCGGCTGGGCCTTCGCGCCCGCGGCGCTCAGGTCGTAGGTGTTGACCGGCTGCATGCCGAGGACGGCGAAGAACCGGGCCATCATCGTCATCTCGTCCTCGCGACCGAGGCGGATGGCGCCGTGGCGCTCCTCGCTGATCTCCAGGACGTCGGACTCCCGCAGGCCCAGCTCGGGCCGCGCGCGGATCACCTCCCGGTTGACCTCGCGCACGACGTCGATGAGCTGCCCGTAGAGGGGCACCTCGCCGGCGTACATGGCGGACAGGCGGCTGGAGAACTCGCGGCGGAGCCGGGAGGGATCGACGTGGGCGTTCACGGACATGCTGCGGCTCCTGGTCGTGGCACCGGGTTTCCTCGTCGCGGCCTGCTCGGCGCGACAGGATAGCAGGTTTCCGTCCACGAGGCACGGGAAGGGCGAGACCGCCCTACCCGTGTCGTTCCCTGAGCGTGCGTGCGGCCGCGACCATCGACCGCAGCTTCGCCACCGCGTGCGCCTCCTCGTTCACGCACCGGTTGGCGAAGCAGCCGAACCCGCAGTCGGGATTCAGCCAGATCTGCTCCGGGCGCCAGTAGGCGAGGGCCTCCTCGGCCCGGGCGACGATCGACGCCGGATCCTCGGCCTCGTCCGTCCGGGGGTTGACGCATCCCAGCCCGATCTCCCGGTCGGCGAGCGCCTCGCCCACGATGCGCAGCTCGCCGGCGCGCGGGGTGGCGTACTCCAGGACGTACTGCGAGACGGCCATGGCCGAGAACGCCGGCAGCAGCGCATGGTAGTCGCCCGTCAGCAGCACGTCCTCCTGCCGGCTCCAGTTGCCCCGGCAGACATGCACGCCGGTGCGCACGCCGTCGACACCGGCGACGATGCGGTTGACGAGCTCCGCGGCGTATTCCAGCTCCGCACCCGCATCACGGCGGGTGGCAAGGGTCGCTCACATGAACGTCCGGCGGTCGCAATCCTCGCTCATGACGATCTCGGTGAGCACCGGCTCGTCGAACTGCACGAACGCCGCGCCCTGGTCGCGCAGCTCGATCAGCTCGTCACGCAGGATGCGCACCACGTCGTCGCCCAGCTCGGTCTTGCTCGCATAGCCCTTCTTCGAGAACGCCCCCACCCACATCGACCGCGTCAGGAGGTACGGTCCGGGGAGGGTGACCTTCACCGGCCGGTCGGTGAGCTCCTGG
>WJIQ01000065.1 GCA_014730255.1 bacterium | reverse complement strand
TCGGCGGAGCGTCCTCCGCGTCCCCCTCGGCGGCCTCCCCACCCCCGCGGAACTCCGGGAACGGCTCCGATTCCGGATCGAGCTCGAGGCAGTGTTCCCAGATCCGCAGCAGCTGATCGAATCCCAGGCGCTGGGCCATGGCCACGATCTCGTCCTCGACGAAGACGGTCAGGTACCCCGTGCGGCGATCGCGGTCGCGCAGATCCTCGACCAGCGGCATGTCACGCCGCCGCTGGTCGGCCGTCACGCGTGGGCCCTGCAGGTAATCCAGGTACATGTCCCAGTCGCCACGGAAGTACCGCAGGCAGATCAGGCTGACCTCGACCTCGGATTCGCTGAGGTTCAGCGGGCCCTCGCCCGAGGAGGGCTGCTCGGGGGATTTCTTGCCGTCGGCCATGATCGCTCCAGGAGGGGGATGCGCGGTGAAACCGGCATCGTCCGGATCCGCGTCCTGCGCTCAATGTCGCCAGGCCCGCGACGTGCGTCAACCTCGACCCGCGCTCGCCTCCCCCGCGCCGCTCAGGTCCATCTCCTTGGGAATGACGACGATCCCCTTCTGGGTGACGGTGAAGAGCTCGCGGTCCTTCTCCAGATCGTGGCCGATCTTCATGCCCTCGGGGATGACCACCCCCTTGTCGCAGATCACCCGCTTCAGCTCGGCATACCGGCCGACCTGCACGCCGTCCATGAGGATCGAATCGGTGACCTTCGCGTACGAGTTCACCTTGATGCCACGGTGCAGGATCGATTTCTCCACGCGCGCGCCGGAGACGATCGAACCGCCGCCGATGATGCTGTTGGCCAGGATGCCGGGCTGCGGCTCGGTCTCGTTGAAGCTGTGCACCGACTTGGCCGGCGGTACCGGCGGCTGCCAGGCCCGGAACGGCCAGTCGCGGTCGTAGAGGTCCAGCGGCGGGGTCCGCGACAGCAGGTCCATGGCCGCGTCGAAGAAGCTGTCGAGCGTGCCGATGTCGCGCCAGTAGAGCGGCTGCTTCGTCTCCTCGTCACGGAACGGATGCGCATAGACCTCACCCTGCTGGACCAGACGCGGGATGATGTCCTTGCCGAAATCGTGATGGCTGTCGTTGCGCCGCGCGTCGTGGCACAGCTCCTTGACCAGGCACTGCGTGTCGGCGAGGTAGATGCCCATGTTGACCAGGCAGTGATCGGGGTCGCCCGGGATGGTCTTGGGGTTGGGCGGCTTCTCCTCGAAACCGACCACGCGCCAGGACTCGTCCACCTCCAGGATCCCGAAGTGGTGGGCCCCCTCGCGCGGGACGACCGCCGCGGCGAGGGTGAAGGCGCCGCCGTACTCGAGGTGGAAGTCCATCAGGTCGCTGTAATCCATCTTGTAGACGTGATCTCCGGACAGCAGCAGGACGTGCTCCGGCTTCTCCTTCTCCAGCAGATAGATGTTGTGATAGACCGCATCGGCGGTGCCCTCGTACCACTTCGTGCCCACGCGGTGCTGCGGCGGGATGCGGTAGAGGAACTCGTCGGCCTCGTAATTGAAGATGTTCCAGCCGCGCTGCAGGTGCTTGTCCAGCGAGTAGCTCTTGTACTGCGTCAGGACGTAGATGCGGCGCAGACCGCTGTTGAAGCAGTTGGACAGCGTGAAGTCGATGATCCGGTAATTGCCGCCGAAGGGGACGGACGGCTTCGACCGGTCCTTGGTGAGCGGGTACAGACGTTCGCCCTGCCCACCCGCCAGGACGATGGTGAGTGTGCGACGCAAGCGTTCCAGAGTGTCCACCGGCGCTGTCTCCCTGCGCCCCCGAATGTTCCGGTCGACGCAGCGAGAACGGGGCTCAGCTCTCGATCATCTTGGCGTCGAGCAGTTCCTTCACCTTGCTGATCAGCTCGGTCGTGTCGGACGACTTGGTGATGTAGGCATCCGCCGACCAGGTGAGGTAATTCTCACGGTAACTCGAGTAGGCCGTGTTCAGGATCACTGGAATGGTATTATCCATATCCAGGATCCGTTGCAAAGCCTCGATTCCATCCATGCCAGCCATGCGGATGTCCAGGATCACGAGGTCGGGATGCATCGTCTCGACATACTCGAGCCCCTGCTCGGCATTGCTGGCCGTCATGGTCTGGTATCCGGCCCCACGGAGTTCCGTTTCGTAGAGCAGCCGGAGGTGAGGTTCGTCGTCGACGATCAGGACCTTGGCCATTCCATGCCCTCCTTTGCGTCCTATCCCCCATGAATCGAGGGGCTTGGCGCCTTCCGCACCGCCGGACCGCGAGACCCGGAGAGGCCGGGATGCGCAAACCCGATCGACTTTTCTCCTTGATCGCCAAGCTATCAGAGACGGCGATCTCTGACAAGGAAAACCTCTATTCAACTGGCTCGGCATCGTCCTTCGGGCGCGGCAGGATGAAGCTGAAGCACGCCCCGCCCTCGGACAGGTTCTCGCCCCGGAGCACCCCGCCGTGGGCCTTGATGATCTGGGCGCAGATCGTCAGCCCCAGCCCCGACCCCGCCGACTTCGTGGTGAAGAACGGCGAGAACATCTTCTCGGCCACGTCCCCGGGGATCCCCGGCCCCTCGTCGGCCACCTGGATCATGACCCCGCCCTCGAGCACCCGGCTGGTCACCTGCACGCGGCCGCCGCCGGGCTGGGCCTGGATGGCGTTGAAGATGAGATTCTGCAAGACCTGCTGGATCTCGCCCGGATGCGCGTGGACCTCGGCGCCCTCGGCCTGCAGATCGAGCTCGAGGGTCACCCCATGGGATTCGAGCGTCGGGCGCATCTTGCGCACGGCTTCCTGCACGATCGCATCGGGCGCGACCGTCTTGCGCATCATCTTCTGGGGCCGGATGAAATCGAGCAGGTCGTGGATGATGCGCTCGAGCCGGGCCGTCTCGTCGGTGATGATGTCGGCGTACTGGCGGTTCGGATCGTCCTCGGCCAGGTTGCGTCGCAGGGCGCGCGCGAAGCCGCCGATGGCCACCAGCGGATTGCGGAGCTCGTGCGCCACGATCGCCGACGTCTCGCCCATGACCGACAGGCGCTCCATGCGCAGCAGCGTCTGCTGGTCCTCCTTCTGCTTCTGCTGGGCCTTGCGCAGGTCGAGCACCTTGCGGGCGAGCTCCTCGGTCAGGCGCGAGGATTCGATGGCGTTGGCCGAGTGGTTGGCGAAGAGCTGCATGAACTCGAGGTCGAAATCGGTGATCTCCAGGCCGCTGATGGCGTTGTCGGCGATGAGGACCCCGATGGCCCCGCGCCTGGTGGCCAGCGGCGCGACGGCGAAGCGCTGCACGCCCAGCCAGCGCTGGACCTCGGCGAGGCCCGGGGCCGCGTCGCGCTCGGTGAAGTGCCGGACGCGACGGGCGTGCATCGCCCGGATCAGCACGTGATTCTCGTCGGCCAGCGGCACGTCCAGCTCCCGCACGATGTCGTTGACCGCGACGTCGGTCTGACGCAGCGAGTGGTCGTAGCTGGTCATCATCTCGTAGAGGTCGGTCGGTTGCTCGGACAGGTCGGTCCAGATGCGATCGGCCTCCTCGCGGCTGCTCGGCCCGATGGCGATCTCGCCGCGCAGACTGCGCGTGCGCTCGTCCACGAGCAAGAGGAATGCCCGGTTGAAGCGCAGCCCCTGGCCCGCGGTCATGGCGATCAGCACCGACTCCAGCACCTGGGGCAGACTGAGCTGCGCGCCGTAGAGCGCCTCGCTCACCTGGTTCAGCAGGTTGAGCTTGGCCAGGCGGGCGGTGCGCATGGCGTCGCGAGCCTCCAGGTCGTCGGCTCCACGCAGGATCAGGTTCAGGAAGCGACGGTCCTCGTCATCGGAGAACGACTCGCACTGGACCTCCGCGGCGACCACCCGGTCGCCGACGCGCAGATCGAGCTGGCTGATGGCGGCCCCGGAACCGAGGTCGGACTCCGGGGCATCCCGGTCGATCGCCCGCTCGATCCAGCCGGTGAGCGCGTCGGTCGTCGTCACCAGCTCGTCGAGCCTGGCCGCCTCGAGCTGCGACCGTGACCGCTGCAGCAGGGCACAGGCCCCATCGCTGGCCAGGACCACCTCGCCGGACACGGCGATCACCAGCTGCGGCAGACCGGAGGCCTCGAGCCCGCGTCGCGCGAGCGCGTCGAGAGCGGGGCCCGCGGGAGGGGAGCGCCGGGCAGGAGTGTCGCCGTGCATCGCTCTCAGCCTTTCGGTCGGACGCCGGGTTCGAGGAGCCACCGGTAACGGGCCTCGTACTCCGCCGCAGCGCGATCCCAGCCGGATTCGCGCGCCATGCCACGCCGTTGCAGCGCGCGCCAGGCGCCCCGGTCGGCATGCAACGCGCGGGCCCTCTCCAGCGCGGCCCAGAGCGCCTCGCCCCGCGGATCGTTGAACACGAATCCGGTGCCGGAGTGCCCGGCCGCGTCGTCCACGGTATCGGCCAGGCCGCCGGTCGCGCGCACCACCGGCGGCGTCCCGTACCGCAGCGCGTACAGCTGCGACAGGCCGCAGGGCTCGTACCGGCTGGGCATCAGGAAGAGGTCGCTGCCGGCGTAGATGCGATGCGCGAGCCCCTCGTTGAACTCGTCGCGGAAGGCGACCCGCCCCGGGTGCCGCGTGGCCGCGGCGTGCAGCAGCTCGTGGTACTCCTCGGCTCCGGTCCCGAGCACCGCCAGGGAGAACCCCGCCCCCACGGCACGGTCGAGGACGTCGGTCAAGAGGTCGATCCCCTTCTGCGGCACGAGCCGCCCGACCAGTCCGAGCAGGGGACCGTCACCGGGCTCGAGGCCCATCTCCTCGACGAGGGCCTGGCGGCACGCCGCCTTGCCGGTCAGGTCGTCGGCCGTGTAACGAGCCGGCAGGTGCGGATCGGTCGTGGGATTCCAGACGTCGGTGTCGACCCCGTTGAGGATGCCGACGAAGCGGTCGCCGAGGCCGGCCAGGACCCCCTCGAGACCGCAGCCCATCTCGTGATCGGCGGTGACCTGACGGGCATAGGTCGGACTGACCGTGTTGACCAGGTCGCTGGCCAGGATCGCCCCCTTGAGCAGGTTGGCCTGGCCATAGAACTCCAGCGGACCGGGGAAGTGCACGAGGTGCGGTGGCAGCCCCAGGGGCTGCAGGTCGGTCGGCGGGACCAGGATCTGATGGGAGAGGTTGTGGATCGTCAGCATGGTGCGGCCTGGCCCCGGCAAGGGGCGATCGCCGTAGACGTGTCGACGCAGGAGCAGCGCGGCACCCGCCTGGGCATCGTGCGCGTGCACGACGTCGACCGGCCAGTCGGCGAGCTCGGGCACCATGAGCGCGGCATGGGCCAGGATCGCCCACCGCTCGATGTCGTCGCTGAACGGCAGACCGTCCGGATGCATGTAGATGCCGGGGCGGTCGAACCACCCCTCGGCCTGGACCAGGTCGACGGTCACCCCCTCGGGAGCATCGGCCCACGTGCGATAGTTCACCGAGGCCATCCGCTGCCCCACGCGCAACGGTACGGTCCGGCAGCCCTGCCAATCGGCGGGCCCGGCGCCGTCGGTGGACAGATCCCGGTAGCAAGGCAGGACGACGCGGACCTCGTGCCCGCGCCGCGCCAGCGCGGCCGGCAGCGCACCGACCACGTCGGCCAGCCCCCCCACCTTGATCAGCGGTGTCATCTCGGCGGTGACCATCAGGATCTTCATGCGATTCCCCTCACCAGGTCCGGGTCCATGGCCTCGCGCAGGCTCGCGGCCGCGACCTGCGGTAGGACGGAATTGATGTGGACGCCCGAGCCGATCTCGAACCCGGCCATGGGCGCGAGTCGCGGCGTCAGCTCGAGATGCCAGTGGAAGCCGGGCTCGCCCTCCGGTGCCGAGTGCAGCGCGAGGTTGTAGGCCGGGTCGCCGGCGACCTCGCGCAGCGCGCGGCACGCGCCGGCGACGAGTCCGGCCAGATCCCGGACGATCTCCTCGCTCGCCTCCTCGAAGCGGGCGGCATGGGCCTCCGGCTGGAACCGTAGCTCCCACGCATACCGGCTCGCAACCGGAGCCTGAACCTGACACCTGCGGCCCTGGCCCACGAGCCGCCCCTCCGGGCGCGCGCGATCGGCCTCGTGGCAGAGCAGACAGCCGCCGTGGCGACGGCGCCAGTCAGTCATGGCGGCCAGCTCGGTCGCCATCACCGGTGGCTCGTCGGCGGTGGCCAGGATCTGCCCATGAGGGTGCCGGAGACTCGCGCCGGCCGCCGCTCCGGAGTTGAGGAAGAACAGCGGGCGCAGGGGCGGCTCCTGCGCCGCGAGCGCACGCAGACGTTCGCGCACGACGTGCAGCGCATCGGCCACCTCGTCCCCGGAGAGGTCGGCGAGGCCGCGGTGGTGGTCGGGCGAGAGCACGACCACCTCGTGCGTACCCAGCGGCGGGGTGACGGCCGGATAGAGGTTCGGCACGACCCGCACCCGCCAGCCGTCGACCCCCCGCGCGCCCGGCCCTCGCCCGGACGCGGCGATCTCGTTGAGCGTCCGGTGCTCGTGCCCCGGACAGAACGGGCAGACGTGGTCGGCACGCTCGCTCACGGTCACGACCACGTCGCGGGGCCGGCCCGCCCGCTCGGGCGCCATCACCACCCAGGTCCGGTGCAGTTCGTCGCGTTGCAGCTCGCTCACGGGACCTTCCTGAAAAAGCGGGAACAAGCGCGGCGGTCGCAACGTACGATACAGCGGATCCGAGAGAGCGCGAGCACCCCCCAGCGATCGCGCGGTCAGCTCCGGGATCCGGCGAGCGAACAGGCGACGGCGAGGCCCTGCCAACGTGCAGGGTCTCGCTGTATCCGGGACACGATGCCTGAGGTTCACAATCAATTTCCTTTTGCCCTCAACCATCGCCATGGCAACCACTTATGGGGCCGCATCACGGCCTGTCAACATTGTTTCCATTCTTCCGCCACACGGCCCGACCGCCCCCTTCGCCGACGCCGTAAGACATCACGAGACAACGACTTGAAAAACCATCGCACGCCCCCGGTCAGGCATCGCGTTTGCAACGTCGCCAGTGGCGAACAATAGAACAGAGCAGATCGCTTCTGCGCCGGGTTCCGCGTCCGCGAGGCTCGGCGGGGCATCGCGGCCACGATTCCTCGCCGCCTCCGGACGCAGACCTGGACCGACCGTCGACCACCCGTCCGGGTGGTCGTTTCGCGTGGATCCTGGCCGCGCGAGAGACCGGCCCCGGGGCGCGCCCCGGGGCCGGGTTCGGGTCCTCTCGTGTCGCGGTCGACCTACTTCACCATGGCCATCCGCGTGATGGACGTCTCGCCGAGCGCCCGGACCTCGGCGAAGTACACGCCCGAGGCCGCGCGCGCGCCGGACGCGGTCCGTCCGTCCCAGGTCAGCTCGTGACGACCGGCCGGCAACTCGCCGTCCAGCAGCGTGTGCACCAGTTCGCCACGCACGTTGTACAGCTTGAGCGTCGCCTGGCCGGCCCGCGGCATGTCGAGCGCGATGGTGGTCGTCGGGTTGAACGGGTTCGGGTAGACCGACACGTCCAGCGGCACGGCGTCCGGCGTGTCCACACCGACGGGCGCCTCGAGCTGCATGCCGAAGAAGTTGAGCACGTCGCGCACGATCAGCGACCGCGCCGCCACGCCCTCGAAGCCCGCCGGCGCGGTGTAGCCGGGCGCGTTGTAGAGGAACATCAGGTCGTAGGGCATGTACACGACCTCGGCGTCGTTCGGGTCGTACAGCTTGTGCGTGGCCGCCGCGAAGGTGTAGGCGCCGGCCTGCCCGTCCGCGTTGGTGAACTCGGCCAGGCGCGTGGCGTTGCCGACGGTCTCGACCGCGTCGAAGGTGTTGATGCCGAGGCAGCCGCCGTAGGCCACCCACTCGTCGACGAGGTTGAAGACGCCGTTGCCCGACTGCGCCACCACGTGCGGCGCGGTCTGGTTGTCGATCAGGTTGTTCAGCTGACGGTTGAGGAGCGTCACGCCGATGTAGTTGGAGACGAAGTTCTGCCCCTCGACGCCCTTCTGGTAGAGGTCGAAGACCAGATCGTCGCCGGTCAGCAGCGCCTTCTTGCCGCCGCGGTCGAACCACGTGTTCAACAGCTGGATGTCGCGCGACGGATCGGTCGTGAAGTCGCCGTTGCCCAGGGTGTAGGCCAGCAGGTTGCCGCAGGTGTAGAGCAGGACGTCGTAGTGGGCCATCATCGCGCTGGTGGCCCGGCCGCCGAGTCCGTTGCCCTCGCCGGCGTCGGGCGCATTGGTGTAGTAGACGTCGTAGCCCACCCCCTCGTGCATACCGGCACCGTAGAGCGCGTACAGCCACTCGTTCTCTCCACCGCGGGCGGCGAAGTCGTTCCACAGCAGCACGGTGGGCTGGTCGCCCGGCGTGTCGGAGAACATGGTCGGCAGGCCGCGGCAGATGAAGTCGCTCGGGTAGCGCAGGTCGTGCTGGAAGCTCGCGAACCCGGTGGTGTCGCCCGGCAGGATCGTGTGCCCGATGTCGCCCGCCACCTCGTCGCGGGCCTCGAAGTAGTAGTGGATCACGTCGCCCGGGAAGAAGAACCCCGTGTCGGGCAGATCGAAGTGATAGCGGTCCTGCACGAGGTTGCCCGGGCCGGTGTAGGTCGAGTCGCCCACGACCTCGCCGGTGATGATGTCGCCGTCGCGACTGAATCCCGCCGGCAGTTGCCGGTAGTCGTGAAACAGGGGATTGCCCTTCATGCG
>WJIQ01000328.1 GCA_014730255.1 bacterium | reverse complement strand
GAGGAGGCCGGCGACGACGACCTGTCCGAGCTGACGGTCGAGTAGCGGCCGTCGCCCGGCCGTCCATCCGGCCGGGGATCGGGTGAAAAAGGCGCCTCTGCGCGCTTGACAATACCGGGGGCCCCCTTTATTGTTCCCCGTCCGCGCGGCGGCCAGGGGGCAGCCGCGAACGGTTCTGTGCGCACTGCATGCGTGTGTTCGTGCGCACCAGTGACGACGACCTAGGAGCGAAAGACGTTGCCGACTCTGAGTCAGCTGGTCCGCAAGGGCCGCAAGGAAATCAAGCATAAGAGCGATTGCCCGGCCCTGCAGGCGTGCCCGCAGCGCAAGGGCGTGTGCACCCGCGTCTACACCCAGACGCCCAAGAAGCCCAACTCGGCGCTGCGCAAGATCGCTCGCGTGCGGCTGACCAACGGCATCGAGGTGACCGCCTACATCCCCGGCGAGGGGCACAACCTGCAGGAGCACTCGATCGTGCTCGTGCGTGGCGGCCGGGTGAAGGATCTGCCCGGCGTGCGGTACCACATCATTCGCGGAACGCAGGACGCCTCGGGCGTCGACTCGCGGCGACAGGGCCGCTCGAAGTACGGCGCCAAGCGCCCCAAGGTCTAGGAATCTGGTTTCATACGGCCGCCGGCGGTTCCGGCGGTCGGAGCCGGTGGGCTGACCCACCAAGGAGAAGACATGTCTCGACGTCGTTCCCCCGAGAAACGCGCCCTTGCCGGTGATCCTCGTCACCACGAGGTCATGGTGTCCAAGTTCATCAACTACGCCATGAGGGACGGCAAGAAGAGCGTGGCGGAGCGGGCGATCTACCAGGCCTTCGACATCATCAAGGACAAGACCGGTCAGGAGGGCGTCGACGTCTTCCGCACCGCCTTGAACAATGTCAAGCCGGGTGTCGAGGTCAAGAGCCGACGAATCGGTGGTGCCACGTATCAGGTGCCGGTGGAGATCCGCCCGGAGCGGCGGACCCAGCTGGCGATGCGCTGGATCATCGGATTCGCCAGGAGCCGGCCGGAGAAGACGTTCGCCGAACGTCTGGCGGCCGAGCTCGCCATGGCCAGTAAGAACGACGGACCGTCTATCAAGAAGCGCGAGGATACTCACCGTATGGCTGAAGCGAACAAGGCGTTCGCCCACTGCCGCTGGTAAAGGTCCCTCTCGTTCGTTCCTACAGCGCCAGTCATTGACGGATCGACCATTCGAATAGCCTGATTGCGCTCCGACACGCAGGGATGCGTGCGTCCTGGGACGCTGGAGCTAGAGGCCGCTGGAGACGTGCAGACCACGCCCTGGATCTGCGCGCGTTCATCGTGATGGTCCGCGCGGGTTTCGAGAACCGCCGCGCGGGAAGCAGGAGTTCGTTGCCGTGCCACGCCAGGTCAACCTGGAACACGTCCGGAACATCGGGATCATGGCGCACATCGACGCGGGTAAGACCACGACGACGGAGCGCATCCTGTTCTATTCCGGCCGGGTGCACAAGCCGGGCGAGGTCGACGACGGCGCCGCGCAGATGGACTACATGGAGCAGGAGAAGGAACGCGGCATCACCATCACCTCGGCGGCCACGACGACCCACTGGCGCGACACCCAGATCAACATCATCGACACCCCCGGCCACGTCGACTTCACCGTCGAGGTCGAGCGCAGCCTGCGCGTCCTCGACGGCGCGGTGGCCGTGTTCTGCGCCGTGGGCGGCGTCGAGCCCCAGAGCGAGACGGTCTGGAAGCAGGCCGACCGCTACGGCGTGCCCCGCATCGCGTTCATCAACAAGATGGACCGCCTGGGCGCCGATTTCGCCCGGGCCGTGGCGATGATGGAGGACCGCCTGGCCGCGCGCCCGGTCCCGGTGACCCTGCCCATCGGCGCCGAGGACGCCTTCCAGGGCTTCGTCGATCTGCGCACCATGCAGGCCCGCATCTACCGCGACGAGCTGGGCACCGTGTGGGAGGACACCGAGGTCCCCGCCGACATGCTCGAGATGGCCCAGGACGCGCGCGCGCGCCTGCTCGAGGCCGCGGCCGAGGCCGACGAGGAGGTCATGGAGCGCTTCCTCGCCGACGAGGACATCGCGCCGGCCATGATCGACCGCGCGCTGCGTCAGGGCACCATCGCCGAGGGCCTGGTGCCCGTTTTCTGCGGCTCGGCCCTGAAGAACAAGGGCGTGCAGGCGCTGATGGACGGCATCGTCGACCTCCTGCCCTCGCCCGCCGACCGCCCGGCCATCGTCGGCGTGCATCCGAAGACCGGCGAGGAGGTCGCCCGCGAGCCCAGCGACGACGCCCCGTTCTCGGCCCTGGTCTTCAAGATGGTGCACGACCAGCACGCCGGCAGCCTGGCCTTCGCCCGCGTCTACAGCGGGTCGCTCGAGGCCGGCAAGGCGGCGCTGAACGTCAACACCGGCAAGCGCGAGCGCATGCAGCGCATGTTCCGCATGCACGCCGACAAGCGCGAGGAGCTCAAGGAGACCCGCACCGGCGACATCATGGCCGTGGTCGGTCCCAAGGGCCTGCGCACCGGGACCACGCTGACCGCCCTCGACGCGCCGGTCCTGCTCGAGGAGATGACCTTCCCCGAGCCGGTGATCTACGTGGCCATCGAGCCGCGCACCAAGGCCGACGGCGTCAAGCTGCACGACTCCCTCGAGACGCTCAGCTTCGAGGATCCGACCTTCCAGGTGAAGGAGGACCCCGAGAGCGGACAGACGGTGATCTGGGGCATGGGCGAGCTGCACCTGGAGATCATCGGCGACCGCCTCAAGCGCGAGTTCGGCGTGCAGTGCAACGTGGGCCGGCCGCAGGTCGCCTACCGCGAGACCATCACCACCACCGGCACCTCGACCTTCGAGCGCCGCAAGGACCCCGAGAGCGGCCACGGCAACTTCGCCCGCGTCACCCTGGCCCTCGAGCCGGGCGAGTACGGCACCGGCGTGGTCTACACCGCCGGGGAGAAGGTCGCCCAGAAGCTGCCCGCCGAGTTCCAGGCCGCCATCGAGAACGGCGTGCGCATGGCCTGCGACACGGGCATCCTCGCCGGCTACGCCCTGGTCGACCTGAAGGTCGAGCTGACCGACGCCGCCTTCGAGGAGGGCGAGACCACCGAGGCCGACTTCGCCTACGCCGCCTCGGAAGCCCTCTGGACGGGCGCGCGAGACGCGGGTCCGGCCCTGCTCGAGCCCGTGATGGACGTCGAGGTCGTCGTGCCCGAGCCGTACCTCGGCGACGTCTCCGGCCACCTGAACAGCAAGCGGGGCAAGATCACGGGAATCCACCAGCAGCGCCTCGATCGCGTCCTCGACGCGGTGGTGCCGCTGATCGAGATGTTCGGATACGCCACGCAGCTGCGGTCGCTGACCCAGGGGCGGGGCGTGTACACGATGCAGCTGGCGCGCTACGAGCGCGTGCCGGACAAGATCGCCGCCGACTTGACGCGGCATTACGTGGGTGCGTAATTGACGCCCCTTTGGGCGAATCGACCCCTTGGTAGGAGGTAGCCAGCGAATGGCGCGCGAGAAGTTTGAACGATCCAAGGATCACGTGAACGTCGGCACGATCGGTCACGTGGATCACGGCAAGACGACCCTGACGGCGGCGATCACGGAGATCCTCTCGAAGAAGGGTCTGGCCGATTACACGCCGTTCGATCAGATCGACAAGGCGCCGGAGGAGCGGGAGCGCGGGATCACGATCGCGACCGCGCACGTGGAGTACCAGAGCGAGACTCGTCACTACGCGCACGTGGACTGCCCCGGTCACGCGGACTACGTCAAGAACATGATCACGGGCGCGGCGCAGATGGACGGCGCGGTGCTGGTGGTCTCGGCCAGTGACGGTCCGATGCCGCAGACGCGGGAGCACATCCTGCTGGCCCGTCAGGTGGGCGTTCCTTACATCATCGTGTTCATGAACAAGTGCGACATGGTGGACGACGAGGAGCTTCTGGATCTGGTGGAGCTGGAGGTCCGCGAGCTTCTGGACCAGTACGAGTTCCCCGGCGACGAGACGCCGATCATCCGCGGCTCGGCGCTGAAGGCGCTGGAGTCGGGCGATCCTGACAGCGAGGACGCGAAGTGCGTGTTCGAGCTGCTGCAGGCGATGGACGATTACATCCCGATGCCGGAGCGCGACCTGGACAAGCCGTTCCTGATGCCGGTGGAGGACGTGTTCTCGATCTCCGGCCGCGGAACGGTGGCCACCGGCCGCATCGAGCGCGGCGTGGTGAACATG
>WJIQ01000327.1 GCA_014730255.1 bacterium | reverse complement strand
CTCGAGCGCATCGCGGTCTCGCCGGCGTTCCTTCTGCTCGGCCTCGGCCTGCGCCTCCTGCATGCTGCCGATGATCACCCCGATGAAGAGATTGAGCATGATCATCGTGCCCAGGAGGACGAACGAGACGAAGTAGGCCGCCCCGAGGACCGGCCGCGCGCGCGGATCGGTCGGTTCGACCGCCGGATTGTCGATGGGGAAGACGTCCGACCCGAACATCTGGATGTACATGACGTCGGTCCAGTCCTCGAGCGTGACCACGCGGAAGAGGGTCAGCAGGGAGAGGTCGAGACTGCCGAAGTGCACCGGATCGTTGCCGGCGAACAGCGCGACCCCCATCACCCCGTAGATGTAGAACAAGAGGAGAAGTAGCAGGCCGACGTAGCCCATCGACGGCACGCTCTTCAGCAGCGCGCTGACCAGGATCTGCAGCCTCGGCAGGGCCGACACCAGCCGCAGCGCGCGCAGCACGCGCGCCAGCCGCAGGACCGCGGCGAAGTGCCCGCCCACCGGCAGCAGGCAGACCACCAGGATGGTGAAGTCGAACACGTTCCACGGATCGGTGAAGTAGCGCGGCCAGCGGCGGCCGTGCTGCATCATCTTGAGCAGCGCCTCGATCCCGAAGAGCGTGATCACGGTCCAGTCGAGGGCGTGGATCAGCCCGCCGTGCCGCGCCATGAGCTCGCGATCGGTCTCCAGACCGACGATCACCGCCGCGGCGAGGATCAGGCCGAGAACGGCGCGCTGGAAGCCGGTGCTCGCGACGAGAAGCGCGATGCGTCCCGGGAAGGTGGTGGCGACCATCGCGACGGCCCTACGGTGCGTCGATCGCCGGGGCGAGCGGGCTCTGGAAACCGGCCGGCTTGACCGCCAGCACCGATGTGTCGAGGTGCTGCAGGACCGTCTCCGAGGTGTTGCCGATCAGCAGGCCGGTCAGCCCCGAGCGACTCAGGGTGCCCATGACGACCACGTCGGAACGTCGCTCGGCCGCGACCTCGGCGATCTTCAGCCCCGGCGGGCCGCCCGGCAGGTGCCGGCGGACCTTCAGGCCCGCGAGATCGTGCTGCGCCAGGAGGTCGTCCAGCCGCTCCTCGGCCGCCGCCATGATCTCGGCGTTCCAGCGCGCGAGCGACCGGCTCGACACCCGCGTCGAGCGTGGCACCGCGTGCCAGGCGTGCACCACGTCAAGCTCGCCGCCGTGCATCCGCGCCAGCGACGACGACAGCTCGATGATCTGCCGGTCGAGCGCCTTGCCCGACTCGTGCTCCTCGGCCGGATTGACGGCCGCGAGCACGCGGACGTGCTGCCTCTCTCGCGCGGGCCGGATCACCCAGACCGGGCACGGGCACTTGCGCAGAAGATGGCGCGAGGTGCTGCCGAACAGGTGCTCGCGCAGGCCGCCCTTGCCCTCGGCGGTGAGCATGACGAGGTCGTGCCCGCCCTTCTCGACCTCCTTGACGATGGCCATGAACGGGGTGTCGAACAGGATCCTGGTGGCGACCTCGATCCCCTGATGGCGAAGCGGCTCGGCGGCGCGCTCGAGGGCCTCGGTGCGATCGCGGGTGATCACCTCGAGCAGGTCGACCTCGCCCGCGGAGGTCTTGACCCGGCGGTTCGACCCGGTCGGGGCCTCGATCACCTCGACCAGCTTGAGCTGGGCGTCGTTGCGCAGGGCGAGGTCGGTCGCGCGCGCCAGCGACTTCCGTCCGCGCGAGGCACGATCGTGCACCAGGAGGATGTTCTTGAATCTCTTCATCGCGTGCTCCTTGACGATGGCGACGTCCGTCGTCGCCGCCCCGGGGTCAAGATAGGAGCGATCAAGGATTCGACGATTAGAATGTATGCAGCTGATACTTAGATTATTTCGAAGCGAGGGCGGCGTGGACTGGTTGAACTACCATCATCTCTTCTACTTCTGGACCACGGCCCGCGAGGGTGGGGTCGCCCGGGCCGCGGAGGCGCTCAGTCTCGCCCAGCCGACCATCAGCGCGCAGGTCAAGCAGCTCGAGGAGGCGCTCGGCGAGCGGCTGTTCGTCCGCCGGGGTCGGGGCCTGGCGTTGACGTCGACGGGCGAGATGGTGTTCGCCTACGCCGAGGAGATCTTCTCCCTCGGTCGCGAGATGATGGGCGCCGTGCGCCAGGGAGTGACCGACCGGCCGCTGCGCCTGCACGTCGGGCTGGTCGACGCGGTACCGAAGACGCTGGCGCGCGCGCTGCTGCGTCCGGCGCTGGCGCTGCCGCGCCCGGTCCACCTGACCGTGAGCGAGGGCAAGCTGGTCGACCTGGTGGCCGACCTGGTGGTGCATCGGCTGGACGTGGTGCTCAGCGATGCGCGCGTGCAGGGGTCGCTGGCCCAGCGCGTGTATCATCACGAGCTGGGCGACTGCGGCGTGACGTTCCTCGCGCGCGGCCGGGTGGCGACCGGTCTGCGCCGCGGATTCCCGCAGTCGCTCGACGGCGCGCCCGCGATCCTGCCGACCGAGAACACGGCGCTGCGCGCATCGCTGGACCGCTGGTTCGCCGCCCACGGTCTGCGCCCGCGGCTGGTGGCCGAGGTCGAGGACAGCGCCCTGATCAAGGACCTCGCCGAGGACGGACTCGGCTTCTTCGCCGTGCCGAACCTGGTCGCCGACGAGGTCCGGCGTCGGCACCGCATGGGGCTGGTCGGCGCGACCGAGGAGTGTCGTGAGTCCGTGGTCGTGATCAGCGCCGAACGTCGCCTGACGCACCCGGCGGTGCAGGCGGTGACCAGCGTCACGCGCGATCGCCTGCGGGCGTGACCGCGGCGAGCGCCGCCTCGACGACCTCCCAGCCCGCACCGTCGCGGACCGCGCCCTGGGCCAGGGTCTGCCGCCAGAGCCGCGCGCGGGGGCGGCCCTTGAACAGGCCGAGCAGGTGGCGCGTCATCGCGTGCAGGCGTTCGCCCCGCGCGAGCTGCGCCTCGACGTAGGGCCGGAACGCGCGCACGGCGGCGACGCGGTCGTCGTGGGGGTTGGCGGGTTCGCCGTGGATCCGGCGGTCGACGTCCGCGAGCACCCACGGGGTCTGGTACGCCGCGCGGCCGAGCATCACGCCATCGAGATCGCCCCGTTCGGCCATGGCCTGGTCGAGGTCGGCGAGGCCGCCATTGAGGACGATCTCGAGCTCCGGGTGCGCGGCCTTCAGCCGGCGCACGAGCGGGTAGTCGAGCGGCGGCTTCTCGCGGTTCTCCCTGGGGCTGAGCCCGGCGAGCCAGGCCTTGCGGGCGTGCACGATGAAGGTGGTGACGCCGCTCGCGGCCACGGTCTCGACGAAACCGAAGAGCGCCTGCTCGGGGTCCTGGTCGTCGACCCCGAGGCGATGCTTCACCGTGACCGGCACACCGGCCGCCTCGCGCATGGCGGCCAGGCAATCGCGCACGAGTTCCGGCTCGGTCATCAGGCAGGCGCCGAACCGCCCGGACTGCACCCGGTCGGAGGGGCAGCCGACGTTGAGGTTCAGCTCGGCGTATCCGAAGTCGGCGGCGATGCGCGCGGCACGGGCGAGCAGGTCGGGATCGGAGCCG
>WJIQ01000326.1 GCA_014730255.1 bacterium | reverse complement strand
GCGGATGGGGTACGCCGACGATGCTGGCCGAATCGGCGGCGACGGTCCCGCCCTCTTCGGCGGGCTGGTGGCAGAAGCCGCAGGCGTTCTCGTGGCTCCAGTCGAGGTGGCAGTTGATGCACTGGCGGTGGTAGGCGCCCTTGAGCGAGGGCATGCGCATGTCCACCTGGGTCTTGTCCGGGTCGTGGCACTCGCGGCACGGCGGGATGGTGCCGGAATCCTCGGAGTAGTGGTGGCAATTGGTGCAGCCGCCGCTCATGTCGGCCATGCCGGCGTGCAGCTTGTGTGCGAACACCACCGGCCGATAGATGTCGGCCAGCTGGTCGATGATGACCACCTCGGGTCCCTCGTCGGCCTCGTGCTCGCCATAGAAGTGGCCGCCGTGGCGGGGGCAGGTGTTGAGGCACGGGTCGTCGCGCGTCGGCTCCTCGCACGAGTGGCAGGTCTCGCAGGACAGGCCGGCCGCGTGGCGCTCGGTGAACTCGCGATGAGGGTTCGGGTCGGTTTCGCGATGGGCGGCCTGACCGCTATCGTCCGCGCGCAGGGACGGAGCCGTGATCAGCAGGACGACCGCGAGCAAGATCCAGGACCTACGCATGATGCGGCGCTCCTTCCGCGGTGATGTTGGGGAAGATGAAGACGAAGAGCCGGTACAGCAGCACGATCATCGCGATCATGCCGATGGTGATGACGACCTCGGGCCAGGCCGGCACGTAGGGCCCATCTCCGTAGACCGGTTTGTAGCCGATGATGAAGACGTTGACCCGGTTGAGGACCACGCCCAGGACGACGAGCGCCGATCCCGCGAACAACCAGGCCGGCTTGCGTCGCAGGCGGTGGGCCATGAAGATCGCCCCGGGGATCAGGATGCCCAGCAAGACCTCCGCCATCCAGCTGTAGGACTGCAGGCTGCCCTCGAGCAGGTGGACGTAGCTGCCACGCGTGACCATGTCGATGAACTTGGTCCCGAGGTAGACCGTCAACAGGAACGGGATCATGCGGCCGAGGGGCGAGAGCACCTTCATCTCCAGCGGATGCTTGAGCGACCGCGAGGCCAGGATCGATTCGAAGATCGCCATCGCCAGTCCGACCGCGAACGCCGACAGCAGGAACTGCAGCGGGAGGATCGTCGTGTGCCACAGCGGGTGCAGCTTGGTCGGGGCGATCACCATGAGCGTGCCGAGCGACGACTGGTGCGCGCAGCTGAGGACCACGCCGGCGATGATGAAGAACGTCATCACGCGGTTGAGGGTGCGGTCGAGGAACCGCAGCACGGCCTCGATCCCGCCGTTGAGGCGGGCCCAGAAGCCGGGCAGGTTCACCCGGCCCATGAAGCGCTCGGTCACGATGGGCAGGAACTCGATGTAGAGCACGGTGAGGTAGCTCATCACGCAGATGCCGACCTCGAAGAGGGCCGAGTTGCCCTGCCACATCTCCGGCAGCATGACGTGCCAGATGTTGTAGTAGCGGCCGAGGTCGACGAAGACGGCGAAGGCCACGAACGTGTAGCCGAGCATCGCGGTCAGGAGTGCCGGGCGCACGACCGAATGGAAGTGGTCGCGGTGCATGACGTGGGCGATGAAGGCCGTGGTGAAGCCGCCGGCGGCGAGGGCCACGCCGCAGGCCACGTCGATGCCGATCCACAGGCCCCAGCCGTACTGATCGTCGAGGTTGGTCACCGCGCCGAGGCCGAAGACGAAGCGGGCCACCAGGCCGGCGATGCCCGCCAGGGCGAGGACGCAGAGCACCTTGACGCCTGTGGTGAAGAAGGGAACCCGGTGCTCACTCATGGTCGTCCTCCTGGGTCTCTTCGGGGTTCCTGCCTGCCGACTTCATGATCACGCTGACCAGGGCGAACACCATCAGCGGTCCGGAAAAGCCGCGGAAGATGCCGTGCTGGATGCGCTCGGTGGTGACGGCCGGGCTCTCGTCCGGGACCTCGGGCAGGGTCAGGTCCTGGAAGCTGCGGTCGGCCAGGTACAGCCACGAGGTGCCGCCCACCTCGTGCTCGCCGTAGACGTGATCGACGTAACGCTCCGGGTGCACGGTGATGCGCTCGTGCGCGAGCTTGATCAGGTCGCTGCGCCGGCCGAACACCATGGTCTCCTGGGGGCAGATGTCGACGCAGGCCGGGATGCCGCCCTCGAGGGTCCGGTCCTGGCAGAGGTCGCACTTGACCACCTTCGGCGTCAGCGCGTCGTCGTACTCGTAGGTCGGGATCTGGAAGGGGCAGGCCTGGATGCAGTACCGGCAACCGATGCACTTCCAGGCGTCGTAGGTCACCGGTCCCCGGGCATTCTTCTCGAGCGCGCCCACGATGCACGCCGACACGCAGACCGGGTGGTCGCAGTGCAGGCAGTTGTACTTGGCGTGGAACGGCTCGTCGTGGCCCTTGGCGGGCGAGAACCGGTTGATCACCGTCAGATCGTCCGGGGTGGGGCGACGGTAGGACTCGAGGACGGCGTCCTCGGCGCTGTAATCCGTGAAATCGCCGTGCGGCAGGTCGTGGGCCTCGCTGCAGGCGTACTCGCAGCTGCGGCAACCGATGCAGAGGGTGAAGTCGCAGAGAACGCCCATGCGGTCGTCGTCGATGTGCGGTCCGTGGGCGGCGGCGGCCTTCTTGACGCCGGTGGTGGCGGCGACGGCCGTGCCGGTCAGGAAGCCGGCGTGTCTGAGGAAATCACGGCGACTGGCCATGGTCAGTCTCCTTTGTCGGGCTGCAGGGAACAGCTGCCCCGGCGGTGTTGAAGCACGCAGGGGTCGCCGCAGCGGCCCCCGCACGTGTAGCAGATCAGGTCGACGTCCTGCTCGTTCGCCAGCGTGCTCTGCACGATGCGGCGGATGAATCCGAGCAGCTGCTCCTTCTCCGCGCTGTCGAAATCCTCGAGGATCACGGCGAGCTTGCGGGCGGTGATCTCGTCGTACCGGTCGAGGAACCGGTGTCCGGCCGGTCGCATCACCAGCGACATGCTGCGCCGGTCGCTGGGGTGAGGCTCGCGGCTGACGAGGTCGAGCGTGGCGAGCCGGTCGATGATCTTGGTGATGGCGGCGTTGCTGATGTTCAGGATGCGCGCGAGTTCCGTGGCCGTCAGGTGGTCGCGACGCCTCAGCATCATGAGGATGGACAGCTGGTTCTGGGTGATCTCCCCGTCGCTCGCCTCCCGCAGGGTCGAGCGCTGGCAGATGTTCCCGAGGGCCTGCGTGAGGATCCGCAGGGTCTCGCCCAGCATGGTGTCCAGGTCGGCGGAAATTGAAGACATTGTTCAACTCCATTGAAATTCAACCTGGTTAAGTATCGGTCCTGGGCAGGCGAGGTCAAGCCAGGAATCGTTGTTAACAGTGTTTATTCCGGGGGTAACGCGGTCACCCGACGAGGCGGTCGAGGAGCATCTTGCCCGCGGTCAGGCCCACGGTCGCCACCAGGAACCAGCGCACGAACCCCGGGGTCCGCCGCAGGACCTGCCGCGATCCGAGCAGCGCGCCCAGGATCTGACCGGCGCCCATGGCCAGGCCGAGGGACCAGACGACGTGGCCGCCGAGGGTGAAGACGCCCAGGGCGACCACGTTGCTGGTGGCGTTCATGACCTTGGTCGCGGCGGTGGCGCGGCGCAGATCGAGCCCGGCCAGCGTCACCAGGGCGAGAGCCCAGAAGGCGCCGGTCCCCGGGCCGAAGAACCCGTCGTGGAAGCCGAGCACCAGCCCGCCGCCGACCTGCACGGTCCGGCGGCCGACGCGGGCGGCCGCGGGCCGGGAGCCGAGGTCGGGCGACATCAGGGTGTAGACCAGGATCGCGACCAGGAGGACCGGCACCAGCCAGCCCAGGAACGACGGCTCCAGGCGCTGGATGAGCAGCGTCCCGGTGGCCGCGCCCGCCGCCGTGCACGCGATGGCCAGGGCCCATTCCCGCAGGCGCACCAGCCCGCCGTCGCGGTACCGGCTCAAGGCGGTCAGGACGCCCATGGTCGAGGCCAGCTTGTTCGTTCCCAGCACCAGGTGCGGGGGCAGCCCCACAGCGAGCAGCGACGGCACCGTGATGAGGCCGCCGCCGCCGGCGATGCTGTCGACGAAGCCGGCGATGGCGCCGGCGACGAGGACGGCCAGGTGGGCCAGGAGCGTGATGTCCTGATCGATGGGCATGGCAGCAGGATAGCCGGTCGCGACGAGCACGCCAAACACGGGTCGTGGACCGCGGGCGTCCGCCTTGCGCTCGGATGGTGCGGCCGGTAGAATCGTACGATCCATGTCCGCACGACCGGAGACGCGAGGAGTTTCCATGACCCGCATGCTCGTGGCCGCCGCCATCCTCACCACGACCCTCGCGGCCGGTGTCGCCCCCGCCCCCGCCGCCGACGCCCTCGAGCCCTTCTTCCTGTTCGAGGGCGTGATCCCGATGGCCTACCAGACGCTCGGGCCCGTCGACCCCGGCCTCTTCACCGAGGACGGGCGTCCGCTCACCGGTGAGGAGCTGCAGGAGGTGGTCGATCTGCGGGAGGGCGACCGCGTCGTGCTGATCCGCGGGGGCGAGGTCGTGGGCGAGGGGGCCCTCGCGCGGGTCGTGGCCGAGAAGCGCGACGACGCGTCCCGGGGACGGGTGCTCTATGCGACCCTGACCAGCCTGCCCGAAGGGGTGGCGGCGCCGGGTCGGCCTGACGGCGCGGCCGCGTTCGCCGACCGTGGCTACGACCTCCTCGTGGTCACGGACCTGCCGGTGGAGGTCCTGGCCCGCGATCCGGAGCTCGAGGCGATGCGCTGGGGCGTGCACGACTACGTGGTGCGAGTCGGGCGGGTCCGGTATGCCGTGTCCCGGGAGAACGACCCCCGTCGCGACGGATTCCGGGGCTGGCAGATCATGCGTCTGGGCGAGGATCGCAACGCGCGGATGAGCGCCGATTACACGTGGTGGGCGCCGTAGGCCACGGTCACCCGGCCGGTCCGGAACCGGCCGCGGGGCGCTTGCGGATGCCCAGGACGTTGGGCACCGGCCAGGCCGCGAGGTTGCTCTCGTCCTCGAGGAATCCGGTCTCGTAGCTGCCCATGGTCTCGACCCCGGCCGGGGCGATCCAGAGCTGCGCCTCCGGGCCGCCCTCCAGATGCTGGGCGGCCACCAGGTCGATGGGAAGGGCCAGCAGGCGTTCGTTCCACGCGTGCATGGCGTGCGGGGCGCGGCTGAAGATCCACAGCATCCGGCCGGACCCGTCCTCGCCCAGGCACGCCTCCGACCAGCGACGGTCCCGGGGCGGCCACCGGTTCTCGCCCGGCTTCTTGATCAGGCGCAGGTTCTGCACGACGACGTCGTAATCGTCGGCGAACGTCTCCTCCGGGTGGGTGTCCAGATCCATGAGCACGAACCGGGGCAACCCCTCGCGGCGCGGCTCGAAGCAGGCCGCCTGGCGGTAGTCCTTCTGATTCCAGAGCGGATTGTTCACGTGGTCGCCGGTCCGGAAATAGCCCGTGTGGGTCCTGTGGTCGGCGGCGTACATGCCCGCGTTGATCACCGCGGTCAGGCCGTGCTCCTCGCCCCACTGCCGGGCCGTGCGTCGGGTGCCGTCGAGGGCCGAGGCGGCCAGGGCGACGGTCTGCCAGACGGCCGGGTCGATGCGCAGGACGGTGATCGGACCGGGGTCGCCCCCGAAGCGGGCCAGCTCGAGCCCCTCGTCCAGGGTCTCCCATGCCGGGCCGTCCCGGTCGCCAAGGAGGGGCAGGGCGGCCGCCGTGAGCAGGGCGGCGACCAGGATCACGCTGGTCTTGACCCCGGGCGTTCTGCTAGCATTCCGGTCTGGCCACGGGCGCATGGCGGGTCGCCCTCTCGTCTCGCTGCGGGATCCCTGGCCCACCGTCCGCGCGCTCAGGAGGTGCGACCATGCCGGAACCCGTGCTCGTCATCGGCGCCAGCGGCACCCTCGGTCGCGAGGTCGTCCGCCGGCTGGATGCGGCAGGATACCCCACGCGGCGGGCGACGCGCAATCCCGACCGCGACGCGGTGGCCGAGCACCGTGCCGTGCGGTTCAGCTGGGACAGCCCGTTGACCTTCGAGCCGGCGGTCGAGGGGGTGGCGCAGGTGCTGCTCACCGTGCGGCCCCTGGATCTGGCGGCGGCCGTGGTCGTGCCCGAGTTCCTCGAGGCGTGCCTCAGCGCGGGTGTCGGGCACGTGACGCTCGTCTCTGCCCTCGGGGCGGACGAGCAGCGGTCCGGGCCGCTCGGGCTGGTCGAGCACGTCCTGGCCCACAGTGGCCTGGGCTGGACCATCCTGCGCCCCAACTTCTTCATGGAGAACTTCTCGCACGGCTGGCTGCGGCCGGAGATCCAGTCGGTCGGGCGGATCTGTCTACCCGCCGACAGCGGCCGCACCAGCTTCGTGAGCGTGGACGACGTGGCCGAGGTCGCCGCTCGCGTGCTCCGGGATCCGGACCGGCGCGGGCAGGCGTACGACCTGACCGGTGACGACCCCATGAGCCACACGGCGGTCGCGGCGGCCATCACCCGGGCCAGTGGACGGCCGGTCAATTACCATCCGCTGACCGAGGACGAGATGCGCGCCCGCGGACGGCGGGCGGGCCTGCCCCCCGGGCCGCTCGAGTATCTGCTGGTCCTCTATGCCCTCGTGCGCGAGGGGCGGGCCGCCCGGGTGTCGGGGGCGGTCAAGACGCTGCTCGGCCGCAAGCCGCGGTCGTTCGACGACTTCGCCGAGGCCAACGCCGACCGGTGGCGGGTCGGCTCGCACGCGCGAGGCTGAACGGCGGCCCGGTCGATGGCGGACCCGCGACGCGTCCCTATCATGGCGGGCGGGCAACGTTGACATCTCAGGTCATGATTGGAAAGGACGTCCCGATGGATGTTCTCGCGGCCATCGAGGCCCGTCGCGCCATCCAGCATTTCGACCCCGACCAGGAGATCGGCGAAGCCGAGTGCGAGGAGCTGCTGCGATTGACGCGCCTGTCGCCGACGGCGTTCAACATCCAGCACACCCGCCTCGTCGTGGTCCGCGATCCGGACCTGCGCGCCGAGCTGCGCCGGGCCAGCTACGGCCAGTCCCAGGTCACCGACGCGTCGCTGCTGGTGGTCGTCTGCGCGGACGTGGCGGCCTGGGACAAGCAGCCCGAGCGGTACTGGAGCCACGTGCCGGAGGCGATCCGGGACCGGTTCGTCAACGTGATCCGGGGCGTCTACGAGGGCGACGAACGGCTGCAGCGGGACGAGGCGCTCCGCTCGTGCGGCCTGGCCGCCCAGACGCTGATGCTGGCCGGCCAAGGGATGGGTTACGACTCCTGCGCGCTGGTCGGGTTCGATTTCGACGAGGTCGCGCGCCTGATCAACCTGCCGGACGATCACCTGCTGGGCATGTTCGTCGCGCTGGGCAGGCCCCGGCAGCCGGCCCACCCGCGCGGGGGCCGTCTGCCCGCCTCGGAACTCGTTTTCCGCGATCGGTTTCCAGGGTGAGACCGACCGACTCTGCTTGAAAAGCGGGTCTTTACCCTGCTAATTTGGTAGACGTTCCCGCCACTCTCCCCAACCCAGCGAGGCATCGTGAAGACTTTGTTGAATCACCCGGTCTATCGGGTCCTGTCGGACCTCAGGTTGAGCGCCGCGCTGCTCTTCGTCCTGGCCGCGGCCAGCGGCGTCGGCACCTTCATCGAGTCGCACTACGCCGGCCTGGGGACGGCCGAGATCGGCCGGCACGCCGCGTACGAACAGGTCTACGACGCGCCCTGGTTCAACGCGCTGCTGATCCTGTTCTTCGTCAACCTGCTGCTGAACCTCGTCCGGCGCCTCGCCCGTGGGCGCCTGGAATGGGGCTTCCTGCTGGTGCACGTCGGCATGCTGGTGATCCTGCTCGGGGCGGGCATCACCCGCTGGATGGGGTTCGAGGGCTACCTGCGCATCCGCGAGGGCGAGGCCAACAACCTCGTGGCCTCGGCCAACACCTACGTGATCGCCTCCGAGGGGGGCGAGCAGGACCAGTACCGGGTGCGGCTGTTCGACACCGGTCCGCAGGGACACCGTGAGACGGTCGACCTGCCCGGTGGACCGGTCACGCTCGGAGTCGACGAGTACTGGATCCGCTTCGAGCGACGCCTGATGCCCGGCCCGGGCGGCGAACCGATGGTCGCCCTGGGAGCCATGGGCGCCGACGGTATGAAGATGCACCAGCTGGCCATGGGCGACCGCGCCGACCTCGGCGGGGTGACCGCGATCTTCCACCGCGGCGAGCTTCCGGGGGCGGCCGATCCGGCCGCGCGGTACGGCCGCGTCCGGGTGCGCCACGAGGGGGAGGTCTGCAGTCTCGACGTGCCGCCCGAGCCCGGGCCGATGGGCTCGTGCGGCGGCTGGGACTTCGAGCTGCTCGAGTTCCAGAGCGATTTCCGCGTCGGCGGCGAGTCCGATCCGGATGGCCCGATGCGCAACCCGATGGTCAAGCTGCTGGCGACCAGCCCGGACGGCGAGACGGCCGAGAAGATCCTCTTCGCCCTGCATCCGGACTTCGGCTCGATGCACGAGGAGGAGGCGCTGCTCGCCCAGCTGGACATGGTCTACGAGGTCTCGATCGGGGTCGACCTCGCCCGTGTCGGCAACGAGATCGTCATGCGCGCGCCGTTCGACCTGACGGTGACCGCCTCCGGCGGCGAGGGCGAGGCGCGCACCGTTCCGGCCGGTGAGCCCGTCGCCCTCGAGCCCCGGCTCGTATACCGCGGCGCCGACGGCTTCCAGGTGGTGCCGTCGATGGTGGAGATGTCCATGGTCGAGCGCCCGGCCCTGAGCAACAACCCCGGCCGGCCGGCGGCGGCCCGTCTGTACGTCGAGTCGGGCGATCAGCGCGCCGAGGCGATCTGCGTCAAGGGTGGCGCGCCCCAGCGCGTCCAGCTGGGCGACCGGACGATCAACCTGGAGTACGGGTCGATCATTCGCGAGCTCCCGTACGAGCTTTACCTCGAGGACTTCGTGCTCGAGACGTATCCCGGCAGCGAGAATCCGGCGAGCTACGAGAGCCACGTCGTGCTCCGCGATCCCGAGATGGGCATCGAGGGCGAATCCGTGCGCATCTGGATGAACAATCCGCTCAATCACCGCGGTCGGAAGCACTTCCAGTCGAGCTACGACCGCGATCGTCTCGGCACCGTGCTGTCGGTCAACAAGGATCCGGGTAAGATGCCGACCTACATTGGCTACACGATCATCTCGCTGGGCTTCCTGGTGGTCATGGCGCGCATCCTGCGCGAGCGCGTGCGGGGAGAGGCGGCGGCCGTCGCGCTGCTGGTCGTCCTCGGCACGGTGGCCGCGCCCCAGGGCGTGCGGGCGCAGCACGCGTCCGCCGAGCCGCCGCCGCGTCTGGATCTGCCCGAGGACGTGCGCGAGCGGGCGGCCACGCTCATCGTCCAGGATTTCCGCGGCCGCATGAAGCCGTTCGACACCCTGGCCCGCGAGACGGCGGTCAAGGTCACCAAGAAGACCACCTTCGAGGGCCGCCACCCCGTCGATGTGTTCCTGGGCTTCGCCGTGCATCCGTCGGCCTGGTACCACCACGCGACGATCGCGGTGAAGAACCCCGGCGTGAAGGAGCTGCTGGGCGTCCATCCGGAGACGAGTCACGTCTCGCTCGCGATGCTGCTGGAGGGCGGTAGCTACAAGCTGCAGGCCGACGTCGAGAAGGCGCACCGCACGCCGGCCAACCAGCGCAGCAAGACCCAGCAGAATCTGATCACCTTCGACGAGCGGGTGCACATCCTCTACGGCGCGCTGCAGGGGCACGAGCTGCGCCTGTATCCGATGCCGGACGATCCGAATCACAAGTGGAAGGAGCTGCCCGAGGTGCTCGACGCGCTCGGCGACGATCCGCGGGCCGATGAGTTCCGCGCCGCGGGCGATGCCCTGTTCGCCGGCCTGGAGGCCGGCGATCTCGCGCAGATCCGCGAGGGACTGCGCCTGACCGCCGAGCTGCAGGAGCGGTACGGCGCCGAGGTCATGCCCAGCGACCTGCAGATCAGCTCCGAGCTTTTCCTGAACTCGTGGCATCCGTTCGCCAAGTCGACCCTGCCGTACATGGCGGCGTTCCTGGTGCTGATCTTCGCCTACTTCTGGGGCCTGTTCCGGCGCAACGGCGAGCCGTGGTCGTGGCGTTCGCCGCTGTTCACCGTGGGCATGCTGCTCTACATCGCCGCCTTCGCCCTGCACCTCTATGGGTTCGTCCTGCGCTGGATCGCTTCGGGGCGCGCGCCGCTGAGCAACGGCCACGAGTCGCTGCTCTGGGTGGCGCTCTCGGTGGCGCTCGGCGGTCTGATCTTCGAGATGATCAGCAAGAGCGCCGCGGCCGGCGCCCTGGGTTCGCTGCTCTCGGCCGTGGTCCTGGGCGTGAGCATGATGGCGGCGTTCGACCCGGCGATCGGCCCGCTGGTGCCGGTGCTGGCGTCGTACTGGCTGAACATCCACGTGACCGTCATCACCGCGAGCTACGGCTTCCTCGGCCTGTGCTGCCTGCTCGGCGGCCTGACCCTGGTGCTGCTGATCATCACCGGGGTGGGCAAGCAGCCGGTGGGCCCGGCGATCGCCAAGCTCGATCGGCTCAACATCAACGTGATGATCGTGGGCATCGCTCTCCTGACGGTGGGGACGCTGCTGGGCGGCGTCTGGGCCAACGAGAGCTGGGGCCGGTACTGGGGCTGGGATCCCAAGGAGACCTGGGCGCTGGTCTCGATCCTGGTCTACTCCCTGATCCTGCACTTCCGCTGGATCCCGAAGCTGGCCAACCCCTACGTGCAGGCCGTGGGGTCGTTCCTCGGCATCTGGGCGATCATCATGACCTACTTCGGCGTGAACTACCTGCTGGTCGGCCTGCACAGCTACGCCGCCGGCGACGCCGCCCAGATCCCGACCTGGGTCGTGATCTCGTTCGTGGCGATGCTGGCCCTGTCGATCGTGGGCGGCTTCGCCTGGTCGGAGGCGCGGCCACGGTTGAAGGTGAGAACGGCCTAGCGGCCGGCACGGACCACTCGAGAAGGCGGGCCGGCTCCCCCGGAGACGGCCCGCTCGTCATCGGTCTGCCGCCACTCACTTCTTCGGCTTGTTGAGCATGAAGATGTTGCCGCTCGACCCGGATCCCTTGGGCTTCTCGGCGGCCTCCGGGGGAACCGTCTCGAGCTCCTCCTCGACCTCGGCCACGTCCTCGTCGCTCAGGCCGACCGGCGGGGCGTCCTCGGCGGGCGCCGGCGCAGGCTCGGGGACCGGCTCGGGGGCTGGCTCGGGATCGGGCACCGCGTTCGACGCCGCGGGCTCCTTCTTCGGCTTGTTGAGCATGAAGACGTTGCCGTTGCTGCCCGCTGGAGCCTGGCTCTGCGATGCGGACTCCTCGTCGTCGGCAGGCCCGTCCGGCGCCTCGGCCGAGCTCTCGGCCTCGGGCTCGGGGGCAGGCTGCGGG
>WJIQ01000325.1 GCA_014730255.1 bacterium | reverse complement strand
TCGTGACACATCTGTTCAAGCGATCACTGCACCTGGCGACCGAGAATCACATCTATTTCGAGAAACGTGGCTCCAGACCTCGCCAGATTCCCCTGAACGAGGCGGTCGAGCGAGCGGCGGAATCGTTTCGCGAGATGTACAAAAAGCGTGAAGTCACGACGGTTTCGGTCCAGTGCCAGAGCCCGACGGGTGAACCATGTCTTCAGGCCGTGGACTACTACCTCTGGGCCATTCAGCGGGTCTTCACGCGCCGTGAAGACCGATTCTATCGTGTGCTTGAGGATCAGATAGAGTTCGTGTGGGATCTGTACGATACCGACAACTATCCGGGAAACATCTATACGAGAAAAAACCCCCTCGAGATCGAAAAGATTAGCCCTTTGTGACCTAGGATCGATTACCGATCGCACGGCGTGGAGCCGACTTTCAGTCTACAAAGGGCTATGTGGATAGGATCGACGAATTCGGGAATCCATGCAATCGCTTTTTGCTTCGACCCCCGATCGGGCGATCACGTTCACTTTCCTCAGCTCGCCCCCCGCTCCAGATACTCCAGCAACCGCTCCGCCTCCGCCTCCTGCGCGTCGAACTCCGCCGCCCGCTCCAGCGCCCGGCGCGCCGCGTCGACGTCCTCGAGCTCGATGCTGGTCGCGCCCTGCATGAGCCAGGCGCGGCCACTGTCCGGGTCGCGCTCGGCGGCCCGCCGGTAGGCCTCGCGGGCGGCCTGCCAGTTCTTCTCGCCGTACTCCAGGTCGCCCAGGAGCATGAGCATCTGGACGGCGGCGCGGTCGTCGGGCGGGTCGGCGATGGCCGCGTCGAGCACCACGCGCGCCGAGTCGGGCTCGTGGGCCTGCAGCCAGGCGACGGCCAGGGGGCGGGCCAGATCGGGGTCGTCGGGCCAGAGGCGCTGGTAGGCGCGCGCCGCCTGGCGGGGCAGCTCGGCCGCGCCGTAGAGGTCGCCCAGCAGGCGCAGTTCCTGCGGCGGCAGCGGGCGCAGCCAGTCGGCCACCTGCAGGCGCAGGGCGGCCCCGGCGAGGTCGTTCTCGAGCTGGGCGTGCTGGCTGGCGAGGTTCCAGGCGCCCGGAGCGTCGGGGTGGTCGCGCAGCAGGCGTTCGACGCCCGCGGCGGCCCGGGCGGGCTGGCCGGCGTCGGCGGCGGCGGAGACCAGGGCCTGGACCCACTCGCGCGGTACGGTGTCGGGCGCCGAGGCGACCAGCGGGGCGAGGGTGTCGACGGCCTCGTCGGGCTCGTCGCCCAGCAGGTGGGCGACGCCGCTGTAGTAGAGCAGCACCGGGTCGGCCGCCGGGGTCTCCTCGGGCGCCGCACGGTGGGCGGTCTGCATGGCCACGTGGGCGCGCGCGAACGCGCGGGCGGCCTCGTCGTAGCGTCCGAGCTGGTAGGTGGCCCGCGCCAGGTCGGCCCAGATCGGCGGCGAGTCGGGGGCCTTGGCGCCGGCCTGCGCGAGGTAGTCCGCCGCCGGCCCGGCCTCGTCGAGCTCGAGCAGGTAGGCGCCCAGGCGGTAGAGCAGCGACGGGTGGTCGCGGCCCTCGCCCGCCTCGAGCGCCTCGCGCAGGATGCGCACCGCCTCGGCGGTCTCGCCGCGGCCATGGGTGGTCTCGGCCCGGAACACCGCGCGACGGACCGGGGCCGACGCCGTGGCCGGGTCGAGGGGATCGACCTCCTCGGCTGCCCGCGCGGGAGCCGGAGGCAGGGCGAGGCTCAGCCCCAGCGCCGCCATCATCGCGATCACGAGCCACCGAGCGCGCCGCACCACTAGTTCCCCCCGCTGAGGTCGAAGACGATGGGCGTGACCACCCAGGCCGCCACGCGCTCGCCGGCCAGGACGCCCGGCTCGAAGCGCCAGCCGCTGACCGCGTCGATCACCGCCTGCTCGAAGACGCCCTCGGGCTCGGCCTCGACGACCTCGATGCGGCTGGTGCGGCCGTCGACGCCCACGAGGAAGCGCACGCGCACGCGGCCCTCGATGCGGCGCTGGCGCGCGCGGTACGGGTACTGGGGCTGGCGACGGACCACCGAGCGGGGCGGGCGGTCGAGGTCGGAGACATCGAACGCCAGCGAGCCCGTGGGCGCCGGGCCGCCCACCAGCGAGGGGTCGATGGCCACCGCCGGGCCGGCGAGCTGCGGCGCGGTGAGCGACGGCGTGGGCAGCTCGGGCGCGAAATCCACCTGCGGCTCCTTCTCCGGCGGCTCGGGCGGCTTGCGCTCCTCCTCGGGCGGTGGCGGCTCGTCGTCGGGGACCGAGACCAGCGAGACCGGCACCGGGTCGGTGATGTCCTGCACGCTGGCCCGCTCGCGCACCAGCTCGGCGGCCACCGCGAGCAGCAGGGCCGTGGCCGCCAGGCCGACGAGGATGGACAGGACCGCGCGCATCACAGGCGCCTCCGGCGGCGGCGTCCGCCCTCGGGGTCGCGGCGGGCGAGGTCGCGGTCGATCATCTGGGTGGTCTCGGCCAGGCGCACGCGCAGCTGCTCGGCGCGGTTGCGCAGCCGGTTGCCCACCAGCAGGCCGGGGATCGCCACCAGCAGGCCGGTCTGGGTGGTGACCAGGGCGACGGAGATGCCGCCGGCGAGGGCGCGGGCGTTGCCGGTGCCGAAGTCGCTGATCACCTGGAAGGTCTCGATCATGCCGATCACCGTGCCCAGCAGGCCGAGCAGGGGGGCGACGGCCGCCAGCACGCCGATGGCCGCGTGGCGCGACTCCAGCAGCAGCGAGAGGCGGTGGCTCTCCTTGGCGAGGATCTCGCGGTCGAGGCGGGCGCGGCCGGTGCGCGCGGCGGCGAAGGCGCCGGCGAGCTGGGCGCGCAGGGCGCCCGACGGTGGGGGGTCGGTCTCGCCGCGACAGACCGCGAGGACGCCCGGCACGTCGAGGTCGCCGCGGACCAGCGTGCGCAGGGCGAGCCAGCGCTCGGCGATGAGCGTCCACAGCATCGCCGACACCGCCACCAGGGGCAGCATCACCCAGCCGCCCTGGCGCAGGTAATCGAGGGTCGCGTCAACCACGGCCGTCCTCACGCACGGTCGGTCTCCTGCAGGCGGTCGACGGTGTTCACCAGGTGCATCGCCTGCTCCTCCATGTCGCCGATCACGTGATCGACCCGGCGCTTGAGCCAGGTGTGCGCCAGCATCACCGGGATCGCGATGGCCAGGCCCACCTCGGTGGTGACCAGGGCCTCGCTGATGCCGCCGGACATGAGCTTCGGGTCGCCGGTGCCGAACAGGGTGATCACGCGGAAGGTCTCGATCATGCCGGTGACCGTGCCCAGCAGGCCGAGCAGCGGGGCCACCGCGCCCGAGACCGCCAGCAGCGCCAGGCCGCGCTGCAGGACGGGCATCTCGTGCAGGATCGACTCCTGCAGGACGCTCTCCTGGATCTCGCGGCTCTCGTGGCGCGCATCGAGGCCGGCGCGCACCACGCGCGCGACGGGCGAGTGCTTGCACACCGCGTCGGAGACCAGCTCGCGGCAGCGGTCCCACTGCCCCTTCGCCGCCTCCTCGTTCACCTTGACCATGATGCGGTCGGTGTTGGCGTGGATGCGCTCGATGTGCACCGCCTTCCAGATCATGGTCACCAGCGCGGCCAGGGCGAGCAGCGCCAGCGGGTAGACGATGGGTCCGCCCTGCTCGAGCTGGGCGAAGATCGAGGGCTTGCGCGCGATCTGCCGCAGCGCCGGCCCGCCGGAGAGGTCGACCGGCGCCAGGCTGCTCTCGCCCTCGAGGTAGTCGGCGAGCTGGCGGCGCACCCCGCCCTCGGGGGGCTCGGGCAGGGCCACCAGGCGCTGGGTGTCGGGGTTCCAGAGCAGGTAGCCCAGCTCGTCGGCCGTGCGGTAAGCCGTCGCGAAGCGGCCGAAGTGGATGATCTCGCCGGTGGTGTCGCGGCCGTCGCGGCCGCCGAACTCGCCGCGGCGCAGGGCGACCTGGCCGGTGCGCTCGACCTCGTCGAGGGCGACCGTCGCCAGGGTGGAGATGTCGTCGAGGTCGGGGAAGTAGCCCTCGCGCAGGATCGCGGACACCGAGTCCAGGCGCGTGGGCGCCGCGGCGGTGAGCGGCGATCCGCGCAGCAGCGATTCGAGGTCGCGGGCGGCCACGCGCACGTTGCCCGACAGCTCGCGGAAGCTCAGCTCCTCGCGCGACCACTCCTCGCTCAGACGGGCGCGGCGCTCGGCGGCGTCGTCCTGGCCGGCGATGAGCCGGTCGAGCTCGGCCTCGAGGGCGGCCTGGCGCGACTCGAGCGAGTCGACGACCGCCGAGAGCCGGGCC
>WJIQ01000324.1 GCA_014730255.1 bacterium | reverse complement strand
GCTATCGTCCATCGCGTCCCGTATCGGAGCCACCATCACGATCAGTATCGATGGTCCGGTTTCCCTGGTGTCGAGAGGGAGATGTCCCCCCGGGGGGAGATCGGTCGGCGTCGGGTCGGTCGGGGGCCCCCGGGGGACCCTCGCGACGACGGATCCGCGGGTGTATTGAATGTGCGCATCCGACTTGTTAGGCTCGCGATCCAGGCAACCCCAGTTTCCGCAGACGATCCCGGAGGTAGTGCGATGCGACGTTGGTTGATGGTGGCCGCCATGGCGGTGGTGGCCGTGGGTGGGCATGCCCAGCTGCCGAACACGATGGGCATGTTCTTCGACGACGAGCAGTTCTCGACCGCGACCACGAATTTCGATCCCGCGGGCGCTCCATTCGACGGATATATCGTTTTACTTACCCCGTCGGTCGACACGATCGGGGGCTACGAGCTCGGGATCTCTGTCAGCGACCCGACCGTCTTCGTCCTGGCCGTCACCGGTCCCAACGGATGGACGAACTTCGGCGGCAACCTCAATCATCTCGTCGGCTATCAGGTCCCGCTGCCGTCCACTGGTTATGGCACGGTCCTGGCCACGGTCAACATGCTTTACGGCGGTACCGACACGGTCTTCTTCGAGTTCAGTCCGTCTGATCCATCCAGCATTCCCGGACATCCGATCATCGCCGATGGCGAGAATCCCGATGACTTGCTCGCCTGCCCGATCAACAGCGCCCCTGGTACCAGCACCGTCGCCACCCTCAATGGCGATGGCGTGCCCATGGATGGCGATCCGGTCGACGTCGTGGTCGACATCTACGTCGACGGCGACACGTCCTGCCGGGCCGCGACGTCAGCCGACGCCACGTACGGCTACGACGAGGGCCTCGACCTGCCGGCCGCGCCCGAGTCGCGCCTGCACTTTCCCCATCCCGAGTGGGCGGTGCCTGGGGTCGAGACCTTCGACCAGGAATACCAGCCGACGATCTCCAACCCCAGCTTCGATGTGCGCACCTTCACGTTCGAGGTCGTCACCGAACTCGCCGACCCCAATCAGCCCGAGTCCGTCCAGATCGCCTTCGACCCCGACTTCGCCATCGGCGATGGCATCGGCCTCAACCTGGTCGACCGCACGGCCGGCGTCACCCTGCCGGTGCTCGAGTACCTCGAGTACAACTACATCGTCTCCACCTCGGAGACGCGCACCTTCGATCTCATGGTCGGCCAGGTCGATATCGGCAACCGGATCGAGGTCGGCGTCGGCGCGTTCGCCCAGGGTCACCGCGATCTCGACAACATCGCCCGGAGCTACCCGGGAGCGACGGACGGCTGGGATCTAATCCTCGACGTGCCCGAACCGGCTCCGATTCCCAGCGGTTACGTCAATGCGACGTTCTACCATCCCGGCTGGCCGCTCGGGCCACGGTTCCGCACCGACACGCGCAACAACTACGACTACCCCGATCAGGAAGAGACGTGGCCCCTGCGCATCGAGACCGATCAGACCGGACCGGTGACGCTCGTCTTCTGGCCCAACTTCCACATCAACGACGCGGTCGGGATCGAGCTCCACGATCCCGCGACCGACGAGACGTTCCGCGTCCTGCCGGATCGCTTCGTCGATATCGAGATGACCGGGACCACCCGGGACCTCGAGCTGATCATCGGCGGTCCCCCTTACCCCGGCCTCGAGCCCGAGTCCCGCGACATGCCAGCGAGCTGGGCGATGGTCGGGATGCCGATCGAACCGGCCGTCGGTTCGACCCTCGACGATGTTCTCCCCGGCGGCCCGTCCGGCGAGACCTTCTTCTACGTCCTGAACGACGCCGGCGACTACGTCCAGATCCCCGGTGACACTCCCGCCGACCGCAGCCAGGGTTACTGGTTCGGCACCACCGAGGCCTTCATCTGGAGCGCCTACGAGGGTAACTACAACGTCGTGCCGCTCACCGTCGATCTGAACCCGGGCTGGAACATCGTGGGCTACCCCATCTGGTTCCCGGCCAGCCTGGCCGGCATCGAGGTCACCAGTGGCGGCACCAGCTACACGTGGGACGAGGCGATCACGGCCGAGCTGATCAGCCCGAGCGTCTACGCCTACGACCCCAGCGCCCAGACCTACGTCCCGGTCACCAGCATGCAGGCCTGGCAGGGGTACTTCCTGCGCGCGCTCGCCGACGACGTGCAGCTCACCTTCGACTACGAGGCCATGCTGGTGGCGCCGCCGCTGCCCGCCGTCGGTGGCGTCGACGACCTTCCCGATGCCCTCGACTGGCGCACCGACCTCACGCTGCGCTCGCCCGACGGACCGCTGCGCACCGTCCGCGTCGGCGTCCACCCCGATGCCACGCCGGAGTTCGACAACCGGTACGATCACCCGGCGCCCCCGCGCAGTCCGGGTGGCGTCGAGCCGGGCCTCTACATCGACCAGCCCACCCGCGACCCCCTCGCCGGAAGCCGCTTCCACCAGGACCTCACCGGCCCGAACACCAGCCCCTACTCGTGGCTGATCACGCTCGAGGCTCCGGCGGCCGGCGCTCACACGCTGAGCTGGGATCGGATCGACTGGCCGACCGACCACGACCTGCAGATCTACCGGCCGGACCAGAACCGGGTCCTGGTCATGTCCATGCGGGAGACCGACCATCTCACCCTCGACCTCGGCGACGAGCCGGTCACGCTCGAGATCCGCACGCCGAGCCTGATCGGCGCGCCCGAGGCGTCCGTGGCCGCCGACCGCCTGCAGGCGGCGCCGAACCCGTTCAACCCGGTCACCCGCTTCACGCTCGATCTCGCGCGGGCGGGGCAGACGCGGGTCGTGATCTACAACGCGCGCGGCCAGGTCGTCGATCGGGTCGAGCTCGGCGACTGCACGGCCGGACGGCATCAGGTCGCCTGGCAGGCCCGCGACGTCCGTGGTCGGGCGTTGCCCAGCGGCGTCTACTTCGCGGCGATCGAGCGCGATGGAGCGCGGGCGGGGTCGGTCGTGAAGCTGAGTCTGGTCCGGTAGGCGGGGTTCACGATTCGTCTCGGATAGGGAGGCCGGCGCTCTTCGGGGTGCCGGCCTTCTTGCAGGACCGTCGGATCGGGTCGGTGGTGGCGAGAGGGGTCCCAGGGGGCGCGGCCAGGTTCGCATTGTCTTGCCAAGGTTGGCGCCGTGATACCCCCTCTCGAGCGGTTCAGCCTTCGAATCCGACCAGGTGTCTCACCTGTCTCACCACGGCCGGCCACCCGGCATCCTTGTGCCGGCACAAGCTCGTAACCAACTGTTTTTAAATGTGGTTGTAAAATCCAACATGGAACGTTGAATTTGCACGCGCCCTACTCGCACCCCACCCCGAACGCCCCCCACCCCGCCACCGGCGACCCCGCCTGCAGCCGCAGGTCCCACGCCCCGGGGTCGCAGTACAGCGGGTCGGTCTCCAGGTG
>WJIQ01000323.1 GCA_014730255.1 bacterium | reverse complement strand
CGGCCGGCAGCCACGCGGCGGCGAAGGCGGCCGGCAAGGTCCGCCTCGAGGGCAAGCAGTACGAGGTGCAGGACGGCGACGTCATCGAGATCAGGTTCAACGTCTGATGGACGGGCGGCGCGGCGGACCGGCGGGGATCGCCCTGCTCGTGGCGCTGGTCGCGGCGGCCGTCCTCTGGATCCTGCTGCTGCGTCAGACCGCCGACAGCCCGCTGACCCGCGTCCCGTTGCTGGACGAGTCCCACTACCTGACCGAGGCCGCCCGCGTCGGCGACCAGGGGTGGCCGGGCACCGAGCCCTTCGTCATGTCGCCGGGCTACACGCTCCTGGTCGCGGCAGTGACCGACGTCGCGCCCGGCGAGGACGGCATCCTCGCCCGCGCGCCCGCCGGGCTGATCGCCGTGCAGCTCGTCGCCTGGCTGCTGGTCGGCCTGGTGCCCGCGGCCGTGGTCTGGCGGCTCGGCCGCGCGCGACGATTCGATCCGCGCACGGTGCTGGCCTCGGCCGTGGTGGCCGGGCTGCTGCCCCTGCTCTACCCGCCGGCCGCGGTCTACGCCCGCACCGTCCTGCTCGACCTGCCGCTGGCCGCGCTGGTCGGACTCGCGCTGGCGCTGGCGACCTGGCGGCCGCGTTCGCCGGGGTGGCTCGCGGCCGCCGCCCTCGCCCTCGGCCTGGCCGGCCTGCTGCGGGCGCACGTCCTGGCGGTGCTCGTGCCGCTGGTGTGGTGGGTGCTCGCCGCGCCGGGCGCGTATCCGCACCGGCACCCGCGCCTGCGCCGCGCCGCGACCGCCGCGGCGGTGGTGCTCGTGGCCCTGCTCCCGGTCGCCCTCGCCGCGGCGCACAACTCGCGCGCGGCCGGCCAGCCCACCGGCCCGAGCCTCAACGGCGGCCTGAACCTGTACCTCGGCCAGCAGCCGGGAGCCGATGGCCTGTTCACCGTGCTGTCCGGCCTCGACCAGGCCCGCGACCCGTCCGGCCGCCGGTACCTCGCCCGCCGCCTCGATCGCGCGGTGCCCGACGCGGCCACCGCCGACCGGATCTGGTACGCCGAGGCGCTGCGCACGATCAGCGAGCAGCCCGGCGCGGCGTTCGGCCGCTGGCTGCGCAAGCTCTGGCTGCACGTGCAGACCTGGGACATGGCGCAGGTCACCGCCCTGTCGCACTGGCCGGACGAGGCGCCGGCGCTGCGCGCGCTGCCGGTGCGCTGGTGGCTGCTGATCGTGCTGGGCCTGACCGGGGCGGTGGTGGCCATCGGGGCCGGGCGGGGGCGCGGCGCACGGTCGGCCGCCCGGACGGACGACGAGGTGTCCGGCGATCAGCCGCGTGCGGTGCCGTGGCGGCGTGAGGCCTGGCTCTGGCTGGGGGCGCTGCTCGTCCTGGTCGCGGTGCAGAGCCTGTTCTTCGTGGTCGCGCGGTACCGGCTGGTGCTGATGCCCTCGCTGGCGGTGCTCGCCGGCCTGGGGGTGCTGACGGTGATCGCGCGCGTGCGACACGCTGGCTGGCGGAGCCTCGCACGCTGGGCGCCGGTGCCGCTGCTGCTCGGGGCCTTGACCGTGCCCTGGGGCCTGGGCGAGGCGCGCGACCTGTGGCGCGGCCTGGAGGCGAACAACCTCGCGCGCCGGCTGGTGATCCTGGCCGATGCGGCCGAGGCGGTGCAGGCGAGGGAGGCGGCGCGACGGGACGCCGGGGTCGACGACACCGCCGGCGACGCTGCGGACGACGCGGCTGGCGACATCGCGGACGACGAGGCCGACCGCGGCGCCGCCATGGCCAGCGACGGCGACGCCGACGCACCGGAGACCGCCGGCGCACCGGCCACCGCCGGCGCGGCCGGGGCGATCGCCGGGCTGATCGGCGACCAGGCGCCCGTCACCGCCTGGCGCGCGCGCGCCGACACGCTCTACGCCACCGCCTGCCGGGCCATGCCCCGCCAGCATGAACCCTGGCACGACCGCGCCCGCAACCTCGCCGCGCTCGGCGACGTCGACCGGGCGCTCGCCGTCCTCGCCGACGGCACCACCCGCGTGGACGACCCCCGGCCGCTGCTCGCCCTGCGCATCGGCCTGGTCCGCCGGGCCGGCCTGCTCGACGAGGCCGAGGCGCTCATGCTCGCCTTCCTGCGCGAGTACCCCGGCCACCCGGGGATGCTGCACGACCTCGCCGTCCTGCAGGGGCGGCGTGGCCACTGGCTCGCCGTCCGCGAGACCGCCGCCGAGCTGCGCCGGGTCGCCCCGCGCGACGCCCGCGGCTGGCTCGATGGCGCGGTGGCGGCCGCCCGCCTCGGCGACCGCGAGGGCGCGGTCGAGCTGCTGGAGCAGGGCCTGCGGACGGTCACCGATCCGGATGGGCGCCGGATGCTGCAGACCAATCGGGATCGGTTCCGGCCCTGAACCCGCGCTCGTGCCACAGCCGGTGACAGGCGCTGCAGAGGGTGATCAGGTTCTCGGGCCGGTTGGTGCCGCCCCGTGATCGCGGGGTCCGGTGGTGGATCTCCAGGAATCGCGTGTGCTCGCAACCGGGCGCCTGGCAGCGGTGCCGGTCCCGCGCGAGGACCTCGCGCCGGACCCGCCGCGGGATGAGGCTCCGGTTGCGCTCGCCGGGGACGGCGATCGCCGCGTCGCACTCGGTCCGCGCGCGGTCGGCGCGATCGAGCGGCACGCCGTCGACCTCGGCCGCGCCGCACTCCGGACACCGGTGCACGTGGACCTGGATCGGCGGGACCGCGGTGGCCCTCGCCGCGGCCTCCTCTGCTCCGGGCCGGGTCCCCCGGGGGACCTTAGCGGCCGGGTGCGCGGCGCCGCCGGCGTGCTCGTCGGCCGCGCCACCGTCGCCCTCCGCGGCCGGGGTCCCCCGGGGGACCCGGTCGTCGCACCTCGCGGCCACTGCGCGCCGCGCCTCGAGCAGGGCCGCGAGGGCCTCGAGCACGTCGTCGGCGTTCGGCGAGGCGCCGAGCTCCCGCCAGAGCGCGTCGTGCCGGGCGGCCTGCTCGGCGGTCATCTCGACGCCGCGTCGGACCGGCGCCACGGCGGCCAGCTCCTCCTCGAGGCGGGATGCCCTCGGGGGCGGCAGCAGTTCCGCCTGCCCGGGCGCCGGGCGTCGACGTGTCTTCCGACGCACGCGCGTGACCTTCTCCTCGAGCTCGCGGCGGCTCGAGCCCTGCGCTGCCTCGAGCCAGGTCTGCTCGGTGGTCGGGTCGGCCACCTTGACGATCTCGCGGGCCTTGGTGTAGCCGAGCTCCCCCGAGGCGATGGACCTGCGCACGCCGGGCAGCGCGTCCAGGCGCCGGGCGAGCCGCAGGAAGTCCTTGGCCCGCGTGCGCGAGAAGCCGAGACCCTCGGTGGCGTACTGCCACATCGACGCGAACCCCAGGTCGCGGTACAGCCGGCGCCGGTCGATGTCCGCGAACCAGAGCACCGCATTGTGCTCGGCCTGGTTCAGGGCCTCGATGGCGGCCTTCAACTGCTCGTGGGCGTGGTGGGCGGACTGATCGGGCTGGTAGGGCATGGCGGCCTCCCGCATGCGAGGGCGATGGAGCACGATGGCCCTGGAACACACGATGGTCCTGGAACACGGATGGTCCTGGGCGATCCGGGCGGTGGAACCTGGGAGGTGTCACCAATATAGCGAAAAAAAAGCGAAAGGCAACGGTAAAATGCCTGTCGATCCGGGTCTCGCCGGAGGTGACCGCGGAGCCCTCCCGGCGACCGGTTTCCGGAGAACGCGTCCGGGCCGGTGCGAACCTCGCCGTCCCCGGACACCGGCGACCCCGGCGCCGCGACCGACGACCGCGAGCCGCCCCTGGCCGGGGCTCCGTCCGCCCATCCGCCCACTTCCAGGTTGCGCAACCCGCGACGCAGCCCTATAATTGCCCGCCTGTGCGCGCCGCCGCAGGCACCGCCGCGGTGCGCGCGCCGGTGTGATTTCGCCAGAGATTCCGGGGCCACGCGGATCCCGGCGCCGAAGGAGAGGACCGATGTCCCGTCGCTGCAAGCTGACCGGCAAGGGCCCGCTGGTGGGCAACAACGTCTCGCACGCCCACAACAAGACCAAGCGTCGCCAGCTGCCCAACCTGCAGAGCAAGAAGATCTTTGTGCCCGAGCTCGGCCGGACCGTCCGCATCAAGATGTCCACGCGCGCCATGCGCTCGGTGGACCAGGTCGGCCTGATGGCCTACCTGCGCAAGAACGGCCTGCAGCTCAAGGACGTGACCTGAGGCCCGTGATCGCCGCACCGGCGATCGCTCCGCGCCCCGGCCCACACGCCCGACCGACGACCATGCTGGCGGACCGCCCCGACGGGCGGTCCGCCTCGCTCTGTCCGGACTGCGACCGCGACCGCGACCGCGCGACGGCGACCGCACCACCGCCGCCGCCACCGCACCGCCGCCGCCACCACCACCGAAGCCCCGCGCGTTTTTTCTCCGCTGGTTTCCGCCGGACCGCGCGTTCAGGGGATCGAGAACGGTGATCACCGACACGGCGTCGGCCGGCCGCGCGAGGTCGGATCGATCAGGACCCCACGACGAAGGAGCACCCTCATGACCACCCGGACGCGAATCATCCTCGGCCTGATCATGGCGAGCCTGCTGGTGACCGCGGCGGCGGCCCAGGGCGGCGGCCCGCGCTGGAAGCAGGGCGGCGAGCGTGGCCAGGGCCCCGGCTTCGACCTCGACCGCGGCCCCGGGATGCGCCTGGAGCGCCT
>WJIQ01000322.1 GCA_014730255.1 bacterium | reverse complement strand
GACCATCGCCTCGATCTCGTTGTCGACGTGCGGCAGGTTGTTCACCGGTACCAGCATGTCGCCGCGGGAGACGTCGATCTGGTCCTCGAGCGTCACCGTGACCGCCATGGGCGGGAACGCCTCGTCGACCGGTCCGTTGTGGTCGGCCAGGGTCGCCACCTTGGAGGTCTGCCGCGACGGCAGCGCCATCACCTCCTGCCCGGGCCGTAGCACGCCCGAGGCGATGGTGCCGCAGTAGCCGCGGAAATCGAGATCCGGGCGCAGGACGTACTGCACCGGCAGGCGCATGTCGATGAGATTGCGGTCGCTGGCGATGTTCACGCTCTCCATGTGATGCAAAAGCGTGGCGCCGTCGTACCAGGGCATGTGCCCGCCGTGTTCGACGATGTTGTCGCCCAGCAGGGCGGACATCGGGAAGAAGTGGATGTCGGCGAAGTCCAGGCGCGAGACGAACTCGTTGTAGTCGGCCTTGATGCGGTCGAAGACCTCCTCGGACCAGTCGACGAGGTCCATCTTGTTGACCACGACCGCCACGTGCCTGATGCCCAGCAGCGAGCAGATGAAGCTGTGACGCCTGGTCTGCGTCAGGACGCCCTGGCGCGCGTCGATCAGGATGATGGCCAGGTCGGCCGTGCTCGCGCCGGTGGCCATGTTGCGCGTGTACTGCTCGTGGCCGGGGCAGTCGGCGATGATGAACTTGCGCTTGTCGGTGGAGAAGTAGCGGTAAGCGACGTCGATGGTGATGCCCTGCTCGCGCTCGGCCTTCAGGCCGTCGGTCAGCAGGGCCGGGTCGAAATCGCCCCCGGTGGTGCCGTGGACCTTCGAATCGTGCGTGACGGCCGCGAGCTGGTCCTCGTAGATCATCTTGCAGTCGTACAGCAGCCGGCCGATCATGGTCGACTTGCCGTCGTCCACCGAGCCGCAGGTCAACACCCGCAGCAGGTCCTTCTCCTCGTGCTTCCTGAGGTAGGCCGCCACGTCGTCGCGGATCAGCTGCTCGTCCCGGACCTCGAAACTGCGATCAGTCATGGCGCTCTCCTAGAAGTACCCGTCGCGCTTCTTGTCTTCCATGGAGGCGGCGGCGTCGTGGTCGATGACGCGGCCCTGGCGCTCGCTCGTGGTCGCGAGCAGCATCTCCTGGACGATCTCCTCGATGGTCGCGGCCTCGCTCTCGACCGCCCCGGTCAGGGGGTAGCAGCCGAGGGTGCGGAAGCGGACCTTCTTCATCAGCGGCTGCTCGCCCTTCTCGAGCGGCATGCGGTCGTCGACCACCATGATCAGGGTGCCGTCGCGCTCGACCACCGGCCGCTCGGCGGCGTAATAGAGCGGCACGATCGGGATATCCTCGCGCATCAGGTAGAGCCAGATGTCCAGCTCGGTCCAGTTCGACAGCGGGAAGACGCGGATCGACTCGCCCTTGTCGACCCTGGCGTTGTAGAGGTTCCAGAGCTCGGGCCGCTGGTTCTTGGGGTCCCACTGGTGGTACTGGTTGCGGAAGCTGAACACCCGCTCCTTCGCGCGCGACTTCTCCTCGTCGCGTCGCGCGCCGCCGAAGATGGCGTCGTAGCCACCGTGGTCGAGGCCCTGCTTGAGGGCCTCGGTCTTCATGATCTGCGTGTGCTTCTCCGAGCCGTGGGTGAAGGGCCCGACGATGTCCTTGCCCTCGGGGTTGGTCCAGACGCGCATCTCGACGCCGTACTTCTCGGCCATCTCGCGCCGCATCTCGTACATCTCGGGGAACTTCCACTGCGTGTCGATGTGCAGCAGCGGGAAGGGGATCGGCGCCGGCGCGAAGGCCTTGTGCGCCAGGTGGAGCATCACCGACGAGTCCTTGCCGATGGAGTAGAGCATGACCGGGTTCTGGAACTCGGCCGCCACCTCGCGGATGATGTGGATCGACTCGGCCTCGAGCTGCTCGAGGTGGGTGCGCGTGTACGTCGCCATGGATCCCCCGTCGCGATGAACCTCAGGAATTGCCGACAACGGCCCTCAACATGCCACGAAATACGGGTTTCGCAAGCTCGACTTGTTGTAGCGCAACGGCTTGAGCGAGGCGCGCGCCGCCGGATCGAGGTAGGCCACGGCCGGCGTGTCGGGCTCGAACTCGTACACCCCCGCGCCGGCCGCCTCGACGATGGCCTGCGCCGCGCCGGTGTCCCACTCCATGGTCGGGGCGACCCGCGGGTAGATGCGGGCCTCGCCCGAGGCGATCATGCAGAGCTTGAGGGAGCTGCCGCGCGAGACCCGTGCGATGTCGGGGTGCACGTCGGCGAGCTGATCGATGAATCGCGACGTCTCCTCGTTGAGATGCGAGCGCGAGGCGACCACGCGCAGCGGCTCGTCCGCGCCAACCTCGCGCCGGGCGCGCACCGGCCGGGCCGCGGCGCGCAGCTCGTCGAGGGCGGCCGAGCCGTCGTCGTCGGCCATGAACGCCCCGTCGTGGTCGCCGTCGCCCACCACGCCCCAGTAGACCGTCCGCGGCACCGGCGCCAGGACCACGCCGAGCACCGGCCGGCTGCCGTCGACCAGGGCGATGTTGACCGTGAACTCGCCGGTCCGGTTGACGAACTCCTTGGTCCCGTCGACCGGATCGACCAGCCAGAACCGGGTCCACGGCGCGCGCTCGGCGTGGGGGATCTCGCGGCTCTCCTCCGACAGGACGGGCAGGCCGGTGGCCGCGAGATGCCGGGTGATGATGGCGTGCGCGTCGCGATCGGCCTCGGTCAGGGGCGAGCGATCGTCCTTGTACTCCACGTCGAAGTCCTGGCCGTAGATCTCCATCACCCGCGCGGCGGCCTCGCGGGCGGCGGTGAGCGCGGTCGGGAGCAGGGCCTGTCGCGGGTCGTGGCTGGTGGCGTCGGTCATCGGTCCGGTCTCCTGTCGTTCGTCCAGGGTGTCAGCGATCCGTCCCCGCGAGCAGATCCTCGGGCAGGGGCAGCCACCCGTTGTGCGGCCGGGTGGTCGCGGGCTCGTCGGTGGGTTCGAGCTGGACGTGCCAGCCGGAGACCTCGCCGATCTCCAGGCACTCGTCCACCTCGTAGAGGTCATCGGTGTGGACGGACTCGAGACCGCCCGCACGGGCGGCCGCCTCGTTCCAGGCGGCCTTGGCGCGCCGCTTGACCTCGTCCTCGCTCGCGCCCACCAGGAAGCTCCTGGCGTGCAGCTCGGCGAACTCGCCGGAGCGGTAGCCGCCGAGATTGATGAAATAGAGCTTCGGCCCGGATCCGGGCCGCTGGCGCGCGAGCGTGACGCGGTGGCCGTCGACCACGTCGAGCTCGACCCACGAGTCGACGTGCAGTCCGGGCAGCGTGCCGAACCAGAGCTCGCAGAGGTCGGCGTAGGTGTCCTCGATCCGGTCGCCGGCCACGAAGACCACGTCGTGCAGCTCGGTATTGCTCTTCGGCGCGCAGTTGCCGCCGAGAAGGACGGCGAGGAGTCGGGGCATGGGCGAGGTCCTTGGCTGGAGAGACGGTGCCGGTCGAATCCGACAATGTAGCGGACCATGCGGCATCGGACAAAGGCTGGCGAGCCCGCCGGGCCGATCCCCCGGGTGCGCCGGCGGCGGTCGTGTACTACCATCGGCGGATCGACGCGGCGGCGAGGCATGGTCGGCGGCACCGGCGGCCCTCGCCGTGATCGGGACGATGGCCCCCGGGAGGCGGCATGGTGCGCTGGATGCAAACGGTGGTGGCGACGGCCCTCTGGGGCTTCGCCGCGGCGGCGACGTTCGGCCTGGTCGAGGCCGCGGTGCACGTCGCGCGGTCCGGCGTGCCCGTCCCCCCCACGCCGCTGGGCACCGCCGGTGCCCTGGTCGGCGCCATGACGCTCGCGGGGTGGTTCGGCCTCGCGGTGGCGGTCGTCCTGGTCGCTCCCCTGGTCCCGGTCCTCTGGGGCCGGCGGCAGGGCCCGGCGCTGGCCATGGCGCTCGCGGTCGGCGGCACGATCGGTCTGCTGGTCGCCATCCTCGTCGGCAACCTCCTGCAGGACGCCCCGCTCAGCCACTGGTGGCACGAGAACCTGGGCACCCTCTGGCTGCCCAAGCTCGGGATCGCCGGGGTGGTCGGCCTGGTGCTGGGGCTCGGGCTGCGGCCGCTGGCCGCGCGGGTCGTGGCCGGTCCGCGCTGGGTCGCGCTGGCCCCGGCGGTGCTTCTCGTCGTCGTGACCGTGCTCTGGCCGGACTGGCGGGCCATGGCCGCACGGCACCAGGTGGGCGACCTCCCGCGCGGGGCCGCGCCGGCCGAGGCCGAGAACGTGGTGATCCTGAGCATCGACACCCTGCGGCGCGACAAGCTGAGCTGCCTCGACCCGGACGCGCCACCGACCCCGCGCCTGGACGCGCTCGCGGCCCGGGGCCGCCTGTTCACCAACGCCTGGTCGGTCAGCCCCTGGACCCTGCCGGCCATGGCCACGGTGATGACGGGGCAGCCGCCGCGCGCCCTGGCCATCGACCGCACGACGCCGCTCCCGGACGGCGTGCCCACGCTCGCCGAGCTGGCCCGCACGGCCGGCTGGCAGACGGCCGCGGTGGTCGCCAACCCCTGGCTGCTGCCGGAGTTCGGGTTCTCGCGCGGTTTCGACCACTACGACCACAGCGACGTGCTCGAGCCGCTGGCCCCGGCGGCCGCCTCGGTGCTCGCCCGCGAGATCACCCGCTACGTGATCGGCAGCACCGAGCCGGCCGACGGCGGCGACCTCGTCGCCGCGGCCGGCCACTGGCTCGCCGGGCGCGATCCCGACCGCCCGTTCCTGCTCTGGATCCACTTCATGGACCCGCACCTGCCGTACCGCACGCACCCGGGCCAGCCGGGCGGCGGGGTCCCGGTGCCCGATCACCCGCTCTTCGCCCCGGATCACTTCATGAACCTGGACGCCCTGCGCGCCATGCTCCCGGACGTGCCCGCGGCCGTCCGCGACGGCGTCGAGGCGCTCTACGACGGCGAGGTCGTGCACGCCGACGCCTGCATCGGGTCGCTGCTCGACTCCCTGGTCGACCTCGGCGTCGACGAGCGGACCTGGATCGTGGTCCTGGCCGATCACGGGGAGGAGTTCTTCGAGCACGGCGGCTTCGAGCACGGCCACAGCCTGATGCCCGAGGTGACGGGCATCCCGCTGATCGTCCGGCCGCCCGGCGGCGCGCCCGACGGCGGCGTGCGCGACGACCGCGCCGTGAGCCTGCTCGACCTGATGCCCAGCCTCGCCGGCGCCGTGGGCTGGCCCGTGCCCGCCGAGGTGCCGGGTCGCCCGGCGCTGCTCGACGGCGGCATGGAGCCGACCCCGCTGACCGTCCTGGAGAACATGCTCTACGGGCCGCCCCGGCGAGCGACGCTGCGGTGGCCCGATTTCCGGGTGGTCGAGCTGGAGAGCGGTCACGGCGCGTGGTACGACCTCGCTCGCGACCCGGGCGCGCAGGTGCCCCGACCGGCGCCAGCCGATGCGGATACCATCGCCGCCGCCCGCCGCGAGCTGCTGGCCGCGTGGGACGACCTCGCCCGCCGGCTCGGCAGCCTCGACCGCGACGAGGCCCGCCTCGGCGAGGCCGCGCAGCGGCGCCTGCGCAGCCTCGGGTATTGATCGGTGGCGACCCCGGACAGGACGCGCCCCGATCTGCTACAATCCCCAGGATGACACCACCACGCCGACCGGGGAGAATGCCGTGATCATCTGCCGTCGCCTCCGCCTGCTCGCCGCGCTGCTCGCCCTCGCCACCGTGGTCCTCGCCGCCACGACGGCCGTCGCCGCCGAGCCGCCGCCCCACCACGCGCTGATCCGCTTCTGGTTCGAGACCGAGGCCGACGAGGCGTACTTCCGCGCCGGACAGGCCGAGTGGGACGTCGTGGCCGGACGCGCGGGTCGCTTCGCCGACATCGTGGTCGAGCGCGACGAGGTGGCCGGCTGGCTCGGGCGCGGATCGCGCGTCGAGGTCCTCCAGGACGACCTCGAGGCCTACTACGTCGAGCGCAACGGTTACCGGGCCGACTACGGCCTCTACCATACCTGGAGCGAGGGCATCGCCTGGCTGGACGAGCTCGCCGCGCAGTACCCCGAGGTGGTCAGCCCGAAGTGGTCCCTGGGCTGGAGCCACGAGGGCCGCAACATCTGGTGCGTGCGGGTCTCCGACAATCCGACCGTCGACGAGGCCGGCGAGCCGGAGGTGCTCTTCGACGGCGCGCACCACGCGCGCGAGGTCATGTCGGCCGAGATGGTGCTGATGCTGACCGCCTACCTCGCCGAGCAGTACGCCGCCGGCGACCCGGAGATCACCGCCCTGCTCGAGGAGAACGAGGTCTACATGGTCCCCTACGTGAACCCCGACGGCTGGGTCCACAACGAGACGACCAACCCCGGCGGCGGCGGCATGTGGCGCAAGAACCGCCGCCTGAACCCGGACGGCAGCTACGGCGTCGACCCCAACCGCAACTACCCCTACGAGTGGGGCTGCGCCGGCGGCAGCAGCGGCACCCCCAGCGCGGAGACCTACCGCGGCCCCGCGCCCGGCAGCGAGCCCGAGGTGCAGGCGATGATGCAGCTGATCAACGCGCACGACTTCGTCGTCCGCCAGAGCTACCACACCTACAGCGACCTGACCCTCTACCCCTGGGGCTACACCACGGCCGACACGCCCGATCACGCGGTCTTCGTGGAGATGGCCGCGGCGATGACCCAGTACAACGGCTACACGCCCGGCCAGCCCGGCGAGGTGCTCTACGACGTCTGCGGCGGCAGCTTCGACTGGGACTACGGGGCCCAGGACGAGCACACGAAGATCTTCGCCTTCACCAACGAGATCGGCGCCACCGGCTTCTGGCCCGGCGACGCCGAGCGGCAGGGCCTGTTCGACGAGAACCTCTGGCCGGCGCTCTACCTGATCGCCGTGGCCAGCGACCTGCGCGGGCCGTCGTTCACGCACGAGCCGGTACCCTTCCAGGTGCCGGACCTCGGTCCGTCGACCGTCACGGTCGCCGTCGAGGGGTTCGGGGGCGCGGCCATCGACCCGTCGAGCGTGGTGCTGAGCTGGCGCGAGGGCGGCGGGGCGTGGACCGACCAGCCGCTGACGGCCGCCGCAGAGCCCGGCGAGTTCACGGGCGAGATCCCCGCCATGGCCGACGGCGCGACGGTCGAGTACTACATCGCCGCCAGCGACGTCGACGGCCACGCCGGCACCACGCCGCGCGGCGCACCGGACGTGCTCTACAGCTACGAGGTCGGCACCGGGTGGGAGCACGCCATGGAGGCCGGCCGCGGCTGGCGCGCGGGCGATCCGGACGACGACGCCTCCAGCGGGCTCTGGGTGCGGGTCGATCCCGTCGGCACGACCTACGGCGGCGCGGAGGTCCAGCCCGAGGACGACCACACGGCCGACGGCACCATGGCCTGGGTCACCGGCCAGCACGTCGAGGGCGAGTCGGCCGGCTTCAACGACGTCGACGGCGGCCGCACCACCCTCTACTCGCCGGTCTACGACCTCACCGGCGGTCAGAACGTCGCGATCCGCTACTGGCGCTGGTACACCAACGACGCCGGCAACGCCCCGGGCGAGGACACGTGGACGGTGGAGCTGTCCAACGACGGCGGCGAGACGTGGACGACGGTCGAGAGCACGCAGGCGTCCGACCCGGCGTGGATCGAGCGGCAGCTCCTGCTGGCCGACCACTACGCCGTCCCGGGCCGGGTGCAGCTGCGGTTCGTGGCCAGCGACGAGATCAACGGGTCGCTGGTCGAGGCGGGCGTCGACGATTTCCAGCTCGTGGGCGACCTCGGCGGCGTGACCGCGGTGGACGAGACGCCGGACGCGCTCGCGGTCGACCTCACCGCAGCACCCAACCCGTTCAACCCGCTCACCACGCTGCGCTTCCGCCTGGCGTCCGATGGCGCGACGCAGCTCGGCGTCTTCGACCTGCACGGACGGCTGGTCAGGAGCCTGGTGCGCGACGTCCTGCCGGCCGGCGAGCACACCGTCACCTGGAACGGCCGCGACGCCCTGGGCCGGCCGGTGTCCAGCGGCGTGTACTTCGTTCGCATGCTCACGGCCGGGGGCGAGCAGCTGAGCCGGAAGCTGCTGCTGGCCAGGTAGAGACGTCGAAGCGCCGGGCCGGTGGATCTGGCGCGACCCGCGGATCGACAGCGCCCCGGCGACGCGCTATGTTCTTCCCGCGCGGCCGGATGCGCGACGAGACGCTGCCGATGTCCGGCCGCGCCGGATCCGCCGGCCCGGCGATCCGGATTGACGGGGTCATATGATTTATGATAAAATTATATGACCTTTAGAAATCAACTTTAAGGTGGTTCACGCCCCGATGTCGATCCGTTCCGTCCTCGTCGTCGTCGGCCTGCTCGCGCTCGCCGTGGCTGGCCCGGCGGTCGCCGCTCGCTACCATGTCGCGCCCGGCGGTACGCGGACCGCCGACGCGAGCGAGCCCGGCGACTGGTCTGCGGAGAACTGCTACCCCACCCTGGCCGCGGCGGCCGCCCAGACGGCGCCCGCCGACTCCGTGCTGCTCTCGCGCGACCAGCACGGGGTGACCTCCACCGTGGCCGTACCGGCGTTCCTCGGCAACCGCGACCTCGACACCGACCCGACCGGATGCGTGCTCGTGCTGACCGGAGCCGGCGAGGTCCGCGTTCGCGAGGCCAGCGTGTCGGTCGTGATCGCCGGGTTGCGGTGGACGAGCGACGGGCAGGCGCGCGAGGCGACGGCCCTCGCCATCGCCAACCCCGGCGGCGGCCTCGAGGCGGTGTCGATCACCGGCTGCGAGTTCAACGGCCTGGTCGGCGGCCGGTCGCTCGGCGGGGCCGGGGTGTATGCCGAGGAGGGCCGGGGGCTCGCGCTCACCGTCCGCGCGTGCGGGTTCGTGGACAACGATGCGCCGGGCCGCGGCGGAGCGATGGCGATCCGCGACGGATTCATCGTCCACGTCGAGGACAGCGAGTTCCGCCGGAACCGGGCCATCGCCGGGGGGACCTCCCCCCTCGGCGGCGCGATCTACGTCTCCTCGCCGGACGAACCGACCAGCGTCACGATCCTCGGGACCGACTTCCTCGGCAACGAGTCGGCGCGGGCCGGCGGGGCGCTCTGCATCTTCGACGCCTCGCTGGAGCTCGACCAGTGCCGGGTGATCGGCAGTCGCAGCGCCTCCACGGGCATCGAGACCTGGGCCGCCGGCGCGGGGCTGATGCTGCGGCGATACGACGGCACGCACCTCGCGCCGGTCGCCCTCGTGATCCGCGGCTGCCGCTTCGAGGACAACGTCGGCAACCTCGCCGCCGGCACCGGTGCCGGCG
>WJIQ01000064.1 GCA_014730255.1 bacterium | reverse complement strand
TCTCGACCGTGAACCGGATGTTCTCGAACTTCACGCCCGCCCGCATGGTGGCCGTGTTGTACTGGATCACGCCGTTCATGCTGTCGCGGACCGGCGCGGTGTAGACCTCGCCGTCGGGGATGTTGCGGGCGCCGTCGCACTTGACCGCGCCGAGCCCCTTGATCGAGAACGCGAGATCGGTGCCCGGCCCCTTCAACTGCACGCGGTCGGTGGCCTCGAGCAGCTCGGCCAGCGGGTCCATCGCGCGGCTCATCTTCGCATAGTCGAGGCAGCAGACGTCGAAGTAGAAGTCGGCGAACTCCTCGGTCGCCCGCTCGGCGAGCTGGGCCATGGCCGGGTTCGGATAGCGCATCACGCACCACTTCTTCTTCAGCCGCACGGGGATGTGGACCTCGTCCCAGTAGGCCTTCTCGTACCACTTGTTGCGCTCGGCGTCGACGTCGGCGAGGTCGAACGGGTTGGTGGATCCGCGGACGCCGATGTACGCGTCGACCGCCTCCATGATCGGCCGGTGGAACCGGCCCCAGCTCTGGAACTGCTCCTGGCCGGCGTGCTTGATGAACTGCCGGCTCAGCTCCTCGTCGTTGTAGTACCAGAAGGGCACGCCGCCGGCCTCGGTGGCGGCCTTGACGAGCGCCTTGCCCAGGTCCAGGGCGTGCAGGCCCTTGATCTCCAGGTAGATCTTCTCGCCCGGCTGCAGCTTGACGCTGTACTCGATCAGCTGTTTGGCGAGCGTGTGGTTGCGCGGATCCATGGCTCCTCCTCGCGGTTCGGGGAGGCGGGAGCATACCCCGACCACGACCGGCCAGGCAACCTTGCACCGCGCCGGTGCAGGGGCTTACTTACCGGCAAACGACCACCCCCGCCTGGAGGACGCCCCATGAGCGAGCTGCCCGCCGGAACCGCCGGATTCGTCGACCACATCGGCATCGCCGTCGAGGACCTCGACGAGGCCCTCGCGCTCTACCGCGACCTGATGGGACTGGAGCTCGAGCGGATCGAGGAGGTGCCCAGCGAGCAGGTCAAGGTGGCCATGCTCAAGCTCGATCGCACCGGCGCCGTCGGTCACGTCGAGCTGCTCGCTCCGATGAGCGACGACTGCAACATCGCGAAGTTCATCGCCAGGAAGGGGCCGGGCCTGCACCACATCGCCTTCGCCGCCGAGGACGCCGAGGCCGTCATGCAGCGCTGCCGGGACGCCGGTCTGCGCCTGCTCGACGAGACCCCGCGCACCGGCGCCGGCGGCAAGCAGATCGCCTTCCTGCACCCCAAGAGCACCGCGGGCGTGCTCATGGAGATCTGCATGGATCCAGGGCACTGACCGGCTACGGGCGCGGCTGGAAGATCCCGACGTCGGTCACGGCGACCGTGCACGGCACGGGCTGGAGATCCGGCTCGCCGGTGGGATTGAGGACGGCCGGCATGCAGCCAGCGCCGAACAGGAACCCCTCCTGCGCGACGTCCACCGCCCCGCTATAGAGCGCGCTGGCGCCCGAATCCGCGCACCCGGGCAGGTCCTCGCAGCTGAGCAGGCCGGCCGGATCGAGGTCGAAGCGCACGTCCTCGACCTTCCCGGTGAACGTCACGGTCCACGCGACCAGCGGCAGCGGCCCCTGGTCGATGCGCTCGCCATCCGAGGCCACGCCCGCCCAGATCTGGCGGGGCGTCGGGCCGAAGTCGCGGTGCGGGACGAGGATCCGCTTGGCGATCGACAGCGGCTCGGCGCCGGTCACCCGCAGGGCCATCTCGAAGCCGCCGATGGCCAGCACCACGCCCCCGGGGCCGTCGACCGGCGTGACGTCGTCGAGGATGGCGTGGACCGCGACGGTGGTCAGGCCGGCCTCGCCCGGTTCGACGGTCGTGATCGCGGTCGCTTCCGGCCCCTCGGTGAAGGACAGCGCGACGATGCCGTTGCCGCCGCAGAAGTCCGAGGCCGCGGCCGCTCCGGCCGCCACCAGGCCGACCGCCAGGATCAGGAACGCTCGCATCGGTCGTCTCCTCAGTTGCCGGTGCTCTCGTAACGACGCAGCCCCGCGCGCCACACCATCATCGCGAGCCCGCCGAACAGCACCGCCACCAGGGGCGTCAGCAGCGCCCAGCGCGTCTGCTCCGCGTCGCCCACGAACCAGGTGGCGGGCATGTAGGCCACCCAGGCGAACGGGAGCACGAACATCAGGAAAATCTGCACGCCCTTGCCGTAGATGGTCAAGGGGTAGCGCGCGAAGCGGATCACGTTGTAGATCGGCGGCGCGAGCCCCATGCGGTCCTCGTGCCAGAACGACACGGCGGTGACCATCAGGAAGACCGAGGCATAGATGACCGCGGCCGACGGCACGAGCACGAGCAGGACCAGGATGTCGAGCGGCCCCACCGCGAGCTCGAGCTGGTTCGCCGCGTAGATCATCACCCCGGTGCCGAGGAGCAGTTCGTTCAGACCCGACATGTTGAACGACTCGCACAGCACCTGGGCCAGCGGATTGACCGGCCGGAGCAGGACCCGGTCGAGGTTGCCCTCGGCGATGTAGCGTTCGGCGAACCGGTAGAGGTTGATGCTGATGAGGTTGAAGAGCCCCAGGGGCAGCAGGCTGAAGCCGTAAATGAAGAGCACCGACTCGAAGCTCCAGCCCTTGAGCGCCGGGACCTTGCTGAACAGCACGCCCAGGGTGGCCAGCTGCACGCCGATGGCGAAGAGGTTGGCGCCGAGGTCGACCAGGAAATCGACGCGGTAGGCCAGGCGCATCTTCAGGAACTGCGCGAAGTAGGCCAGGACGATCCCGGTCTGCCTGCGCAGGTCCTGCCAGCGGGAGGTGCGGTACTCGGCCAGTTGCACCGGTCATCCTCCCTGCAGCGTGACGCGCCGCATGGCGCGGTTCCACATCAGCCGGCCGAACAGGAAGAGCGCCACCGCCCACAGCGCCTGCAGCGCCAGCGCGAGCCACAGATCGCCGCCGGTCCGCTTGCCCAGGTAGATGGTGACCGGCACGTAGCTCAGCCCCTGGAAGGGCAGCCAGGCCACGAGGGTCTGGAACCACCCCGGGAAGAACGTGAACGGGATCAGCACGCCCGAGAGGAAGTCCAGGCTGATGTGCTTGGCGCGGATCACGCCGTTGATGTTCTTCAGGTCGAAGGCCAGGCAGCCCACCACGAAGTTGAGCTGGCTGCCCAGCACCAGTGCCATCGCGAAGCTGAGCAGCGTCCACCCGTAGAGTGCCGGGTCGGGCGGTCCGTGGATGTCGAACAGCGGCACGACGACCACCATGATCGGCAGCGTGAAGAGCAGCAGCCGGAACGCCGCCTCGCCCACCGCCTCGAACAGCATGACCGTCTGCGGATGCAGGGGCTTGATCAGCTGCATCGCGATCTCGCCCTGCTGGACCTGCATCGCGAGCATGCGGTCGATGTTGTTGAACGTGAAGCTGCGGCCGATCCAGGCCACGGCGATGTAGGTGATCATCTCGGCGAGGGTCAGCCCGCCGATCTCCGCACCGGCGGCCTCGGGGCGGCTGGCATAGAGCGCGCGGTAGAGGTAGGCGTTGCCCGCGACGAAGACCGTGTAGCTGACCACGCCGGTGTAGTAACGCAACCGGTAGGCGAGGAACTTCAGGAAGGCCAGGCGCACGAAGCCGACGTAGAGGCGCAGCGTGGCCGCCCGGTCACGACGCCAGGGCGTGAGCACGAGCTCGGTCATCCCAGCGCCTCCGGGGCGGGGACGAGCCCCTCGCGGTAGATGCGGCGGACGACGTCCTCGATGGCCGGCTCGGTGAGCGCCATGTCCCGCAGACGGTGCGCGGCGAGGACGGCGGCGAGGATGGTCGCCGCGTTGGTCTCCGACCGCGAGAACAGGGCGCAATGACGCAGGACCGGCGTCCGGTCGGCCCCCTCGGTCTCGGCCCACTCCACGGGCAGGTGCGCGCACGCGGCCTGCAGCTCGGCCGGGGCCACCGGCTCGGCCAGGTCCAGGCACAGCCGCAGCTTGTGGCCCGGCCCGCGGCGCAGGTCCTCGAGCAGCCCGTTGTACATGACCTTGCCGTGGTCGATGATGATGATGCGCCGGCAGAGCTGCTCGATGTCCGTCAGGTCGTGGGTGGTCAGGATGACGGTCACGCCCAGCTGCTCGCGCGCCTGGCGCAGGAACCCGCGCACGTTCTCCTTGGCCACCACGTCCAGGCCGATGGTCGGTTCGTCCAGGAACAGGACGCGCGGTTCGTGCAGCAGGGCGGCCGCCAGGTCGCAGCGCATGCGCTGGCCGAGGCTCAGCTTGCGCACCGGCTGGTGCAGGAACTCGTCGATGCCGAGCAGCTCGTTGAAGAATGTCATCTGCTCGCGGTAACGAGCCTCCGGCACCTCGTAGATGCGCTGCAGGAGGCGGAAGCTCTCGACCACCGCCAGGTCCCACCACAGCTGCGTGCGCTGGCCGAAGACCACCCCGATGTGCCGGGTGTAGCTCTGCCGCTGCCGGTAGGGCACCAGCCCGCCGACGCGGACCTCGCCGCTGGTGGGGGTCAGGATCCCGGTGAGCATCTTGATGGTCGTGCTCTTGCCGGCACCGTTGGCGCCGATGTAGCCCACCATCTCGCCGGGATCGATGGTGAACGAGACGTCGTCGACCGCGCGCAGCATGCGCTTCTGGGGCCGCACGAGGTCGACCATCCCGCCGAGCACGCCCTCGCGGCGGTCGGTGAGGTGGTAGTCCTTGGTCAGGCGCTGGACGGTGATCAGCGGGGCCATGGCGTCGCTAGAACGGCACGTCGGCGGCGTCGCTCGCCGGCGGCGCGTCGTCCTCGGTCGGGGCGATCTTCTGCAGCCGGGTCACCAGCTCCCGGACCTCGCTGTCGGTCCGCTCGAGCCGCTCGCGGCAGCTGGTGATCAGCTCGACGGCGCGCTGGACCTCGCCGGCGAGCTCGTCGACGTCGGTCTGGTCGTTCTCCAGACGGTCGACGATGGCCTCCACCTCGGCCACGGCGTCGTTAAAAGAGAGCTTGCTGACCGGGGTCTTCTTCTCCGCCACCGGCATCTCCTTTGCGTTTCCTGCTCCGGCGCGGGCGCGTCTCGACGCTGGTGACCTCGCCGTCGGCGAAGCGCGTCCGCAGCGTCTGGCCGGGGGTGACGTCGGCGACGCGACGCAGGACGCGCCCCCGGGCATCGAGGGTCAGGGTGAATCCTCGTTCGAGCAATCGCGCCGGGTCGAGGAGGCGGACCTTCTCGGCCAGCAGGTCCAGCCGCGGGCGCGGCGCCGCCGCGGCCCGCACGGCCTCCCGCGCGACCCGTCCGGCAAGATAACCGGCCTTGTCCCGGGCCGCCCCCACGCGGCGCTCGGCGCGGGCGGCGATGCGGCTGGCCGCGTCCTGCAGCCGCCGCTCGTGACGGTCGACCAGCGGTCCGATGTGCAGCGCCAGACCGGTCGACATCGCGTGCAGGCGGTGGCGGCTCCGGTCGCGCCAGGCCTCGATGGCCGGGGCGAGCCGCCGGATGACCTCCAGGCGCTGCTCCGCCTCGCGCAGGCGGCGCGCGGCGAGGTCCTGCAGACGCCGGGCCGCCTCCTCCAGGCGCCGATCCTGCTCGCGCACGCGCTCGGTCAGCAGCTCGGCCGCCGCGGTCGGGGTCTTGCAGCGGGTGTGGGCGCAGAGGTCGACCAGGCTGGTGTCGATCTCGTGGCCGATGGCCGTGACCACCGGCAGCGGACAGCGCGCCACCGCCTCGCAGAGGGGCGCCTGGTCGAACCAGCTCAGGTCGGCCCGCGAACCGCCCCCGCGGGTGATCACGACGACGTCGAGATCCTGGCCGGCCAGATGCTCGAGGGCGGCGATGATCTGGGGCGCGGTCTGCTCGCCCTGCACGCGGCAGTCGACGAGCATGACGCCGAAGTCGTAGCCACTGGCCTGCAGGCCGGTGCGGAAGTCCTGCTCGGCCGCGCTGCCCCGGCTGGTGATCAGGCCCACGCGCAGCGGCAGATCGGGCAGCGGGCGCGTGGCGTTCAGGCGCAGCAGGCCCTCCTGCTCGAGCCAGGCGAGCACGCGGCGACGCTGGGCCTCGAGCTGGCCGAGGGAGAACTCCGGATCGATGCCGACGACCTTCAGGCTGGTCTTGCCGAACGGCGGGTAGAAATCGACCCGGCAGAGCAGGCAGACCTCGAGCTCGTTCTGCAGCTGGAACGCCGGGTCGGTGCCGTCGAGGAACCGGCCGAGGCCGAAGCGGTTGCGGTCCCACTGCAGGATGGCCGTGGGGATCTGGAAGCCGGCGGCCCCGTTGTCGCCGGCCTCGTGCAGCTCGAAGTAGACGTGGTTGCGCCGGGCGGCGTCGCGCGGCAGGCGCTGCACCTCCCCCTTGACCCAGACGGGCTCGGGGAAGGCGCCCTTCAGCGCCGCCTGGATCGCCTCGTTCAGCTGCCGGACCGTGAGCGCGCGCCGATCGGTCACGTGACGAGGAGCTCCACGGCGCGGGCGAGCAGGCGGGCGCCGAAGCCCGTGCCGCCGCGCGGGCCGAGCGGGCCGCCCTTGTCCGTCCAGGCCGGGCCGGCGATGTCCACGTGCGCCCAGGCGATGTCCTCGGGCACGAAGTGGGCCAGGAACGCCGCGGCGGTCAGGGCGCCGGCCTCGCGGCCGCCGATGTTCTTGAGCGTGGCCACCTTCGAGCGCAGCGCCTCGTGGTGGGCGTCGATCAGGGGCAGGGGCCAGACCCGTTCGCCGGTCTCGCCGCCGGCCTGCTCGAGCACGTCGATCAGATCGCCGTCGGTCCCCATGACTCCGGCGAAATCGCTGCCGAGGGCCACGACGCAGGCGCCGGTGAGGGTCGCCATGTCGATGACGTAGTCGGGCTTCTTCGCACCCACGTGGTGCAGGGCGTCGGCGAGGATCAGGCGGCCCTCCGCGTCGGTGTTGAGGACCTCGACGGTCGACCCGCTGGCCATCTCCAGGACGTCCGACGGCTTGATCGCCCGGCCGTCGGGCATGTTCTCGGCCGTCGGCACGGCCACGACCAGCCGGACGGGCAGCTTGCGCGCCGCGATGATCGCCGCCGCACCTAGGACGCCGGCCGCACCGCCCATGTCGCACTTCATGGTGTCCATCTTGGCGCCCGGCTTGAGGCTGATGCCGCCGGTGTCGAAGGTGATGCCCTTGCCCACGAGCGCGACGGTCGGCGCGCCGCGCGGCGCCTGGCGCGTCTCGAGGATCACCAGGCGCGGCTCGTTCTCGCTGCCCTGGCCCACGCCCAGGATGCCGCCCATCTTCAGCCGCCGGAGCTGGGCCGGTCCCATGACGGTGCACTTGTAATCGTGGGCCTCGGCCAGATCGCGGGCGGCCGCGGCCAGCAGGACGGGCGTCAGCTGGTTCGGCGGCAGGTTGACCAGGCGGCGTGCCTCCAGACACCCGGCGGCCGCGGCCTCGCCCTCGCGCACGCCCTGGCGAACGGCCGCCAGGTCGTCGCCCGCGGCCGGCAGCAGCTTCCAGGTCGGCGCCTTCTCCTTCGCGAGCTTCTCGGCATCGGCCGGGCCGGCTGGCGCCAGCGCCATGGTCGAGCCCTCGACCCAGCAGCGGGCCACCGTCGTCGCGTCGAACCCGCCGCCGACCAGGGTCGGCATGGCCAGCACGCGCGCCGCCTTCATGCGCCGCGCCGCCTGGGCGGCATGGCCGGCCGCCTTGCGCAACCCCTCGAGCGAGACCTCCGTCGCCGGCCCCATGCCCACCAGCAGGATCCAGCCGGTCGCCATCCCCGAGCAGTGCACCGGCAACGTCGTGCCGGCCTCGCCGGTGAACCCGGCAGCGGCGACGAGCTTGCCCAGATCCCCATGGTCGCCGGCCAGCTGCTGGATGGCGGCCATGTCGGCTGCCTTCTCGCCCGCGGCCACGGGCATCACCACGAGATCGGCCGCCGTCGTTCCGAGGTTTCCCTTGCTCACGCTCCAGCGCATGTGTCCTCCTTCGATGGTTCGCGCTACCATGAGGGCTCGACGCCTCGATTGCAACGCATTATGCGTCCGCTGCGTAATGCGGGCAACGAAGGGACGCCCGATGACCGGATTGCAGCCGCCGCCCTGGGAAGAGCGCGACCGCTACGGAGCCATCAACGCGCTCGTCTTGACCATCCGTCTGGTCCTGCTGGAACCGTCGCGGTTCTTCGGCCGCATGCCCGTCGGGCTCGGGCTCACCCAGCCGGTCCTCTTCGCGATGGTGCTCGCGCTGGTCGGCGCGGTGCTGGACTGGATGTGGGGCCTGGCCACCGGCGGGCTCTCCGGGCTGGTGGCGCCCGAGATCTCGAGCCCGCTGCTGGGCGTCGGCGCGCTCGTCTTCGGTCCGGTGATCGCCGTGGCCATGGTCTTCGTGCGGGCGGGCGTCTTCCACCTGATGCTGATCCTCCTCGATGGCCGGCGCCTCGGCTTCGAGGCCACCGCGCGCGTGGTCGCCTACGGCCGAGCGACGCGCCTGCTGGCCGTCCTGCCGTTCTGCGGCGGGCCGATCGGCCTGCTCTGGGAGCTGGTCGTCGACGTCATCGGGCTCAGCCGGGTGCACGGATGCGAGCCGTGGAAGGCCGCGGTCGCCGTCCTCGCCCCGGCGGTCGTCGCCCTGCTGCTGCTGGCCTCCGGGCTCGCGGCGATCCTCGGCCTTTCGATCCTGGCATGAGGCTCGAACCCGGCGACGCGCCCCTGGCGCGATGGCTGGGCGTGGCGGCGGCGATCGCGCTGCCCCTGGCGCCGCGGGTGGCCGACCTCGCCGGCCCCTGCGCATGGCGGCAGATGACCGGCCTGCGGTGCCCCACGTGCGGCACCACGCGCGCCCTGGGAGCGCTCGCGTCCGGCGACGTGACCGGCGCGCTCCTGGCCAATCCGCTGGCCGTGGCGGCGGTCGTGATCGTGGCGCTCTGGGCGGTGGTCGCCGTGGCGCAGACGCTGCGGCCACGGTGGCGTCGGCGCGTGGTCTGGACGCCGGCCGGCCGCCGCGCGGCGGCCGGCCTGGTCCTCGGACTGATCGTCGCCAACTGGCTCTGGCTATTGCTCGCGTAGGAGGCTACGGGCGATCACCAGCCTCTGGATCTCGCTCGCCCCCTCGTAGATGCGCGTGATGCGCACGTCGCGGTAGTAGCGCTCGACGGGGTACTCCTTGACGTAGCCGTACCCGCCGTGGATCTGCAGCGCCTCGTCGGCGATGCGGCCGGCGGCCTCGGTGGCGAACAGCTTGGCCATGGCCGCCTCCCGGGTGAACGGCCGGCCCGAGTCTTTGAGCCACGCGGCCCGCAGGGCCAGCAGCCGGCCCGCGTCCAGCTCGGTGGCCATGTCGGCCAGCTTGTGCTGGATCACGGGCTGATCGGCCAGGGTCGCCCCGAACGCCTCGCGCTGCCGCGCGAAGCCGATCGCCTCGTCGAGGCAGCCGCGCGCGATACCCAGGGCCTGGAAGGCCACGCCGATGCGACCGCCGTCGAGGGCCTGCATGGCGATCTTGAACCCCTCGCCCTCGTCACCGAGACGATGGGCCTCGGGCACGCGGACACCCTCGAGGCTGATCACGACGGTGTCGCTGGCGCGCAGGCCGAGCTTGTCCTCCTTCTTGGCGACCGTGACCCCGTCCTGACCGGCCTCGACCAGGAAGGCGTGGATGTCGCGGTGGCCCGTGGTGCCCGGCGTGCGTGCGAGGACGACGTAGAACGCGGCGCGCGCCCCGTTGGTCACCCACATCTTCTCGCCGTCGAGGACGTAGTGATCACCGTCGCGACGGGCGTTGCAGCGCAACGCCGCGGCGTCGCTGCCGGCGCCCGCCTCGGAGATGCAGAACCCGGCCAGCTCGCCGGCGGCCATCCGTGGCAGGACCTTCGCCTGCACCTCCTCGCTCGCGAAGCTCGCCACCGGGTAGCAGCCGACGCTGTTGTGCACCATGGCCATGATGGCCACGCCGGCCGCCTGCCGCGACAGCTCCTCGATCACCAGCCCGTAGGACGTGGTGTCGAGGCCGAGGCCGCCGTGCTTCTCCGGGTAGCTGAGGGCGAAGAACCCCGCCCCGGCCATCTTCGTCAGCACGTCGTCGGGCAGGTGGCCCTCCTCGTCCATCTCCTGGGCGATGGGCGCCAGCTCGCGCGCGGCGAAGTCGCGCGTCATGTCGCGCATCATGCGTTGATTCTCGGTGAGCTCGAAGTCCACGCGCGCCTCCTACTCGTACTCGTAGAATCCGCGGCCGGACTTCCGGCCCAGGAACCCGGCGTCGACCATGCGACGCAGTAGCGGACACGGACGGTACTTGCTGTCGCCGAACCCCTCGTACAGCACCTCCATGATGTCCAGACAGATGTCCAGGCCGATGAAGTCGGCCAGGGTCAACGGGCCCATGGGATGGGCCATGCCCAGCTTCATGACCTCGTCGATGGCCTCGCGCGTGGCCACGCCCTCCATGAGGCAGTAGACGGCCTCGTTGATCATGGGCATGAGCACGCGGTTGGAGATGAAGCCGGGGTAATCCTGCACGGTGACCGGCACCTTGCCGAGCTGCTGGGCGGTCTCGGTCACGAACTGCAGGGTCGCGTCGCTGGTGGCCTGCCCCCGGATCACCTCGACCAGCTTCATCATCGGTACCGGGTTCATGAAGTGCATGCCGATCGTGCGGTCGGCGCGTCCGGTCACGCCGCCGATCTTCGTCAGGCTGATGCTGCTGGTGTTGCTGGCCAGGACGGTCTCGTCGGGGCAGATGCCGTCGAGCTTCTGGAAGATGTCGCGCTTGACCTCGAAGCTCTCGAACACCGCCTCGACCACCAGTCGGCCCTCGGCCGCCGCACCGGGATCCGTCGTCGTGGTGATCCGGTCGAGCGTGGCGCGGGCGTCGTCCTCGGAGATCTTCTCCTTCTTGACCATGCGGCCGAGATTCTTCTCGATGGTCGCCCGGGCGCGGTCCAGCGCGTCGGTCGACGAGTCGATGATCGTCGTGTCGTGGCCATGCTGGGCGAACACGTGGGCGATGCCGTTGCCCATGGTGCCGCCGCCGATCACGGAAACCTTCATGTCGCGTGCTCCCTTCTTCGCCTAGACACGGCGGATGGTCAGCGCCACGGCGTCGCCGCCGCCGAGGCAGAGGGTGGCCAGGCCCTGCTCGCCGCCGGTGTCCTCGAGGGCGTGCAGCAGGGTGACGAGGATGCGGGCGCCGCTGGCGCCGATGGGGTGGCCGAGGCTGATGCCGCCACCGCGGACGTTGGTCTTCTCCGGATCGAGAGCCAGCTCGCGCGTGACCGCGACCGCCTGCGCGGCGAAGGCCTCGTTGACCTCGACGAGGTCGTAGTCGCCGATCGCGGTGCCGGTGCGCTCGAAGAGGCGGCCGACGGCGGTCACCGGGGCCATCATCACCTCGTTGGGCTCGACGGCGCCGGTGCCGTAGGCGGTGATCTCGGCGCGGATCTCCAGGCCGTGAGCGGTCGCGAAGTCCTCGTCGCAGACCAGCAGGGCGGCCGCGCCATCGTTGATGCTCGAGGCGTTGCCGGCGGTGACCGAGCCGCCGTCCCGCTTGAACACCGGGCGCAGCTTCGCCAGGCCGTCGGCCGTGGTGTCCGACCGCGGACCCTCGTCGGTGTCGACCGTGATGGGGTCCTTCTTGCGCTGCGGGACCTGGACCGGCGCGATCTCGCGCGCGAACTCGCCCTTCTCGATGGCGGCCGCGGCGCGGCGGTGGCTCTCGGCCGCGAACGCGTCCTGATCCTCGCGGCTGACCTCGTACGTGTCGACCACCCACTCGGCGGTCATGCCCATGTGGTAGTCGTTGTAGACGTCCCACAGGCCGTCGTGGACGAGCAGGTCGACGATCTCGCCGTGGCCGAGGCGCAGACCATTGCGCGCCTTGGGCAGGGCGTACGGGATGTTGCTCATGGACTCGAAGCCGCCGGCCAGGACGCAGCGCGCGTCGCCGGCGCGGATCGCCTGGGCGGCCAGGGCCACGGACTTCAGGCCCGAGCCGCAGACCTTGTTGACGGTCATCGCGCTGATGGCCGCCGGCACGCCGCCGAAGATGGCGGCCTGACGGGCCGGATTCTGGTGCTGGCCCGCCTGGACGACGTTGCCCAGGATCACCTCGTCGAGGCTGGCCGCGTCGAGGCCGGTGCGCTCGAGCAGCGCGCGCACGGCCTCCGCGCCCAGCTTCGGTGCGGGCAGCGCCGCCAGGCCGCCCTGGAACTTGCCGATGGGGGTGCGCACGGCACCGCAGATCACCACTCGCTTGGCCACGGTCTTCTCCTCGCTGATTTGGTTCGACGGACGAACGGCCCGGCGATGCCGGGCCGTCCCACGATACCAGCTTTCGGACCGTCCTGCACGGGTTCGAGATCAGTCGAACGGGGCCTTCACGGTGCTCCAGCTCGCGGCCGCGGTCGGCGTCCCGCCGGGGCAGTCGTTGGTCGCGCCGGGCGTCGGCTCGCAGCCGGTGCCCTGGGGCTCGAGGTCGCCCTCGTAGGGGTTGAGGCCGTCGAACAGTCCCCACTGGCCGCCATCGGGCAGGCGGCCGCTGGCCCGATCGTCGTCGGCGGTGTGGTCCTCGTAGGTGTGGGTGTCGATCACGTCGAGCTGGTCGGGGTCGTCGCCGTTGGTGCGCAGCAGCTCGACCGTGTCGCCGCCGTTGTTGAGCGACAGGCCCGACGACCCGCCGCCATTCTCGCCCTGCCAGGCCACGGCGTGGTGTCCGTAGAAGACGGCGATCTCGCCCGCGGCGAGGGTGCCGAAGAGGTTCAGGTGCGGCGTCTCGCCGAGGCCGTCGCGGAGCCAGTAGCCGGTCAGGGTGACCGCGTCGGGCCCCGGGTTGTAGACCTCGACCCACTCGTCGAGGGTCGGATCGATCTCGCCGTCGCCGTTCCAGTCGTAGGCGGGGTCGGCGAGCAGCTCGTTGATCACGAGCTCGGCCGCGGCCAGGCCGGGGACGAGGGCGACGAGGCCCACGAGGATGAGAACAAGGCGCATGCGGTTGCTCCTGGCGGGAGGTCACGGTAGGATGCCGGCGAGCGCCCGTCGCCCGCCGCCGAGGCCGGACGGGTTGCAGGATGCGGACCCGGCCGTTCCGGGCGCGATGGCGGCCGCGCAGGCCACCGGTGGCGCCGGACGGCCCTTCCGGAGTGTCAACCAGCGATGACATGGCGCGTGGGAATCGTCGGCGCCGGGACACACGGCAGCCGGTACCTGAAGCACTTGCGACACGACGTCGCGGGCGTCGCGCCCGTGGCCATCTGCCGGCGCGACCGCGCCGCGGGCCAGGCGCTCGCCGACCGGTCCGGCGTGGCGCTCGAGACCGACGGCGCCACCCTGATCGCCCGCGAGGACGTCGACGCGGTGATCGTCGCCACGCCTCCCTCGACCCACGCCCGGTTCGCAAGCCTGGCGCTGGCCGCCGGCAAGCCGGTGCTCCTGGAGAAGCCGATGACCGGCACGCTGGCCGAGGCCCGTGAGCTGGTCGACCTGGACGGCCAGCTGATGGTCGCCCAGACCCTGCGCTGGAACCCGGTCCTGCGGCGCGCGCGGGAACTGTGGTCCGAGCTGGGCCGCGTGCACCACGTGCGGCTCGCCCAGCGGCTGGCGCCGACCGCGCTGGCCTGGCAGCGCGAACTCGACGAGACGGTCGGCGGGTCGGTCCTGCTGACCGGCGTGCACATCTTCGATCTCGCGCGCTGGCTCACCGGTCGCGAGGTCGTCCACGTGGAGTCGCGCCAGCGACGCGTGCTCAATCCCGTGGTCGAGGACTTCTTCCTCGCCCGCGCCGAGCTGGACGACGGCGCGTGGGTGAGCTTCGAGGTGAGCAAGTACACCCGCAGCCGGGCCTGCTGGCTCGAAGCGGTGGGCGAGGAGGGGCAGCTCGCGGTCGACTACCTCGACGGCGGCCTCCTCCTCCGTCGCGACCGCGACGAGCACCGGGAGATGGTCGACGCGCGGGTGCCGACGCTTCCGCCGATGCTCGAGGAATGGCGCGATGCGGTGGCCGCCGGCCGGCCGGCGCCGGTCACGGCGATCGACGGTCTGCGGACGATGGAGATCGTGGACGCCTGCTACGCCTCGTCGGGGTGAGCGTCGCGGATGGCCCGGAACTCCGCCTCGTGCGTCACGAGGATCCCGGCCAGCTGGGGATCGAACGCCTGCCCCGCGTCGCTTGCGATCAGCTCGATGGCGCGTTCGTGGCTCATGGCCGGCCGGTAGACGCGATCCTGCGTGAGCGCGTCGTAGACGTCGACGATGGCGGTGATGCGCGCGTGCAGGTGGATCGCCTCACCGGCGAGGCCTTCGGGATACCCTCCGCCATCCCAGCGTTCGTGGTGCTGGAGAGCGACCACGGCCGCCGCCCGCAGCATGCGGCGTTCCGAGCGCGAGAGGATGGTGTGGCCGATGATCGTGTGGCCGTTGATCAGGCGCCGCTCCTCGTCGGTCAGCGCGCCGGGCTTCAGCAGCACGGCGTCGGGGATGCCCACCTTGCCGACGTCATGCATGGGCGCGACCATGCGCAGCACGTCGATCTCGGTCGGGGACAGCCCGGCGAGCTCGCCGAGACGCGCTGCCAGCAGGCCGACCCGCAGGACGTGATTGGCGGTCTCGTTCGAGCGTGTCTCGACGACCTGGCTCAGCGTGTGGATGATCTCCCGCTGCGTGACCTGGATCTCCTTGCTCAGCGCGAGGTTCCGGTACGCCATCGACGCGTTGGCCATGAACAGACGGACCAGATCGCGGTCGGCGTCGACTCCGAGGTGGTCCCAGGCCAGGTGCAACACGTGCCGACTCTGATCCTCGTCGCCGAGCACGCCGAGGTAGCCGTCGGAACGGAAGACGCCCGTCCCTCGGTCCAGGACCATCGGGAGCACGTGTCGGGTCTTTGGCGGCAGCAGGTCGCCGAGCGGCCGTCCGACGAGGTCGGGATCCATCCGGCACGTCCGGCAGACGACCAGGTCCGGCGACGCCACCGCGCCCCGGACACGCAGGCTGTGCGGATCGGAGGCGACGAGCTCGACCAGGTCGTGCAGGACCTGGGCGACCAGACCGTCGACGTCCCGGTGCGCGAAGAGGGCCCGGCCCGCATCCAGGACGCTGCGCATGCCCTCGCGGGCGCGCGTCATGAGCTGGATCTCGTGGTACTCGCGCAGGGCCACGAGCAGCCGGGTCCGCAGCTGCTGGCTGGGACGCAGGACCACGCGGGCGCGGTGGTTCCCCAGCTCGTGACGCAGGAACTGCATCAGCCGCAGGCCGGCCCCGTCGCGCTCGAGCCCGTCGTCGAGCAGGACGACGGCCACCTCGGGATGGTCGCGCAGCATGTCGCGCGCGCCGGCCGTGGAGTACGCGCTCAGGAACGTCACCGGACGGCCGGCCAGCATCTCGCGCGCCCGGCGATGGACCGCCTCGTCCTCGTCGACGATGACCACCAGCCGCCGCTCGTCCGGCTCGTGCACGTCCTCGCTGGCGAAGAGGACGACGTCCTCGACCGGGATCTCAACCATGGGCATGGCGTCGGACCTCGCTGGTCAGTGGGAGCTCGATCCGAAACGAGGTCCCCGACCCCGATCGGCTGCGGCAGGTGATCGTGCCGCCGAGCGTCCTGGTCACCAGGCTGTAGACGATGTGCAGGCCGAGGCCGGCTCCGCCGGAACGTCGCGCCGGGTCGTACATGCGCTCGAGCTGCTCGCTCGTCATGCCGCGACCGTTGTCCTCGAAGTCGATGACCAGCCGGTCGCCGTCGCGGCCGGCGTTGATCCTGATCTCGCCGACCAGCATGCCCTCGAAGCCGTGCTGCAACGCATTCATCACCAGGTTGCTGACGACCCTGTACAGGCTGCCGGGGTCGGCCTCGATCTCGAGGTCGTCCGGGCAGTCGAAGGTGATGTCGATGTGACGCTCGCGCAGCCGGGGCGCCAGGCTCGCCAGCATGTCGCCCAGGTAGCTCCTCAGCGCGATGGGTCGGCGACGATCGGCGACCTGCTGATCGACGGCGGCCTGCCGCATGCCGCTGATCAGATCGGCCGCGCGCTGGAGGTTGCCGACGATCAGCGCCGACGACGACCTCGACACGTCGAGGAAATCCTCGAACTGCGATCGCGTCATGAGGCCGTCGCCGTAGGCCCGGTCCAGCTCGCTGGTGCGCTCGAGCAGCTCGCCGGCCGCGGTCAGGCCGTCGCCCACCGACGCGTCCAGCTCCTGGGCGAGCCCGCTCACCATGCTCGCGACGGCGGTCTCCCGCTGGGTCGCCACCAGGCGATCGCGGGCGAGCTGCAGCTGCTGATCGCGGTCGGCGACCGTCCGCTCGAGCCGCTCGGCGCGGTCGCGGATCCGGCACTCCTCCTGCTTGACGCGGGTGATGTCGCAGAAGTGGACGATGCACTCGCGGTTCTTCAGCGGCCGCACCGACAGCTGCAGCCAGCGGTCGCCATCGACGAAGAAATCGCTGGCCACGCACTCGCCCTCGGCCTTCCCGGCGAACCACGCGCCCGCCCCGGGCAGGACCTCGTCGAGCGTCGCCGACGCGTCGGCCCCGCGCACCGTGTCCAGGTCCCGGTCGACCAGACGGGCCAGCGCCGCGTTCCAGGCCACCACCCGACCGTCGGCGTCGACGATGGCCACCGGTTCGGGCAGGAGGTCGACGAGGTCGCTGGCCCGTTCGTTGGCCTCGTCCAGCCGTGTCGCGGTGCGGTCGTGGTTCTGGACGCGCTGGCAGATCTGCGCGATCGCCTCGAGCAGCTGGCGGTCGCCGATGCCCCAGGTGCGGACCCGTCCGAGGGTCTCGCAGCCGACGATGCCGACGATCCTCGATCCGTGACGCAGCGGCGCGACCAGTAGCGAGGTGATGCCCTGGCTTCGCCACCGCTCGCCCTCCGGCACCGCGTCGGCCGGCAACTCGGCGACGTCCGGCACGGCCAGGACCCCGTCCTCGCGCAGACGTTCTAGCGTCCACGCGTAGTGATCCAGGCCCGGCAGCAGGCGGTCGCCGGACATCGGCGAGACCCCCGGCGCGTACCACTGGCTGAAGCTCTCGAGGTGCCGGTCGTCTGCGCTCACGGCGTAGTGGTAGCAGCGGTCGGCGCCGACCTGGCGCCCGATCCCCGCCAGCGCACGGCCGATGGCGGCCGTGTGCTGGTCGCGCGGGGTCTCGTTGAAGTCCCTGAGGATGTCGCCCAGCAGGGCCTCGACCGCGTGCGGCGTCGTCTCGGTCTCCTCCGCGACGGGCTCGACCAGGCAGCGCCAGCCGGCGCTGCGCTCGCGTTCGGCGATCGGGGTCATGCGTATCGAGACGGGCACGCGGGCACCGTCGCGGCAACACACGTGCGAGCGCAGGACGCGCACCCCCTGATCCTGGTCGGGACGCTCGAACTCTCGCCGGACGTCGTCGCCGGCGAGGTCGAGGACGTCCGCGAGGGAGAGTCCACTGCGCAGATCGCGCCGCCGGAAGCCCGTCAGCTCGTGGAACGCTCGATTGGTGTAGGTGAGGATCTGGTGATCGTCGGTCTCGAACAGCACGTCGTCGATGAGGTCGCCGACCGCCACGAAGCGGGCCGTGCTCGTGGCGTGCACGCGCCCGGTCTCCGCCCAGGCGGCCCGGACCTGCCGACGGAGCTGGACCACGAGGGCGGCGGCGAGCGTGGCCATGCCCACGCCGAGGATCGCCAGCAACAGCGGAGGCAGGGAGACGGGCACACTGGCGGGAGTCATCTTCGCAGCTCCAGGCGATCGAAACTGGCGCCTCCGTGCGGAATGTGGTGGATTCCCTTCCACCCTCTGCCGGGAATCCGCAGTATGACTAAGTATTTCCTTACTTGTCAAGCGTCGTCTTCGCCTGCATCCATGTGCGCATGCTCCGTTCATTCCTCATCGTGGCCCTGGCCGGCCTGCTCGGCTCCTGCAGCAGCGGCGGGGGCGGCTGGCGGGAACGCCCGCACGAGCTTCCGGAAGCGCTTCTGCCGGCGGAGGCGGCCGTGACCTGCCCGCCGGCGGGCGACGGCGATGGGCGGGCGCCCATCTCGGTGGCGATGACGGGCGACGTGCTTCCCAGCCGGGCGCCACTGCCGGCCAGCGAGGCCGAGCGCCACGTGTTCGCCGGCCTCTACGAGACCCTCGTGCGTCTGGACTGCGACGGCGCGGCCCGACCGGGTCTCGCGCGCCGGTGGACCGCGTATGACGGCGGCCGGGTCTGGCGATTCGAGCTCCGCCCGGCCGCCCGGTTCTGGGACGGTACGCCGGCCGACGCGACCGCGGTGATCGCCTCCTGGCGCCGCTCGGTGGCCCTCTGCCGGCTGCGCGGCGAACCGGACCCGTTCCTGCGCTTCGATCCCCGTGGCGATGCGGTCGCGATCCTCGACCGCGACGAGTTGCTGATCCGGCTCCGGACGCCGAGCGACAACCTCCCTCTGGACCTCGCCCATCCCGCGCTGGCAGTGGTCGGCGATTCGGACGGCCGCGGGTGGCTCGCCGGGTCCGGTCCGTGCCGGCCGGAGGGTTCGCCCCGCGGCGGCGAGCTCACGCTGCTCCCGGCGGCCGAGCATCCCCGGGGGCCATCGTGGCCGCGCCTGGAGATCCTCCTGATCGGGGAGGGGACCGACGCTCGCGACCTGCTGGACACAGGTCTGCACGCCGTGGTCGATCGCTCGCGACGCGTACACGACTACTACGCGGGGCGACGTCTGGTCGACGTGCTCGAGCTGCCCTGGGATCGCTGGTACTACCTGATCGCCCCGGAGGCCGACCGCCGCTGGACCACCGGCTGGGAGCAGCGCGTCCTCGCCCGCGAGATCGGCGACGCGCTGGCCGCGCCCGCCGACTTCTCGGCGTACGAGCCGCCGCCCGGCCTCTGCACGACCCTGCGCGCGGCCACCCCCAGCCTCGTCCCGCCACCCCTGCCGGAGACCGAGGATCGTCCGGCGAGCGACGAGAACCTGATCCTCTGGCCCGCCGACGACCCCGAGGCCGGCGCGCTGGCCGAGCGCCTGGCCACGGTCGCCGCCCGCCCCATCCGGGACGACGACATTCCCGGTCGCGGCCCCCTGGCGCGGCCGCCGGAGCCCAGTCCGGGCGATCGTCCGACCGCGCTGGCGGTCGACCCCTCCGCACTCGGTGCCCACGTGCAGCAGGACCCCATCGGGGCAGCGGTCGTCCCCTGGCCCCGGCGATTCGCGCGGCCCTGCGACGAGCTGGCGCGACTCCTGAGCCTGGCCGCCTGGCTGCAGGCGATCGCCCTGGACGGCGACGCCGCCACGGAGGCCGTGCCCCCGGGTGCCCGACCGGCGCAGTTCACCGATGCCGCCGCGCCCGGATCGGCGCTCGCGGCGATGCGCCGCCTGGAGCGCGAGCGCGTCGTGCAGCCGCTGGTGCGGACCCGGGCGTTCGTCGCCGCGCGCCCGTCCATCGAGGGCTGGGACTGGAATCTCGACGGTTCGCTGCGCCTGGAACGCCTCGGGCGGCAAGATTGACCCACCCGGAATTTTTTTCCTCAAGCCCCCTCCGGAACGGCCGATCCCACCGGTGTCGACGGCGCAGACATCCGATCCGAAGGGGAGCATCATGAGCACCGCCATTGCCACCGCCGGCAAGTACATGGGATTCAAGCTCGGTGACGAGCACTACGGCCTGCAGATCCTGAAGGTCCAGGAGATCATCGGCCTGATGGACATCACCTCGGTCCCGCGCACGCCCGACTTCGTCAGCGGCGTGATCAACCTCCGCGGCAAGGTGATCCCCGTGATCGATCTGCGCCTGAAGTTCGGAATGGGGGCCAGGGAGGCCACCGAGCTGACCTGCATCATGGTCGTCCAGGTGATGATGAACGACGAGCTGGTGACCATGGGCGTGACGGTGGACGAGGTCTCCGAGGTGATGGACATCGACGCGGACAGCGTCGAGCCGCCGCCGCACCTCGGCGACGCCGGGGCCACGGAGTTCCTCCTCGGCGTGGGCAAGTTCCAGGAGCGGGTGGTTTTGCTGCTGGACATGGACCGCATCCTCAACGACCAGGAGAAGACCCTGGTCGGCGCGATCGGCCAGGACTAGCGCTATACTGGACGGCATGAAGCCGTCCCGTCTGCTCCTCGCCGTCTTCCTGATCGGCGGCCTCGTCGGCGCCTCGCGCGCGACGTGGCCGCCGGTCGACAAGTCGACGCCGGCCGCCACCTGGCCCGGACGCATCCCCAGCCCGGACGACCGCGGGTTCGACGTCGAGCACTACGACCTCGACCTCGCGCTGACCAGCCTGCCACCGAACACGGGACGGATCGCCGCGCGCGCGCGGTTGCGGCTCTCCCTGCTGACGCCACCGCCGGACGCGCTGCGGCTCGATCTGGTCGACGAGCTGACGATCGACCAGGTCTGGCGCGACGGGGACCCCGTTCCGTTCGTCCACCAGGGCGACAGCCTCATGGTGCCGCTGGAGGCGCCCATGGTCGGGGCCGTGCACGAGATCACGATCGACTACGCGGGACGGCCACCGCGGCACGGTCCCTTCCAGGCCGGCCTGCTCATGCGCCGCCATGGCCCGGACAACGACGAACCGACCATCGGCAACGTCAGCCAGCCCTACTCCACGCACAGCTGGCTGCCGTGCAAGGACCACCCGGCCGACAAGTCGACCCTCGCCATGCGCGTCACCGCGCCGGACACCCTGACCGTGGTGGCCACCGGCCGCCTGCTCGAGGTCACGCCGGCCGGGCCGGGCGAGCAGACCTGGCACTGGCGGACCGACCACCAGGTCGCGCCGTACCTGATCGGCCTGGTGGTGAGCAACTTCGTGAGCTGGTTCGAGGACTGCGACGGTACGCCGCTGGAATACCACGTCTTCGCCGAGCACCAGGAAGATCTGGCCGGGGACTTCGCGCCAACCTGCGCGATGCTGCGCTGGCTCGAGGATCTGGTCGGGCCGTACCCGTTCCCGGGCGAGAAGTACGCGCAGGCCGAGTTCGTCTGGCTCGGGGCCATGGAGAACCAGACCGTCAGCACCATGGGCACGACGGCCATGCTCAACGACGGGGCCGAGCTCGTCGTGGTGCACGAGCTGGCCCACCACTGGTTCGGCAACAACGTCACGCCGCGCCGCTGGGCGGATATCTGGCTCAACGAGGGCTTCGCGCGCTACGTCGAGTGCCTGTGGCTCGAACGCGCCGAGGGGCGGGATCAGTATCTCGAATATCTCGATCTCCTGCGTCGGGACGACCTGTTCGTCGGCGACGGGCTGCTGGGCGATCCCGACCCGGTGCTCAGCCTGCTGGTGTACGACAAGGGGGCCTGGGTGCTGCACATGCTGCGCGAGTACCTGGGCGACGACGTGTTCTTCGCCGCGCTCGCCGAGTACGCCGGGCATCCCGAACTCCAGCAGGGCCACATCGACCGTGCAGCGTTCGAGGCCATCTGGTCGCAGGCGACCGGCCGCGACGTCGCCGCGTTCCTCGCACCCTGGCTCGACACCGAGGCCGTCCCCGAGCTGAGCGCCCGCTGGCGCGACCTCGGCGGCGATCGTCGACTCGTGGAGGTGCTGCAGACGGCCGACGGGCCCTCGTTCCGGCTACGGGTGCCGGTCGAGGTGCACGCCGGTGGGCTCGTCGAACGGCTCGATCTCTTGCTCGAGGACCGACTCGGCCGCCGCGAGATCGCCACCGTAGCGCCCATCGACAGCCTGGTGATCGATCCCGAGGGCCTGCTGTTGCGGCGGACGGCCACCACGCCGCCGCCACGCCTGATCGCGCTCGGAGCCCGGCCCAATCCCGCCCGCGGCATGGTGAACCTGGCCTATCGTCTCGCGGCGCCGGACGTCGTCGAGGCAGTGATCCACGACGCGCGCGGGCGCCGGGTGCGGTCGGTCGACCTCGGCCTGCAGCCCGCCACGGGCGATGAGCCCGCCATCTGGGTCTGGGACGGACGTGACGAGGCGGGGCGCCGCGTGGCCTCGGGCGTCTACTGGCTGGAGCTGCGCACGCCCACCGACCGCACGGTCCGCAAGGTGACTCTCCTGCGGTGATTCCGGACTAACGGACGAGCGTGATCTTGAGCAGGGCCCGCCCCGCCGGGCCGGTCGCACGCACGTAGTAGATGCCGCTGGCGAGGGTCCGGCCGCGTTCGTCACGGCCGTCCCAGCGCACCGTGTGCGGGCCGGCGCCCCGGTGGCCATCGACCAGCTTGGCGACCCGGCGGCCGCGCAGATCGTGCACGGTGAGCCGGACCCGGCCCGCCTCGGGCATGGAGAAGTGGATGGTCGCGCGCGGGTTGAATGGGTTGGGGACGCACGGCCCGATGCGCCAGGCCGTGGGATCGGGCACGTCGGTGGTCGTGCCCATGATGGCGAAGGCGCCGCTCTGGGCAGTGGCGACGTTGCCGGCCGCGTCCCGCGCCACGGCCTGCAGGTGGGCGATCGGGCAGGAGCGATCGGGCACCGTCCAGGCGATCGTCGAGATGGCCGGCTGCCCGACGATGCCGGTCTCCTCCCAGGTCACCCCATCGTCGCAGCTGATCTCGAGGTCTACCGAGGCGATGCCGACGTTGTCGGCCGCCGCCCAGGAGACGGTCACGCGGTCTCCAGGCAAGAGCCTCTCCCCGGGCTCGAGCGTCCAGGTCAGCTCGACGGCCGGTGCATAACGGTCGACCAGGGCGAACGGCTCGCTTACGATCGCGGCCGCGTTGCCGGCGGCGTCGCGGGCAGTGATGCGAATCCGCAGCGCATCGCCGGGCTCGCTGGTGAGCGTTCCGGACCACGACGAGACGCCCGCGAGTTCGCTGGCGAGTCGACGAGGCCAGGTCTGGCCACCATCGCGGCTGAGATGCAAGTCGACGGTGCCCATGGCCTCGTCGTCGGTCGCCGACCAGCGGAGGGTATGGACGTCGCCGAGGGTCCACTCCTCGCCGCCGAGAGGCGCGAGCAGGCTGATCTCGGGCGGGGTCGTGTCCAGATGGTCGACGCCGACGGCAGCCTGGAACGTCATGCTCCCGGCGGCGAGGGGGATATCGCTCAGGGCGACGCGGGTCGCCGCACCGTCATTGGCGTCGCTGGACGGCGCGGTCAGGCCGGAGAAGCGAGTGGCGCCGCTCAGTCCTGGCCAGGGATCGCTCGCATCGCCGCGGTTGCCGCCGATCGAGACCAGGTCCGTGCGGCCGTCGGCCTCCTCGAGCGCGACGCCGAGGATCTCGCCGGCGTTGACCTCGTTGAGATGGCGCGTCTCGTCGATCACGGTGTCGTCGATGTGCCAGATCAGCAATCCGGCCGCCGGTAGCGAGCTGTCGTAACCCGTGCGCCGGCGGTTCTCGATCAACCATCGCTCGCCGGCCGGCTGGTCGGGGTCGCGCACGGAGAGGACCTCGTCGGTGATGGTGACCGGTCCATCGACACGCACCTCCTGCACGGTCGCCCAGCCGAGCTGGGCGCGGCTCCAGGCACACGGCCAGGACGGGGACGCGGGTTGCTGGCCGTCCCCGCCCCAGGCACCGGTGCCCATGAGGCCCCACCCGCCGATCCCGGCGCGGTCCTGCCGCGTATCGTAGAGGTCGGGCAGACCGAACAGGTGGCCCATCTCATGACAGATGACGCCGATCTCGATCACGCCGGTCTCGCAGGAACGCTCGGGGACGAGCACGTAGTCGTCCACCTCGACGAAGCCGCCTCCCGGCCGCGCGGTCCTGGTCGTGTACCGGCCATATCCCCAGCCGGCGAGGAAGTACTGGTGACTCCAGAGGTCGCTCGTGCCGCACTCGCCGCCCGGGCCCGCATGCATGACGACCAGCATGTCGACCGTACCGTCGTCGTCACCGCTGTTGGGGACGCCATCGGGACCGTCGTTGTCGTATCGGCCCCAGTCGAGTCCGCGGTCGTCGGCAGCGGCCACGGCGTCGAGCACGAAACGGCCGGCGTTGTGCGGGGCTTCCCACATGTCCAGACCGTTGTCGTCGCCGGCGTAGAAGTCTCGTGACCCTTCGACGCGCTGCCAGGGAGCGATGTCGGTCGTGATGCTCAGCCGCCCGTCGCTCACCTCGTCCCAGTAATCGGCGACCGAACCTGGACCGGTGAACACCGGCTCGAGGGCCGCGATCGAGGTCACGCCGGCCAGATCGTCGAAACCGGCGGGCAGGACGAGCGCGTGGATATCGGTCCGTCCGGACTTGGCAGCGCGATCCAGCGAGATGCTCGGCCAGGTCACGAGCACCGCCGGCGGTTCGGCCCGGGTGCCGGGCCGTGGCGGACTGACCGCGCCGGCGTCGGTGATCAGGTAGGTCGAGACGAGGGCGAGCGTGCAAAATGCACGCAGGATTCCACGGGTCACGTGGGTGGCTCCCGGTATTGCATGACATCGGTGGTCTACCGGGAGCCGCTGCAGGAATCAGTCCAGCGGGGTCAGATGGGCATATCGGGTCAGGATGTGCTTGCGGCCGTGCTCGCCGAAATCGACGGTCACCTCGTCGCCCTCGACACGCACTACGGTGCCGGCGCCGAAGCTGGCGTGGCTGACGAGTTGCCCCTCGTAGTGCTGCGCCGACTGGGCGACGTCCGCGTTCCAGTCGTCCTTGCGGTGGCGCTTCGCCTGACTGCTGGCGCTGTAGAGATCTCGAGGGGCGCGAGCCTTCCGCGGACCACCGAACAGGGAGCGAGCGACGGGTTCCTGCCACCCGTGATCGAGCTCGCGTCGCTCGATCGCATCCTCGGGGAGCTCGCCGAGGAAGCGTGACGGCAGCGTGTCCTCGTAGCTACCGAAGCGACGGCGCCGCGAGGCGTGCAGGAGGTAGAGTCGTTCCCTGGCACGGGTGACGGCCACGTAGAACAGCCGCCGCTCCTCCTCCACGCCAGCCTCGGTGTCGCTGCTGGTCACGTGCGGCAGGAGCTCGTCCTCGCAGCCGGTCACGATGGTCACCGGGAACTCCAGGCCCTTGGCCGTGTGAACGGTCATCAGCCGGACGGCGCCGTCGCCGTCCTGGATCGTGTCCTGATCTGCGACGAGCGCGGTCTGCTCGAGGAACTGGCCGAGCGTGCCGCCGTCGGATCCCTCGTGGAACGCCTGTGCGCTGCTCACGAGCTCGGCGACGTTCTCCATGCGGCCGGCGGCCGTGTCGGGCTCGTCCTGGTGCAGGAAGGTTTCGTAGTCGATGTCGGCGACGATGCGCTGCAGGAGTTCGTGCACCGGCTTGCGGTCGGCCGCATCACGGCGCCAGTCGGCCAGACGGTTGAGGAAACCCACGACTCGCCTGGCCGCGGCGTTGCCGAGGGCCGTCGCCAGCAGATCGGGACGGGCGACGAGGTCGCCCACCGGCAGGTCGTGCGTCCGCGAGCACTGGATAAGCCGGCCGACGGTGGTCTGGCCGATCTTGCGCTTGGGCTGGTTGATGATGCGCTGCAGGGAGACCTCGTCGGCGGGATTGGCCACCAGCTTGAGATAGGCCAGCAGGTCGCGGATCTCTCGCCGCTCGTAGAACTGGACGCTGCCGACGACCTGGTGCGGGATCCGGGCGCGGCGCAGGGCGTCCTCGAGCAGTCGAGACTGAGCGTTGGTGCGATAGAGCACGGTGACGTCGCCGCGACGATGCTGCTGGACGATCTCCACGACGCGCGCGGCCTCATCCTCGGCGTCGAGGTGCTGCTCGACTGTCACCTGTTCGCCCAGGCCCTGGTCGGTCCAGAGGTTCTTGCCCTTGCGGTGGCGGTTGTGGGCGATGACGTGGTTGGCCGCATCCAGGATATGCCCCTTCGAGCGATAGTTCTGCTCGAGGCGGAAGGTACGGGCACCGGGGAAGTATTCGTCGAACTCGAGCATGTTCTCCACCCGCGCGCCGCGCCAGCCGTAGATCGACTGATCGTCGTCGCCCACGGTGAAGACGTTGCCATGGATGCAGCTCAGCAGCTTGATCAGAAGCAACTGCAACTCGTTCGTGTCCTGGAACTCGTCGACCAGTACATGGCGGAACTTGCCAGCGTACTGCTGGCGGACCTCGTCGTGCTGCTCCAGAAGATGGACGGTCTCGAGGATGAGGTCGTCGAAATCGACCGCCTGGCACTTGCGCAGGGCCTGCTGGTAGGCGGTGTAGATCTTGGCGTGGACCTCGTCGACGTACATGGAGGCCTCGCGCAGGGCCTGCTCCGGTCCGACGTCCTGGTTCTTCCAGGCGCTGATCGCCACGCGGCTGGCCGGGATACCCCATTGCTTGGAATCGAGCTTCAGGTCCTGGAGCACGCCCTTCAGGAGGCGCTTCTGGTCATCGGCGTCGTAGATGGCGAAGTCGCGAGGGAGGTCGAGGCGGTCGGCGTGGCTGCGCAGGATGCGCACGCCCGTGGCGTGGAAGGTCCCGATCCAGAACGGCGCTCGCTGCGCACCCACCTGACGGGCGACGCGTTCCTTCATCTCCCGAGCAGCCTTGTTGGTAAACGTGTAGGCGAGGATCTCGCCGGGGTGGACCCCCTGCTCGAGCAACCAGGCGATCCGGGTGGTCAGGACACGGGTCTTGCCGCTGCCGGCACCGGCCACGACGAGGATCGGACCGTCCGGGGCGGTGACGGCCTCGCGCTGGGCGGAGTTCAGGGCGCTGAGCATGGAGGTCCTTCTCCGGGTTCGGGTATCGGGGAAGAATAGAGTGGTGAGCGCGGGTGTCAAATCTGGCAACCAAGTTGCTCGTCGAGGGTACCGATCGGTCACGCCCTCCCGGAAATCGAGATTCATGATGTCGACCGAGTTTCGTCCCGGCCTGTCGACGGTCGAGGTCGATCAGGCGCTGCGCGCGTCCGTGGACGCCTATGACCGCGCGCGGCAGAATGCCGCCATGTGGTTCACCGAGGCCCTCGAGCGCGGAATCTACCGCGAGTTCGGTCATGCCAGCATGGAGATCTATGCCCGCGAGGAACTCGGCTTCTCGACCGGACGGACGCGGCAGTTCCTGGCGCTCTCGCGGAACCTCCGCCGGATGCCTCACCTCAGGGCCGCGATCACCGAGGGTCGCCTGGGCTGGACAAAAGCGCAAGAAGTGGCCCGAGTGGTGACGCCTGCCAACGAACGCGAGTGGGTCGAGAAAGCGATCGCCCTTCCGCGCGAGGAACTGAGGCGGGCGATGGCCGCGGCCCGGATGGCCGCCCGACAACGGCGGCGAAGCGGCGCCACCGTCGACACGGACCCCCCGACGACGATCGCGCTGAAGCTCGATGGCCTGCAGCTCGCCCGGTTCGATGCCGCGATCACGGCGGTCAAGAAGGCCGGTATCGTTGCGCCGACGGCCTCTCGCGCCGAGGTCGTGCTCGCGGGCCTCGCGGCGCTTACAGAAAACCCGGATGTCGAGTGCCGGCATGCGCCGGCCGCCACGGTGATTGCCCGCCGATGCCCCGACTGCGAGGTCGTCTTCGCTCGCGGAAAACGCCTTGATCCGACCGCAGCGGATGCGCTGGAGTGCGACCACGTCCGGCGGCGTGCGGATGGCCGTAATCGCAGCGTGATTCCGCCCTCGACACGAGGTCGCGTCCTCGACCGCGACGGGTACCGGTGCACCACCCCCGGCTGCAGCAATTCGCACTTTCTCGAGATCCATCACATCGTGCCACGGCACCGAGGAGGATCCAACCGGCTGGAGAACCTCACGACGCTATGCACACGCTGCCACCGGCACGCCCATGCTGCGCCCTAGAAGTTCGGGCCGATCGAGAAGTGGAACATGCTGCCCTGGACGCGACGGAAATCGGTGCGCCAGGCCCAGTCGAACTTCAGCGGCAGGCCGAAGGCGTTGGCTCGCAAGCCGAGACCGAAATCGCTGCGCAGGTCGCGGGGTAGCTGGATGTCGTCGCCTGTCCACGCAGCGCCCGTATCGATGAAGACCGCGCCGCCGATACCACCGAGGCCCCAGCGCCCCGGCCAGCCGAAGATGAGATAGTCGATGAATGGCAGGCGATACTCGAGCTGGCCGAGCATCATCCGCGTGCCGGCCAGGCGGGAGACCGACTGGTAGTCGTAATATCGATATCCTCGCAAGGTCCACGGCCCTCCGATGACGAACGCCCGCGGATCGTCGCCACCTGAATGCGCGTACGTCAGATGCAACGCGAGGCTCGAGCGGCGGCCCAGCAGCCAGTACTTGCGCAGGTCGCCGATCACGTTCCAGCGATCGAGACTCGATTCGGAGAGCGGCAGACCGCGCGCGACCGACACCGACCAGCGACTGCCAGTGACCGGGCCATGGAGGCCGAATAGCGCGTTGTCGTGCACGAAACCCAGCGTGGGCTGGATCAGCCGGTTCCTTCGCTTGGCGACCGGCTTGAGGAAACCGTCCGCATCGAATTCGAACTCCGTTCGGTCACTGTTGAAGAGCTGCAGATCGAGGTCGAACCGTTCGAATGTCGATAGGGGGTACGAGGCGCGAGTGAAGAATCCGTAGTTCTTCTCCCGGAAGAGCGTGTCGTCGGTCAGTAGCTCTCCCACGCTCGTGATCACGGAGTTGTAGTAGTTATTGAACAGGAACGCGCCGAAGGACAGATCGATACGGCGCTTGAGATGGGTGTAAGTGACGGCGAGGTCGCTGTTGTCGATCGCGCCGTAGAAGTTGAGCAACAGATCGATGCGGTGGTCGCCCAGATTGTCGGTCAGGGTCAACAGGTTGGCGAATCCCAGGCCACCGGCCTGCGTCCAGTAGACTGCGCCACCGGCACCCGCACGTGAAGCGTCGATCCGGAACGTCGGTTCGTAAGGCTCCACCATGCCGATGCGATCGGGATCGATACGTACGGTGTCGGCTGCCCCCTCGCGTGTGATCAGGAGCGGTGGCTCGGCGACCACCGGGCGTGGTCGCGTACCGCCCGGGTCACGTTGAGCCCACTCGGTCCGGAAGCGATCGGCCGCGAAGAGATCATAGCCGGCGTTGTTGAAGGCGCTCAGGACGAGGCGGTCACTCGCCGCGCTATAGGTGAGGTGCTGGACCCCGCCCAGGATGTTCGTCAGCCGCCGATCGGTGAGGACGCGGGTCCTGGCGGTGTCGAGATTGGCGAGCGCGAGGTTGTCGATGCCGTCATGGCCGTCGACCACGGCGAGCGTGTGATCGTCGATCCAGACCGGATCCCGGCGACGTGCGTCGGACCCGTAGAGCCGATGCCGGTTGCCCGTGCCGAGATCCATGAGATCCAGCGCCGGGGGCGGCGCCGCACGGCTGGTGTCGATGGCGGCCGCGGCATCGACCAGCCGACGGCGGCCGTCGTCGAGGACCTCGAAAGTGAACTCGACCCCGGCCAGCGGATTGAACGAGAAGGCGATCGCGCGGCCGTCCGGCGACCAGGCCGGGGCCCCCTCGTCGCCGGCATCGTCGGTCAGACGCACCATCCGTGCGCCGTCGGGCAGCGTGCGCGGCGGGGCGACACCCGTGACGCCGAGCCGATCGACCGCGCCCGGATCGATCTCGACCAGGTAGAGGTCAGTGCGCCCGTGGTTGGTGCCGACCACCGCCATCAACGACCCATCTGGAGACCAGGCGGGATCGGCGGCCACGTCCAGGCCGAGATCCCAGGTCCGGGTCTCCTCGCCGGTCATCACATCGAGCGTGTGCAGCGTCTCGCGATTGTCGGTCTTCGCCACGAGCACGATCTCCCGGCCATCGGGCGACCAATCGAGTCCGCTGCGGAAACTGTGGAAGCTCTCGAAACGACTGTCACGCATGCTGCGGGCGAGACGGCGGATCTCCCGGCCGTCGAGCGCCGACAGCAGGTACAGGTCGAGCATGCCGTCACGGTCAGTGAAGCACACGAGCAGGTCACCGTCGGGATTCAGGGCAGGCCGGCCGTGGAAGCTGGCCATGTCGCGTTCCAGACCGGTCAGCGGACGGGCGATGTCCTCGAGCTGCTCGAGATCATTGTACGCCGGCCAGTAGCGAGCGCGAAGTTCGCGCAGGTACATGCGGTTGAACTCGTCCATCGTCAGGCCGTAGACCCGCGCGAGGGCGGCCTCGACACTGCGCAACCGGCCGACCTGGCGCCAGAATTCGTTCAGCCTGTCCGGACCGTAACGCTCGGAGAGCAGCCGCATAGCCGCCTGGCCCTGCTTGTAGACCATGTAGCCGCCGACGTACTCCAGCGGTTGCAGGTAGTCGTTGATCGTCGCGTCGCGGATCACCATGTCCGCGCCCGGATCCCAGCCGGACGACAGCCACTCCGCGACCCCCTCGGCGAACCACAGCGGGATACGGAAGAACGTGTTTCGGCCGAGATTCGACGATCGCCGTCCGAAGGCCATGTCGAACATGAACACGTGCACGAGCTCGTGCCGGATCACGTGGACGAAATCCTCGTGAGAGCCATTGAACGGCAGCACCATGCGGTTGCGGAACGGCTCGGAGAACCCTCCCGTGCCCTCGCCGATGAGGTAGGGTGCGATGTTCGTCTGGGCGAAATCGGCGTGACTCGAGTAGAGGATGAACGGCACGCGGAACGGCAGGTCGCGGTCGAGCCGGTCGGCGTACTCCTTGTATGCCCGCTCGGCGATGATGGCCGCGCGCACGGCGAGCTCGTCGGCACCCCCATGATAGTGGAGGTCGAAGTGCGGGGTCGTCAGGACCCGCCACTCGAGGTCGCCGGTCTGGACCTTGTTCTTGCCATACCGCTGGCCGAGGGCCGGGAGGGCCGCGATCAGGCAGCAGAGCAGGATCACCAGGTGCCTAGTACTCATGGCGATACTTCAGATCCACGTTGTAGGTCGCGTCTCCCTGGTACTCATCGATACGGCGACGAATTTCCGTCTGCAAGAGCAGCAGATCGTTGATCTGGTACTCGATCAACAGGTCGCGGTCGTTCTGATTGATGCCCTGCGCGTACTTGATGTAGAGGTCCGTGCCCAGGTACTTGCCGACACCGATCAGCGGTTCCAGCCCCACGCCCGCGGTCTGCTCGCGCTGGATCTGATCGATCTCGACGGTGTCGAAGAGGTCGATCTCGCGGGCGATCTCGCGTTCGAGGATGTTGAATCCCGCACCGATCGATGCGTTGGTGATGGCGCTCTGGTCGCCTCCCGCGTCGGGATACGGCGACAGCCCGAGCAGCATGCGCTCGATCGCCTCGCGCGGATAGCCGCTCTCGCTGCTGTAGCTGATGGACATCGCGTTGGCCGGTCCGCTCGCCGTCACGGTGATACGCTCGACGCGACTCTGGCCGGCGACCTGGCTGCGTACCCGCACTCGCGTCTCCGCGTCGATATCCACGACCGGGACCACGCCGACGTCGCGACTGAAATCCAGGCGGCCGCGCACCACGCGGAACGTGTTGTGGAACACCGGCAGACGACCGTTGTCGATGGTCATGCCGCCGTTGAGCACCATGCCGTCGGCATCGCGCACCAGGGTCACATCGCCCGAGAGGTCGAGCTCCATCGTGTTGTTGATGATGCGCGCCGAGCGAGGCGGACCGGTGATGCGGACGTCCGCCAGCCAGTCGGGTGCCACCGTGCCCAGCGTGGGGTCGATGGTCCCGGCCCCCTGATCGGAGAAATTGCCGGTGTAGCGCCCCTTGATGACCTCGTAGTCGCCGGTGAAGAGCGGGACGAGCGTCGAATCCGGCCCCACCGGAACACCCTCGAAGCCACCGTTGCGGGTGCGCACGACCGCCCGCAGGTCGGGGATCGACGCCACCAGGAAACGGTCGGCCTCGAAATCGATGTCCCACGTCTTGAGCTCGAGGCCGTCGAAGAGCACGTAGCCCTGGCCGGTGAAGGTCCCCCGCAGGCCCTCGCGGCCGGTGATGGACCGCAGCTCGAGACGATCGCCCTGGAACTCGCCGCGCGCGGAGCAGTCACGGAAGATCTCCTCGTTCCCGCGCAGGACGAAGCCCACGTCCGAGATCTCCATCGAGCCCTGGTAGCCCGGGTGGCTGAGCGGGCCGGACACGATGAGTTCGCCGCCACCGCGGCCCTCGACGCGGGTGAAGGCCGAGGTCGCGTCGAGCAGCGGGCCGAGGTCGCTGCCGGCCTCGACGACGAGGTGCGCGAGGAACGGCCCTTCCGGCGGAGAGACCGGCTCGGAGAGGAGATCGAAGACCAGCGGCACCTCCACGCGGCCCGACAGGCGCAGCTCGTCCTGATTGCCGACGAGATCCCCGAGCGCCAGCTGGTTCGGATCGACACGGATGGCGCCCTCGAGACGGTCGAGCCGTAGCCACTGGTAGGTGAAGGGGGCGGTCGAGAAGTCGCCGCGGATGAGCGGATCGCGCGTGGTGCCGCCGACGTGGAACTGGCCGTCGAGGCGGCCGGTCAACCGATCGAGCGCCTCGAGCTCGAACGGGTCCAGGAAACGCAGGTCGCCCTGGTGCACGTCCAGGTCGACGTCGAGGGCGGCATTGGGCCAGAAGTCGTTCCAGGGCGCCGAGAGGGTGCCGCGCAGGCCGACACGACCGTGGTCGGTGGCCATGCTGAGCGTGTCGACGGTCACGACCTCGTCGTTGTAGCGTGCGGTCAAGGCCAGACTGTCGACGCGCGCGAGATCGAAGGCCGCGCCCGTGACCGCACCGTGTACCATCACGTGCGGGCTGTCCGGGGTGCCCTGGACCACGACCTGGGCCGTGGCCCGGCCGCCGGGGCGGAACCGCCGATCCAGGAACGGGTCGAGCAGATTGAGGTCGAAGTTGCGGACGTCCAGCTGGCCGCTCAGCAGGCTGTCGGCCTCCTGGTAGCGCACCCGGCCGACCAGCTCGCCCTGGTCCGATCGCAGATGCAGCGCCGGCACGTGCAGCAGGCCGGGCCCGACGGCCGCTCCCACCAGCCCATCGAGCTGCCAGTGGTTGCCGGCCAGTGTGATCGCCCCACGGTCGATGGTCAGATCCGCGCGATCCGGCACGAAATCGGCCCGGCCATGGACGGTGACCACGGTGTCGCCGCGCTCGGCGCGGAAGGAGTCGACCTCGACGGTCGTCGGATCGGCCGCGATGCGCAGCACGTAATCGCCGAGGGGGACGCCCCCGAGCACGAACCCCGGTCCGGCCGTGTCGGCGTCGAGGCGCCAGTTCTCCGACAGCACGCGCTCTCCGGTGATCCTGGCCTCCCCGCGGCGCGCGAGCATCGGACCGAGCGTCAGGTCGCCGTAGGTGACGAGGCCCTCGACGCGCAGGTCGTCGAGCGGGCCGCCCACCGTGACACGACCGGCGGCCCGACCGGTGACCGGCGGCCATTCCCAGCCGTCCGGAAGGTCGCGCAGGTCGTCGATCGCCACGGCGAGATCGCCCGCGAAGATGTCTCGCGGGTCGCTCGAGCCGGTCAATCGCGCCTGGATGCTGCCCTGACGCAGGTCGATGGCATGGAAGTGCAGCGAGTCGTCGCGGGCCCAGACGTCCACCCAGCAGGAGTCGAACGGCATGATCTCGATCTCGCCGTCCGCCAGCACGCCGCGGACGCGGGTCACCTCGTCCTCGGTCGTGTGCACGATCTCCAGCCGGCCGTGTCCGGCCGTGCGCGGGAGATCCGCCGGGGAGGTCTCCGGGATGAGCCCCTGGCGCAGGTCGACGTCCCGCGCCTCGCCCGCGACCGTGACCACGCCCTCCTCGGTGACCGTGAGCTCACCGTCGAACCAGGCGCCACCGACGCCACCGCGCAGCGGTCGGAACACCGCGCGACCATCGGCGATCACGGCCTCGCCGTGGACAGCGTCCAGCTGCCAGCCCTCGAAGCGGCCAGTGAAGTCGGTGTCGATGAACGTGGCATCGGGCGTGACCTCGACGCGGATGTCGACATCGCCGGCGGCGTCGAACTCCAGCTCGATGCCCGTGAGCTCGACGAATCTCTGCGCGTCGACCGACCGTCCGGAAGCCGTCACGTCCACGCTGTCGGCCGTTGCGTAGCCCGACACCTCGACCTCCCCGTCATTCCATGCGGCGGCCAGCCCGTCGACGGTCACCATGCCCTCCTGGACGGTCGTGGTGCCGTAGACGCGGTCGAACGTGCTGCTGCGCGTCGGCCAGTCCAGCGATCCGCTGCGTGTCTCGATCCGAAGTTGCTCGCCGTCGGCGACGACGCTGCCGTGCCAGTCGAAGCTCGAGATCCTCTCCAGCAGCTGACCGTGGTGATTGGACACCTCGGCGCGACCATCGCGCAGCGAGAGCACGTCGACCTGGAATCGTGGTACCGAGAACCCGTCCCCTGGCGACTCGCTCGGGGGGTCCTGGTTGTGGTAGACCTCCAGGCCGGTCGCCGCGAGACGGCGCAGGCGCACATCGAGGCCGATGACCTCGCGCAGCCGGAAGTCCAGCTCCAGCGTGTCGACCGCCACCAGCGTCAGGCCCCCGCGGTCTCCCGGCAGCGTGAAGGTCACGTCATAGGCGTCGATGCCGCCGAACGGACGTACGTCGTATTTGCCGACCCGCAGGCTGCCGCCCAGGCTCGCCTCCAGCTGGCGGTTGACCAGGTGGGTGACCGCGGGCGTCAAGAGCGACGGGTTGGCCAGCACCACGGCGATGATGCTCGCGAACACCAGGATGGCCACCATGGCCGGCCAACGGATGCGTCGTCGCACGGCCATCAGAACACGTGCCCCAGCGAGAAGTGTGCGCGCCAGCGTTCGTCCTCGACCGTCCGGTCGAGGCTCTGGTACCGGGCCCGCTTCAGCGGGAAGCCGACGTCCAGCCGGAACGGGCCGAACGGCGTGTCGAAGCGCAGGCCGGTGCCGACGCTGTAACGATAGTCCCAGATCTTCGTGCTGCCCGGATCGTCACCCTCCCCGGGTCGGGAATCCAGACGGAACGCCCTGAGGCGGATGTCGTCGATCTCCTCCCACACGTTGCCACCGTCAAGGAAGAGGACACTGCTGAAGTTCCAGCGGCCGAGCAATGGCAACGGGAACCGCCATTCCAGGTTCGTGATGAGCTGGTAGTTGCCGCCGCGGGCGGGGTCGTCGGGCAACGGCGCGTCCGAGCCCCAGCCGATCTCGTCCACCTCGCCCTGGTTGGTGATCTGCGGGCCGAGCCCATTGTCGCGGTAGCCACGCACCGAGTAGGCCCCTCCGGCGAAGAACCGGTCGTCGTACGGGACGCCGTCACTGCCCAGCTCGCGCGAGTCGCCGTAGGGTCGCACCGCGCCCACGCGCACCCGGCCGGCCAGGACGCCGCCCAGGAACGGCCGGTACATGTGCATCGAACCGCTCCACTTCAGGAAGCTGTTGTCGCCGCCGAAGAGGCCGCCGGCCAGCTCGAACTGGCTGGTGAAGTAGTGTCCGCGAGTGGGATTGAAGACGTCGTCGCGCCCCTCGGAGAAGAGGCTGTGGATGAGCGAGCGGGTCTCGCTGCGGGTGACGCCCGCGGCCTCGAACTCGACCTGCAAGCTGTCCGGCGCGAGCGGATGCACCTCCGGTTCGACCACCCGCAGCCGGAAATCGACCCGGTTGGTCCAGCGCAGGTCGTCGCGCACCTCGGTGCCGATCAGGAAGCCGAGCGTGTTCTGGATCAGGGCGGATTCGCCGCGGGTCTCGCGCTTGCCGAACAGGTTGACGTCCAGCGGATACTCGCGCCCGAACAGGTGGGGATTGCTGTAGAAGACGTCGGCGCGGTAGTTCAGGTCGCCCTCGTCGAAGTTGCGCGAGTCGGCGATGATCTCC
>WJIQ01000321.1 GCA_014730255.1 bacterium | reverse complement strand
TCCGCATGTTGAACCGGCGGATGACCCGGATCGGCTCGGGCACGTCGGGCCCGTCGATGTTGTCACCGTAGTCGCCGTACGCGCCGAGCTGGATGGGCTCGACGAGTAGTTCTGGCTTCTTGTAGTCGCGCTTCATGGTACAACCCTCCGCGGCACCGTCCGGTACCGACGTATTCTTCCCCCTGCTGTGCTCAAATTGTACTCGTTTTCCGGCCGCGACGCAATACATTAAAAAGTATTGCAATCAATTACGTGAATTCATCACGAAGCCCGATCATCGTCGTCCGGTCCACCCCCCGGCGCCAGCGCCTCGCCCCGGCGGATCACCACCAGCGTGATGTCGTCCCCCTGCGGCCGCTGGCCCAGATGCGCCTGAACCGCCCGCAGTATCGATTCGCGAATGTCCAGGGCCGACCGTTCACGCGCGGCGACCACCACCTCGGCCAGCCGCTCCTCTCCGAACTCGTGGTCCTCGATCTCCTCGTCGTCCAGCTCGGCCCGCTCGGCCGGGGTCGGCGCGCCCGCCTCGGTGATGCCGTCGGTGTAGAGGACGAGCACGTCGCCGGGCTCGAGCACCGCCGTCGTCTGCTGGTACTCCTGGTCCGGGAGCATGCCCAGGATGAGCCCGCCCGTCTCCAGCCACTCCACCGTGCCGTCGCGCCGCACCACGAGGCCGGGGTCGTGGCCGGCGTTGGTGCAGGTGAACCGGCCGCTCCCCGCGTCCAGCTCGCCGTAGATGAAGGTGGCGAACATCTCCACGTCCGTCGACTCGGCCAGCAGGTCGTTGATGCGCGCCACGAGGTCGGAGACCGGCGCCGGGTGCAGCACCTGGCCCTTGAGGCAGGCCTGCAGGTTGGACATCAGGAGCGCCGCCGGCACGCCCTTGCCCGAGACGTCGCCGATCGCCACGCCCAGGCGGCCCTCGCCCGGCGAGACGAAGTCGAAGTAGTCGCCGCCCACCTGCAGGCTGGGGATGCTCAGGCCGGTCACCTCCCAGCCGGCGAGCAGGGGCTGGTCGTGCGGCAAGAGGCGCTCCTGGATCTTGCGCGCGGTCTCCATCTCCTGCTGCAGACGCTCGCGTGCCAGGGCGTCCTCGCGGCCCTGCTTGACCGCGCGGGTCATCTCGTTGAAGCTGCGGGCGAGGTCGCCGAACTCGTCCTCGTTGTCGACGGTGATCTCCACGTCGAGGTCGCCGGCGGCCAGGCGCCGGGTGCCGCGGTGCAGCTCGCGCACCGCCCCGGTGATGCCGCCGGTGATGCGCGAGGAGAAGATCAGCGCCACCAGGCCCGCCACCGCCAGCAGCACCGCGACGATCCCCAGGGCGACCATGATGCCCGTGGTCAGCGGGTTCTCCTCGCTGGCGTACTCGCGCACCAGGTCGGACGGGCTGGTGCGCAGACCCAGGAAGAACTTCTCGCCGCCGTCGATGCGGCCTCCGACGAACTGCACCTCGTCCACGAGGGTGGCGCCGAAGACGGTCCGCTCGCGCCACCACGAGGTCTCGGCGGTGTCGGGCCGGTCGGGGTGGAAGCGCCCCTCGCGGGCGGTGAGCAGGGACGGACCGTCGCCGTCATCCTCGTCGGCACCGCCGGTGGCGTCCCCGGCGTAGCCGTCGGTGAACCCCCGGGCGAACTCGTCGTCGGGCTCGTCGCCGAGCAGGAAGACGTCCGCGCGCAGGTCCCGCGCCAGGGACTCGAGGGCCGCCTGGTCGATGGGCAGCGCCGTGATCTCCGCCGCGCCCTCGCCCGGGTCGCGCAGCCGCACCAGCCAGACGCTCGCGCCCGAGCCGACGTAGACCGTGGTGTCGGCGAGCGCGGGCACCGGCGGCAGGGGCTGGTCGGCGTCGTCGCGCGCGTCGCGCTGGCGCACCACGCGCCACGACCGCACGAAGCTCGCCGGCCAGCCCTCGCGGTCGGGGTCGGCGGCCTCGCGCCAGACGATGGGCTCGGCGGTGAGCGCGGCGGGCGTGTTGCCGGCCGCGAGGTTCTCGCGCCAGCGATCGAGCACCATGTGGGCGCTGTTGGCGCGCGCGCCGCCCAGGCTGCCGTAGAGCAGCAGCACGCCGAACACGGTCAGCAGCAGCATCGGCACCAGGCCCACCAGGACGCCGGCCACGGCGAGCTTGGGCCGCAGCCTCAGGAAGTGCAGCCGCATGTTGAACAGCAGCGTCAGGATGGCACTCAGCCAGAATGCCTGCACACCCGTCCGCCCCACCAGCACGATGTCCCCCGCCTGGCCCTCGGGCCGGCCGACGCCGGCGACGAACGTCCCGGCGAACACGACCACGGCCGCCAGGAAGACGCCCGCCCGCGTGCGGCTCTGCAGGAGCCGCAGGCTGTCCTGCTGTCGCATCAGGAACGGCAGGAGTAGGATCATCGCCAGGATCGCCCAGCCGGTGCCCTGCACGGCCATGAGCCACACCAGCGTCAGGTAGACGAGCCACGGCCACCGCCGCCGGTACGTGAGCAGCCGGAAGCCCGCCACCACGACCCACGCCGCGAGCCACGACACGCCGGTCGCCCAGCCGGCCAGGGGCGACGCGTGCTGCGACACGGCCAGCAGCGAGGCGCCCAGGGTGGTGAGCAGCCCCGCCAGCAGGACGGGCCAGGCCGCGTGGCGGCGCGGATGCTCGACGGCGGTCATCGGATCCCGTGCTCGGCCTTGTAGGCGGCCCAGTTGGCCTTCAGGCGCTCGAAGGCGGCCAGGTCCTCGCACAGGAGGAACGGATTGTGCTCGCGCTCGTGGCCGATGGTCGACGCGGTCATCTCGCCCTCGCCGCCGTAGTAGTCGTGGCCGGGGAAGACGCGCACGGTGTCGTCCAGCTCGAGCAGGCGCGCGAGCGAGGCCCACTCGGCCGCGGCCGAGCTGCCCGGGAAGTACTCGCCCGTGCCGCCCACCTTGCCGCAGAACAGGATGTCGCCGGAGACGAGCGCGTCCTGGCAGAGGAAGCAGAGGTGGTCGGGCGCGTGGCCGGGCGTGGCGAGGACCTCGATGGCGAGATCGCCGACGGCGACCACGTCGCCGTCGTGCACGGGCTGGGCGTGCGG
>WJIQ01000063.1 GCA_014730255.1 bacterium | reverse complement strand
GACCGGTGACCGGGTGCTGACGCGCACCATGGTCATGGTCAAGTGACGGACTGACCAGAGACGCGCGTTCCGCATGGAGGGGCCCCCCTGGGGCCCCTCGTGCTTCCCGTCCACCCGGGCCATCCTTGATCCGGTCAAGAGTGGCGCAAGAATGTTATTCAATAAACAGAAAGGCCTCCGACCAGGATCCGGGACCCGTACGGTCGGGGGACGGGGTATGGTTCCCTAAATAATTATATATAAGATAGTTATACTAATAGGACGCCGTTCGCCCCGTGTGATCCCACCCAAGCGCCAAGCTGGCGGCCGTGCGCCGCATCGGCGGCCGCGGTCGGCGCGAATCTCCGAGTAAGCACCATCTTGGCATGTGCTTACGAATTATCTTGCTTCGCCGGGTCCCGGTTGTTTCTATGGTAACATACGTCATCCTGATAACCGGTCTTCGGGAGCTGGCACCAGAGACGGAACGATCAGCACGCACGAGCACACGGAGAGCATCCACGAAGGCCCGTCGCCCGACGTCAACTGACCGCCAAGGAGAGGGCCCATGGTTCTACTGACCGAACGTGATCGCCTCAGGCAGTCGCTCGCCGAGCTGGCGGAACGCTACGGCAAGCAGCGATCCAGCCTGCTTCCCATCCTCCAGGAGATCCAGCGCCAGCACTACCACATCTCGGACTACGCGATGCAGGTCGTCGCCGATCTGCTCGGCATCCATCCGGTCGAGGTCTTCGCCGTGGTGTCGTTCTACAGCTTCCTGGACTTCAAGCCCAAGGGGCGGTTCATCATCCGCGTGTGCCGCACGATGTGCTGCCACATGCAGGGCAAGGACCGTGTCGCGCGGCAGCTCGAGACCGACCTGGGCATCGGGTTCGGCGAGACCACGCCCGACGGCCGCTTCACCCTCGAGTGGGCCAACTGCATCGGCATGTGCGACCTCGGTCCGGCACTGCTGGTCAACGACCGGGTCTACACCCAGGTCACGCCCAACGAGGTCCACCACATCATCGAGGAGTGCCGCAAGGTCTTCGGTGTGCACGCCACCCAGGGCCAGGAGGTGTAGGTCATGATCAAGAGCTTCGTGCAGAAGAAGCTGACCTTCCGCGAGATCGACCCCGAGAAGGGACTGCGCGCGGCGATGGACCTCTCGCCCGAGGCGGTCATCGACTGCATCTCCGACTCCGGCCTGAAGGGGCGGGGCGGCGCCGGCTTCCCCACCGGCGCCAAGTGGAAGTTCTGCCGCGCGGCGAAGGGCGAACAGAAGTACGTCGTCTGCAACGCCGACGAGGGCGAGCCCGGCACCTTCAAGGACCGCGTGATCCTGACGCGGTTTCCCCATCTGGTGTTCGCCGGCATGACCATCGCCGCGCGGGCGGTGGGCGCCACGCGCGGCATCGTCTACCTGCGCGGCGAGTACACCTACCTCCTGGGCGGCCTGAAGAAGGCCCTGCAGGAGCGCCGCGACGACGGCCGCCTCGGCCCGGCGGTCCTCGGCGGCGACCAGGAGTTCGACATCGAGATCCGCATGGGTTCGGGCGCGTACGTCTGCGGGGAGGAGACGGCCCTCATCGAGTCGCTCGAGGGCCATCGCGGCGAGTCCCGCAATCGTCCCCCGTTCACCGCGGACACGGGCATGAACGCCGACCCGACCGTGGTCAACAACGTCGAGACCTTCGCCTGGGCCGCCTGCATCCTGGACAAGGGGCCGGACTGGTTCCGGGTCGTGGGCACCGACCACTCGGTCGGCTTCAAGCTGTTCTCCGTCTCGGGCGACATCGACCGGCCCGGCGTCTACGAGCTGCCCCTGGGCACCACGGTCCAGGAACTGCTCGAGGCCGTCGGCGGCGAGAACGCCAAGGCGGTGGTGATCGGCGGCGCGGCCGGCCGCTGCGTCGGCCAGGGCGAGTTCGATCGCAAGGTCTGCTACGAGGACGTGCCGACCGGCGGTGCGGTGATCGTGTTCGGTCCCGGCCGCGACATGCTCGAGGTGGCGGAGAACTTCCTCGAGTTCATGTGCGAGGAGAGCTGCGGGCAGTGCACGCCCTGCCGGGTCGGCAACCCCAAGCTGCTGGAATGCGTGCGCATGCTCAAGGACGGCAATTGCTCGGCCAGCTACCTGCGCGAGATCGTCGCACTCGGCGAATCGATCCACGCGGCGAGCAAGTGCGGGCTGGGCCAGTCCAGCGGCAACGTCTTCCTGAGCATCGTGGAGCACTTCCGCGAGGAGATCATGGGCCGGGCCGTGGGCTCGGTCTAGTCACCACCGACGAGGAGCGGAATCATGGCCGATAAGATCCAGGTCGACGGTGGCAAGACCCGCGCGCCCAAGAGCATGCGCCGGAGTCGGCCCGAGGTCCACCTCGACACCGAACACCCCGTGACCGTCACCATCGACGGCCTCGAGACCGAGGTGCCGTTCGGCACCACCATCCTCGAGGCCGCGCGCAAGCAGGGCGTCAAGATCCCGACCCTGTGCTTCCACGAGGATCTCTGCGTGGCCGGCGTCTGCCGGGTCTGCCTCGTCGAGGTCACCGGGCACAGCATCCTCCATGCCGCCTGCGCCTACCCCATCACCGAGCCGATCGAGATCTTCACCAACACGCCGCGGGTCCGTCGCGCCCGCAGCCACATGATCGATCTGCTGCTGAGCGAGCACCTCGGCGAGTGCTACAGCTGCTGGCGTAACAACAACTGCGAGCTTCAGAAGCTGGCCCAGGAATACGGCGTCCGCCGCTACCGCTTCGGCCACGTCTCCGAGCGCAGCGAACCCGTCGACCGTTCGAGCTATTCGGTCACGCGCGACATGGACAAGTGCGTCCTCTGCCGTCGCTGCGTGCGCACCTGCATCGACCTGCAGGAGGTCGGCGTCCTCGAGGCGCTCTACCGCGGCCATGACACCAAGATCGGTACCTTCCTGGACAAGCCGCTCGGCGAGGTCGTGTGCATCAACTGCGGGCAGTGCATCAACCGCTGCCCCACCGGCGCCCTGCGAGCGCGCGATCCCGTCGAGGAGATCTGGACGGCGATCGATGACCCCACCAAGCACGTCGTGATGCAGACGGCCCCGAGCCCGCGTGCCGGCCTCGGCGAGTGCTTCGAACTCGAGCCGGGCACGCCGGTCACGCGGCAGCTCAACACCGCGTTGCGCCGGTGCGGCTTCGACCGGGTCTTCGACACGAACTTCACCGCCGACCTGACCATCATCGAGGAGGGCACCGAGCTCATCCTGCGCCTCTACAAGGCGCTGGTGGAGAAGGACGCCTCGGCCGCCCTGCCGCAGTTCACCAGCTGCTCGCCAGGGTGGGTGAAGTACCTCGAGCACTTCTACCCGGACTTCATCCCGAACCTGTCGTCGGCCAAGAGCCCGCAGCAGATGTTCGGTTCGCTCATCAAGACCTTCTACGCCGAGAAGAACGGCATCGACCCCAAGGACATCGTCTCGGTGGCCCTGATGCCGTGCACGGCGAAGAAGTACGAGTGCAACCGGCCGGAGATGTGCGACAGCGGTTACAAGGACGTCGACTACGGTCTGACGACTCGCGAGATGGGGCGCATGATCCACCAGGCGGGCATCGACCTGCCGTCGATGCCGGACAGCGACTTCGACGATCCCTTCGGCACGGCGACCGGCTCGGGCGTGATCTTCGGCGCGACCGGCGGCGTGATGGAGGCGGCGCTGCGCACGGTCCTCGAGCTGGTCACCGGCAAGCTGGTGGAGAATTTCTACGACCACTGCGACATCACGCCGATCCGCGGCTTCGAGGGAGTACGCCTCGCGGAGATCACGATCGACGAGGTGGGACCGGTGCCCGAGATCATCGCGCACCTGGTGCCGGACTGGAACTGGCTGAAGGGCGCGACCCTGAAGGTGGGCGTCGCGCACGGCACGGCCAACGCGAAGCTGGTGCTCGAGGACATCAAGGCCGGCGGCCCGTTCTCGGAGTGCCATTTCATCGAGTTCATGGCCTGCCCTGGCGGGTGCCTCGGCGGCGGCGGTCAGCCGATCCCGACCTCGCCGGAGATCCGCAAGAAGCGCGCCGAGGCGATCTACGCCGAGGATGCCGGCAGCAAGGTCCGCAAGAGCCACGAGAACCCGGCGGTGCTGGGCGTGTACGAGCAGTTCCTCACGGATGGGCCTTGTGGGGAGGTCAGTCATCGGTTGTTGCATACGCACTATACCGAGAGAGGCAAGTACATCGTCTAGGTTGTGCCAGGGAAATTGTTGTTCCCCCCGGGCCGTCACTCAAGTGACGGCCCTTCCTCTACATCGCGTACTTCAGCTCGTGCCTCCGGTTCACCTTCAGCGCCCGGGTCTCGACCCGTCGCCAGTAGTAGTCAGCCCATAGCTCCGGCAGCTCGAAGTGCCACACGAACAGCCGCGTCGACAGAACCTCCTCCTCCGTCAACGGATGATCCGTCAAGCCCTTCAGCATCGCAGGCGTCGACCGACAACGCTTCTCACGACGCAGCTTGATGTAGTTCCGCCACACCAGGAAGATCGCCATCCGGTACATCGAGTTGTTCCGACGACGTCCGAACGCGATCGTCTCCCGCGTATGGTCCTTCAGACAGTGCCGCATCAGCATGTCCAGCAGGTTGATCTCGAACAG
>WJIQ01000320.1 GCA_014730255.1 bacterium | reverse complement strand
TCCGGCGGCGCGGTCGGCCTCGCGGCCGTGGCCGCGTGGTGGCTGTTGGCGCTGGCCGCGCTGATCTGGACCGCCTCGGCGACCATCGACATCCTGCGCCTGGGCGACGAGGCGTACGTCACCGATCTGGTCGCCGGCGCGAGCACGCGGGAGCTCGTCCGGATGCACTCCGGCGCCCTGATCACCCGCGCGATGGTCGGCGTCATCGCCATGCCCGGCCTCGTGATCACGCTGCTGGCCGTCGACCAGATGCTGCTGCGTCCGCGGACCCGCTGGCTGGACGAGGTCCGCCGCCGCGCGCTGCACCACCGAGCGGCCGGCGACCGCGCCGACGAGGTGCGCGCCGGACTCATGAGCCGCGCGCGGGCCCGCTGGAGCTGGACCGGCCTCGTGTTCGGCTGGATCTGGCTGGCCGGACGCGGGCTCGTCGGACCGGCGGCGGTGGTCCTCGCCCTGTCGGCCGCGGCCAGCATCGCCGGCGATCGCCTGACCCCCGCCCTCGGCCTCTCCTTCGCCACGCCCGACTTCATGGCCCTCGGCCGCGATCCGACCCCCTCGGACCTGATCTGGAACCCCGTGCTCGCGGCCGCGATCCCCGCCGTACCGCTGCTGGCCCTGTCGTTCGCGGTGGCCGCGCGTGGTCACGCCTGGATCATGCGCCGCCGGCTCGCCCGCGGCGACACGGGGCCGGCCACCGCGCAGGAGGCGGCGCGGCGTTACAACACGCCGCTCGTCTTCGTGACGTTCGCCGGCGTGGTCGTGGTGCTCGCGGCGGTGGCCGTCTTCTCGGCGCTGCCGGACAGGGCCGACCGGGCCGTGGTGCCGGTTGTGCCCGACACGACGGCCAGCCAGCCCCTGCAGGCCCGCGAGCCGGAGCTGCTCGAGTACGTCGCCCCGGACTATCCCGAACAGGCCCGCCTCGTCGGGCTCGAGGGCCGGGTCGTGGTCAAGATCCTCGTCGGGCCCGAAGGCCGGGTCCTGGATGCGCAGATCCTGGAGGGCGTGGATCCCCTGCTCGACGAGGCGGCCCTCGACGCGGCCCGGCACACGCGATGGACCCCGGGAGTCCAGCGCGGGGTGCCGGTGAAGGCGTGGATGGCCCTGCCTTACGACTTCCGGCTGGAGTGATCGCCAGCGCCGGCACTGGATGCGCGTATTCATGATGTGCTAAGCTCCAGGACGGTCGTCGGCCCCGCCGACGTGTTCCCAGCCGAACGCGCGTCGGCGGTCGCCCGGAACCCTTCCTCTCGCCGGAGGATCGGCCATGCGCCTCGCCGCCCGCCTGCTCGCGATCTCCCTGCTCCTGATCCCCGCCACGGCCCTCGCCGGCCGGTTCTCGCCCGGTCTCGAGGCCTACCTCGTCGAGCACCACGACCAGGGGCCGCTGCGCGCCCTGCTGGTCCTCGAGGACCAGGTCGACGTGCGCGCCATGGATCTGGCCATGCACCTCCAGCGGACCGACCGGGCGACCCGCCATCGGCGCGTCGTCACGGCTCTGCAGGAGACGGCCCGCCGGACGCAGGCTCCCCTCCGCGCGGCGCTCGACGCGCGCCTCGGCCGGGGCCTCGACGGGTACACCGCCTACTGGCTGCTCAACGCGATCCTCGTGGTCGGCGACGAGGAAACGATCCGCGACCTCGCCGCCCGCGATGACGTGCACGTCGCCGAGCCGGACCTCGCACCGTCGCTCATCCGCCCGGTCCGCCGCGCCGCCGGCGCCTCGACCGCGCGCGGCATCGGCATCGCGCCCGGCATCGTGGCCGTGGGCGCGCGCCGCGTCTGGGACGAGCTGGGCATACGGGGCGCGGGCACCCTCATCGGCTCGCTGGACACCGGCGTCGACGGCACCCATCCGGCGCTGACGGCGCGCTGGCGCGGCAACCACGCCCCCTGGCAGGAGTGCTGGCTCGACGTCCTGGACACCGGCACCGAGTTCCCCACCGACGAGGACGGCCACGGCACCCACACCACCGGCACGATGACCGGCCTGGCGCCCGACGACACCATCGGCATCGCGCCCGCGGCCGAGTGGATCGCCGCCAACGCCATCGGTCAGACCGTCGACGACGACTTCGACAGCGACATCCTCACGTGCCTCGAGTTCTTCACCGACCCGGACGGCGACCCGGGCACCCTCGACGACGTCCCCGACGTCGTGCAGAACTCGTGGGGCGTCAACGACCTGATGGCCGACTACGTCCCGTGCGACAGCCGCTGGTGGGATGCCATCGACGCCTGCGAGGCGGCCGGCGTGGCGCTCTGCTGGTCGGCCGGCAACGAGGGGCCGGACAGCTTCTCCCTCCGCTCGCCCGCCGACCGGGCGACGACCCTGGAGAACTGCTTCAGCGTGGGCGCGACCGAGCACGTCGAGCCGTACGAGATCTGGGAGTTCAGCAGCCGCGGCCCCGCCAGTCGCGACTGCGGCCCGGAGGCCAACCGGACCAAGCCCGAGGTCGTCGCCCCCGGCGTGGATATCTACAGCTCGGTGCCCGGCGGCGAGTACCAGGACGGCTGGGACGGCACCTCCATGGCCGGCCCGCACGTCGCCGGCACCATGGCGCTGTTGCGCGAGGCCGACCCGGACATCGACGTGATCACCATGAAGCAGATCATCATGCAGACCGCGAACGACCTCGGCCAGGATGGCGAGGACAACGTCTACGGCCACGGCTTCCTCGACGCCTTCGGCGCCGTGCTCGCGGCCCTCGACGACCCCACCGCCGCGGACGATGCCCCCCGGACGGCGTCCCTGCTCGAGGCGGTGCCGAACCCGTTCAACCCGCGGACCGAGATCCGCTTCACGCTGCCCGGACCGGAGGCGGTCCAGCTGCGCCTCTACGACGTGCAGGGCCGGCTGGTGCGCACGCTGGTCGACGGGGTCCGGCCGGCCGGGGTCCAGCGGATCACCTGGGACGGCCGGGACGAACGCGGGCAGGCGGTCGCCTCGGGCCGCTACATCGCACGGCTGATCGCGAGCGGGCGAGAGAGGGTGGCCAGCCTGACGCTCGTGCGCTGATCCGGGCGGGCCGGGTCACCCACCGCGGCGCCGTCAATCGACACGGATCACCCGGTGATCCCGATGCTCGCGGTCCCACATGTCGACCGTCCGGACCTCGATCAGGTGCGTGCCCACCGGCGGATCGGCCGGCAGCATGGCGCGCCACAGGTGCCGGGAGTCCTGGGGCTTCGGCAGCCGGCGGCCGGGCGGCGGCGAGTCGCCCTCCTCGAGCTTCTTCATCGCCAGGTAGTAGGGGTCCGGCCGGATCACGCGCTCCATCTCCGTCCACGCGCCCGCCTGGCCGAGCCGGTACCAGACCCGCGACCGCTCCGAGCCGTTGAACACGTTGACGAGCAGCTCGGTCTCCGCCGCTGCCGAGCTCGCCACCTCCTCGGGCGCCCAGATCAGCATCTGGTGGTCGGCCGGCCGGCGCGCCGCGCGGTAGTCCATGGTGGACTCGTGGCCGTCGAAGGTGACCACCATCCAGCCGTTGGGCGTCCCGTCGTACATCGTGGCGTGGGGGATGCCCTCCTCGTCGGGCGCGCCGGCCCACCAGCTGCCGCAGGTGGTCACCGTGATGACGTGGTGATGCGGCTCGGGGCCGCGCCAGCCGTCCTCGCGGGTGATGAAGCGGTGCTCGTGAGCGTGGTGGTGCGCGGAGATCGAGAGGGCGTGGGGACGCTGCTCGATGAGCCGGTAGAGGCGCTGACGCAGATCGTCGTCGAAGCCGCCGGTCAGCGGGATGTGCATCATCAGCACGATCAGCTTCGATTCGGGCACCCGCGCGAGGTCGTTCTCGATGAACGCGAGCTGCCGCTCGTCGAAGCCGCCGATGTAGTTGCCGCCGGGGTAGGCGTCGGGGTCGGTCACCGCGCCCTTCCAGATCACGTCGTCGAGCACCAGGAAGTGCACCGGTCCGTGATCGAACGAGTAGTAGGGCGGGCCGTAGGTGGCCTCGAAGGTCTCGTCGCTGAGCCGGTCGTCGGGCGCGTCGAAGTTCAGGTCGTGGTTGCCGATCACGTTGTACCAGGGGATCCCGACGAGCGCGATGGTGCGGTTCAGGCTGCCGAAGAGCGCGAGGTCGTCGTACATGATGTCGCCCAGGGTCACGCCGAACGCCGCATCGGTGCCGATCAGCTCCTCGACGACGTCGTGGGCGAAGTGGTCGATCTCCTCCTGGTTCCGCGGCTGGGTGTCGCCGAAAAGGAGCGCGTGGAACCGCTCGGGCTCGCTCTGCGGGTAGAGGGGGAAGTCGATGGCCTCGGGCAGGTCGCCGGTGGGCGCGACGCCCGGATACCGCAGCGGCGGCGAGCCGGCCGGCTTGTGGATGTAGTAGAACCGCGGCAGCTGGTTCTCGTCGACCGGCGTGCGGAACCCGCGCGGCTTGATCACGAAGACGATCGTGTCGTCGTCGACGTCGATGGCATAGCGGCCGTCGGCGTCGGTGGTGACGATGTCGCGGCCGTTGGAGACGCCGACGCCGCCGAGGCCGGGCTCGCCCTCGTCGCGCTGCTGGTTCTCGTTGTGGTCGAGGTAGACGTGGCCGCGGGCGGTGGCGGCGGTCGCGCCGGTGGCGAGCGCGAGCAGGATCGGGGCGACCAGCAGGGCCGCCACGAGGATCGGTCGGGCTGGCATGGGTCCATCGCTTTCGTGTCGGGGGCGGGAGGCGGCGGAACTGGCAACAAACTAGCAAACGTGCGCGGTGCCGCGGGTTAGAAGTTCGTCGATTCTCGCGAGCCGCCGTGCGACCATGGTCTTCAAGTTCCCGCGCATACGGTCGATGGTCACCGGGTAGGAAGGGCGCAACGGGACCGCTCACCGGAGGACGCGACGTGGACGCTCTGAAGATCATCGCCATCCTCGCGGTCATGGCCGTGGTGATCGTGATCGCGGTCCAGCAGGACCGCAAGCGGCGGCGATTGCTGCGCGCCTGGGCCCGGGCCCGGGGCTTCACCCTGGTCGAGGGCTCGTGGTTCGGGGGCTCGCGCGATGGCTGGGAGCGCGACTATCCGTCCCTCCAGCTGCTGGAACGTGGTCACAGCCGCCGCACGGCCCTCCATCTCGAGGGCGAGGTGGGCGGCCGGCCCGTGCGCTGCCTCGACTACCGTTACACCACCGGCGGGGGCAAGAACCGCCGCACGCACCGCTACGGCGTGGTCGTGCTCGAGCTGGGCCAGCCGGTGATCCCCCTGCGCATCCGCCCCGAGCACGTGTTCGACAGGGTCGGCGAGTTCCTGGGCATCGACGACATCGACTTCGAGTCGTCCGAGTTCAGCCGTCGCTACCACGTCTCGTCGTCGGACCGCAAGTGGGCCTACGACGTGATCCACCAGGAGACGATGGACTACCTGCTGACCCTCGACGG
>WJIQ01000319.1 GCA_014730255.1 bacterium | reverse complement strand
TGCGGCGAGGAGAGCGACCCGCCGCCGCTCGAGCCGCCGGTGCAGACGGTCAACGAGCTCGTCGAGACGACGGGCTGGTTTCCGGAGATCGTACCGGACTCGACGGCCTTCTCCCAGGCGCGGTTCGACTCCTCGAACAGCCAGGGCGATCTCGACTGCGCCGATTTCATCGGCTACCAGCTCAGGGAGATCGCCGCGCTGACCGTGCTCGCGGCCGACGAGGACCTGCACTACCCGGGCGCCGTGCTGCAATACGCCAGCCTCGGGACCGCCACGCCCGACCCGGTGACCGCGCCGCGGGCGGCCGCTTCGCTCGAGCTGACCGGTGCCGACGGGACCGTCGTGTCCGGCGCGGTGGACGCGCTGGACGGCGACCTCGTGGCGGCGTGGCGGGCCGATGCGGCGAGCCAGCTGCCGGCCGACCTCGGAACGTGGGACCTGGAGCTGGCGGAGATCCGCGATCCGGCGATGATCCCCATCGCGATCGGGGTCGATCCGGCCGCGATCCCGGCCGCGGCCCTCGACGCGCTGCTGCCGACCACGGATGCGACCACGCGCGTGCTGGTGCGCCTCGAGCGGATGCACCACACCGTGTCCTGCGCGTACCCCGGCCGCGCCGGGCAGGCCTTCGCCGACGAGGTGGTCGGAGAGGATCTGGCCGACCAGATGGCCGAGGGCAACCCGCCGGTGTGGGTCGGCGATGTCGACCACGGCCAGCTCGTGCTGCTGCTGGTCGAGGCGGATGCGTCGTACGACACGGTGATCGACGCTTGCCTGAATTCCTTCGTGGCCGCGGCCAGCGGCGCCGCGCCCGACGGCGGCCGGCCCCTGGTGCACGAGCTGCCGGAACTGGCGGTGGCTGCGCACGCCGTCGCGGCCGACGCCGCGTCGGCGGCCCAGGCGACGGTCGACGGCCCGGACGCGCTGGCGGCCTGGCTCGCGACGCCGGTCGACAGCCCGGCGTCGTTGCCGCCCATCGCGGCCGATCTGTTCGCCCTGCGCAACGGGGGCCCGCTGACGCTGGGCATCGAGGCCGACTTCGTCTTCACCAGCTGCGAGGTGTACGACGCGGTCTTCGACGAGGTGCTCTGGTCGCTCGACGCGGCCGACGCCCGCACCGAGCGGCGCCTGGGCGACCTGGAGAGCCAGGGCACCGGGCGGTTCTTCTACGAGGGTGGCAGCCGCCAGTTCCTCTACGACTACGTGGTGGCCGTGCCCGATCTGCGCGGCGCCGGCGGCGCCGCGGTGCCCGACCAGTTCGGCCAGGACCCGATCCTCTTCCATGACATCGCCGGTGGCCGGCCCGCCATCGAGCTATACGAGCTCGCGCTCCCCGACGGGGATATCTACTCGCAGCTCCTGTTCGACGGCTCGCCGCTGGTCGGCACGTCGTACACGCTGTTCCTGGTGATCAACATGCCCAGCATCATCCGCCTGACGGTGGTCGCCGACCCGGACGACGTCGTCTACAGCCGCCCCAACGATGTCAACTACATCCTGCACGGCGAGGAGAACGGCCAGCGACGCAACCTCATGGCCGGCTTCCCGAGCCGTCGCGAGCTGGCCTTCGAGCACCTGCCCTACGAGCTGCGAATCGATCACGACCGGACCGAAGGGTGGAAGGTCTACGCGTTCCGCTTCGACCGCGACGGCGGCATGTCGATCTGGCTGGACGGCGAGCAGCTCGGCTCGACCGGCTGGGACTTCTCCCTGCTGAGCTTCGGCGGCGCCCGCCTCTGCGCACGCTGGCGCGGCGAGACCTCGGTCGCGCACGCGTCCTACCTCCTGGCCGAGGCGGTGGCCTATCGCGGGGCCGGCAGTGACGCCCAGGTGATCGCCGAGACCGAGCGTCTGCGCGAGAAGTATGGATTCTGATCCCCTCTCGATCCGTCGGCGACCGCGCATCGCAGGGCGCGGGAACACAGCAGGGGCCCTCTGGGGCCCCTGTCTGCGTCGAACCGATCGTCGAGCTGCGGGCGCCAGCGGCGCCCGTCAGCTCGAACGATCGTCACTTGACGAGCAGCATCTGACGGGAGAGCTGACCCTCGCGGGTCTCCAGGCGGTAGCTGTACACGCCCGACGCGACGCGACCACCCTGGTCGTTGCGACCGTCCCAGGTGACGGTGTGTTCGCCGGCGGTCCGCTGGCCGTCGACGAGGGTGCGCACGAGGCGACCGGCGGCGTCGAAGACGCGCATCCGCACCGGACCGCTCTGGTCCAGGCGGAAGCCGATCCGGGTCATCGGGTTGAACGGGTTGGGGGCATTGCCGAGGAGCGTGGCGCCCGTGTGGATGACCGGGGCCTTCGGCGCGAGGCCGTCGGCGTCGACGGTGCCGGACAGGAAGAGCAGCTGGCCGCCCTGGACCAGGTCGCTGGCCTGGTTCTCGCCACCGAGGCCCTCGCCGCGCAGGCTGTGGGCCTGGACGTCGGCGAGCAGAAGCGTCTCGCCGCTGCGGGTGGGGAACAGGTCGGTGACGTCGAGCACGCCGCTGGTCTCCCAGTCGCCGATGTCGTCGGGATCGCTGTCGAACTGGTCCTCCGGCACGGCGGAGCGGTCGACCATCGCCACGCGGGTCAGCTCGCCGGTGACCGGATCGAGGGCCCAGAGCGAGGCCTCCATGCCGCTGGTCTGACCGAAGTCGCCGATCGAGCGGTCCTCCTGCAGGTAGATGTAGCCGTCGTCGGCCCAGTCGAGGTTGTCCGGGCTACGCAGGCCGTAGTCGGGGCCCTCGAACTGACCGTCGCCGGCGTCGTCGCCGTCGTAGATGATCTCGAGGTCGGCGGTGATGATCTCGCCGAACTCGACGTCGATCAGGTAGGTGGTGCCCCAGCTATCGGACGGGTAGGCGTTCGGGCGGCCGGTGCTGGCCATGACCGCGCGGGTGGGGTCGTCGGGATCGGTGGCCACGTCCTCGGGGCGGCTGAACTCGAAGGCGCCGGCCGCGGCGGACATGGCGTCCTGGGTGTCCTGATCGGCCCAGCCGGCATCGTCCCAGCCGTTCATGCCGGCCATGTCGGGCTGGTAGTAGTCGAGGGCCACGAACGTACCGCTGGACGTACCGCGGGTGCCGTTCCAGTCCTCGGGGCTCGAGAAGCCGTCGTCCGAGACCCAGACGTAGAGCGTGCCCATGGCCAGGCCGTTGCGATCGAGGAAGCTGCCGTCGCCCATGGCGTTCTTCTGACCGACGTAGAGCAGCAGCGGGGCGCCCTGACGGTCGTCACCGACGAGGACGGCCACGGTGTTCGGGTCGCCGGTCTCGAGCAGGCAGACGCTCTCCCAGGCGGCGCGACCGAGGGCGGGCGCGACCCAGAGCAGGCCGTTCTCGACGTCGAGGGCGCACTCCTGGCCACCACCGGTCTCCTCGCCGGTGAAGAAGATGTCGTCCTCGAGGCTGTACTCGCCGGCGGCGTAGAAGTTGGCCGAGCAGAAGCGGTCGAAGCCGTCGGTCTCGCTCGAGCCCTCGTTGATCTGCATGGCCGAGGTGACCTCGTTGCCGTAGCGGTCGTAGACGGTGTCGTAGGCCAGGCCGCCGCCGAGCAGCGAGCGCGTCTGACGGTCGACGTCGAACCAGCTGACCCGGGCGCCGACCAGGCTGGTCCCGTTGGCCAGGGTGTAGGGGTAGCCCAGATCGTCGCTCAGCTCGTGGTTGACCCACAGGCGGACGGTAGCGGCGTCGATCTGCTTGGCGCCGGTGCCGTCCAGGATACCCACGGGGCGGTAGCCGAACATGGTCTCGCCGATGGTCAGCAGCGGGCGCACGCGCCAGTTCTGCAGCGTGGCGTCGGTCCGGGTGGTCATCTGGGCCGGCTGGTCGGTCAGGTAGGCGGCCGAGCCGGTGCCGGAGCCGGGCAGGTCGAGTTCGAGGGTCTGGGCGAAGGCGGTGGCGGCGAACGCGACGGTCAGCATCATGGCGAGGCCGAACGCGGCGTGCAAGGGGCGACGGGGCGCAAGATTCATCCTGGGTCCTCCTGTGGCTGGTATGGAAAACGATGCTCGGCAGGATGCGCTCTCTCGTGGTCGGGCCACAGGCTAGGCGCGTCGTGTTGTCGTCCGGACACGATCGCGTCACGAACGCCATAAATAGGTGTGAAGATCTCCTTTTTTCATTATACAGTCCACGGTCGACAGTTCCGGGCGCCCGAATTTTTCCTGGTGTTCCGGTGATCACGCGGTAGACTGCGGGCATTCGCCCCTGTTCGCGCTTCCTCTAAAGACCCCTGAAGGAGATCGTCATGACCAAGCGTTCCCTCGTCCTGCTCGCCATGCTCATCATCGGTCTGTTCGCCACCCAGGCCTCGGCCCTCGAGTTCGAGGACGCCAGCTTCTACGCCCAGGGCGCGATCCAGCTGCCCATCGGGGACTGGAGCGACTTCGTAAGCCTGGGCTTCGGTCCCGGCGTCGGCATCCACGTCCCGCACAGCGACGAGCTCGCGTTCCGCGGTGAGCTCTCGTACTTCTTCTACAGCACCGACTCCGATTTCTTCGGCGACGATGCCGACGTGTCGGCCAGCGCGCTGCCGATCCTCGTGCTCGGCCAGTACAACCTCGAGGACAGCCCGGTCTACATCATCGGCGGCCTGGGCCTGACCATGCTCTCGGTCGACATCGAGTACGACTCGGCGTTCGGCTCGTTCTCCTCTGATGACAGCTCGACCGAGTTCTCGTTCGTGGCGGGCGCCGGCTTCTGGGCGGGCGAGAGCTTCTCGATCGAGGGACGCTTCAACCTGATCAGCGACGCCAACAGCCTGCAGGCCGGCGGCGTGTTCCATTTCTAGACCGACGGCTGTCGTCCGCGGACGGATGACGAGAGGGGTGCCTCGGGTGAGGCACCCCTCGTTCGTGGGCGCGTGGCGGGTCGACGCTCTCAGGCGTGGATCGGGCGGCCGTCGACGGCCAGCGCCGCCTCCTTCACCGTCTCCGACAGCGTCGGATGCGCGTGGCAGACCCGGGCGATGTCCTCGCTCGAGGCGCCGAAGGCCATGGCCGCCACCGCCTCGGCGATGAGGTGGCCGGCATCGGCGCCGATCATGTGCACCCCGAGGACGCGGTCGGTCTGCTCGTGGGCGAGGATCTTCACCCGGCCATCGATGCGGTCGATGGCGCGGGCGCGGCTGTTGGCGCGGAAGAAGAAGACGCCCTTGCGGTAGGGCGTCCCCTCGTCCTCGAGCTGCTTCTCGGTCTTGCCGACCCCGGCGATCTCGGGGTCGGTGTAGCAGACGCCGGGGATCGTGTCGTGATCGACGTGGCCCCACCCCGTGGCGATCCGCTCGACGCAGGCGACGCCTTCCTCCTCGGCCTTGTGCGCGAGCATGGGACCGGCGATCACGTCGCCGATGGCGTAGACGCCCTCGGCCGTCGTCTGGAAGTGCTCGTCGACCGGGATTCGGCCCCGCTCGTCCACGGTCACGCCCACCGTGTCGAGCCCCAGCCCCTCGGTGTAGGGCTTGCGCCCGACGGCGACCAGCACGCGGTCGGCCGCGAGCGGGTCCTTGCCCTCGACCTCGACGACGGCGCCCTGCTCCTGCTTGCGTACGCCGGTCACCCTCGCCTTGAGCATGAACTTCAGGCCCTGGCGCTTGAACAGCTTCTGCGCCTCGCGGGCGATCTCGTGGTCGGTGCCGGGCAGGATCCGGTCGAGGTACTCGACCACGGTGACCTCGGCGCCGAGGCGGCGCCAGACGCTGCCCAGCTCGAGGCCGATGTAGCCCGCGCCGATGACCACCAGATGGCCGGGAACCTCGGGGTAGCCCAGGGCGGTGGTGCTGTCGCCGATCACGTCGCCGTCCATCTCGACGCCGGGCAGGCTCGACGAGACGCTGCCGGTGGCGACGATGACGTGGCTGGCGCTGATCGTGACCTCGTCGGCGCCCTCGACCACGACCTTGCCGGGGCCGTCGAGCCGGCCGGTCCCCTCGTAGCGAGTCACCTGGTTCTTCTCGAGGAGGCCGGCGATGCCGTCGGTCAGGCTCTCGACCACGCCGTCCTTGTGCGCGAGCATGGCCGCGAGGTCGAGCTCGACGTCGCCGGTCTTGATGCCGCGGCCGGCGAGGCCATGCTTGATCTCGTGGTAGCGCTCGGTGCTGTCCAGCAGGGCCTTGCTCGGGATGCAGCCCACGCGCAGGCAGGTGCCGCCGAGGCGGGGCTCCTTGTCGATGCAGGCGGTGTCCAGGCCGAGCTGCGCGGCGCGGATGGCCGCCACGTAGCCGCCGGGGCCGGCGCCGATCACCACCAGGTCGTGCTGCTTCTGCTCCATCCTACACCTCCAGCAGGAGGCGTTCCGGCGCCTCGATGCATTCCTTGACGTGCTTGAGGAAGGTGACGGCCTCGCGACCGTCGACCAGGCGATGGTCGTAGGTCAGGGCGACGTACATCATCGGGCGCACCGTGATCTCGCCGTCGCGCACCACCGGCCGGTCCTGGATCGCGTGCAGGCCGAGCACGCCGCTCTGGGGCGGATTGACGATGGGCGTCGAGAGCAGCGAGCCGTACACGCCGCCGTTGCTGATGGTGAAGGTGCCGCCCTCGAGCTCGGAGAGGTCGAGCTTCTTGCTCTGCGCGCGCGCGGCGAAGTCGGCGATGGTCTGCTCGATGCCGCCGAAGTTCAGCATCTCCGCGTTGCGGATCACCGGCACCACCAGGCCCTTGCCGCTGCCGATGGCGATGCCGATGTCGTAGTAGTCGCGCTCGACGATGCTCTGGTCGCGGATCTCGCTGTTGAGCTGCGGGATCAGCCGCAGCGCCTCGACCACCGCGCGGGTGAAGAAGCTCATGAAGCCCAGCTTGACGCCGTACTTCTCGACGAAGGCGTCCTGGTGGCGGGAGCGCATGGCCTTGACCGCGCTCATGTCGATCTCGTTGAACGTGGTCAGGAGCGCGGCGGTGTGCTGCGACGCGACCAGCCGCTCGGCGATGCGCCGGCGGATGGGGCTCATGGGGGTGACGGTCTCCTCGCGTGAGCCGGTGCTCGGCCGCGGCGGCGGCGGTGTCGGGGGCGTCGGGCGCGCCGGCTCGTCGGCCGGCGCCCGGGGCGTCTCGGCGGCCCGCTGCGCGTCCTCCTTGAGCACGCGACCGCCCGGGCCGCTGCCTGCGATGGTGCCGGCGTCGACGCCCGCCTGGTCGGCCACGCGCCGGGCCGAGGGCATCACGTGACCGCCGGTGTCCGCGTCGGTGGCCGGCGCCTGGTCGCCGTCGTCCGTCGTCCCGGCCGTCGTCCCGGTCGTCGCCTCGGTCGTCGCCTCGGTGTCCTGGCCATCGCCCTGCGGATCCTCGCCCGACGGGGCCTCGGTCACCGTCTCGTCCATGATCGCGACCACGTCGCCGACCTTGCAGAACTCGCCGGCCGGGACCTTGATCTCCATGAGCTTGCCCGCCACCGGTGCGGGCAGCTCGACCGTCGCCTTGTCCGAGTCGATCTCCGCCAGCGGGTCATCCACCTGGACCACGTCGCCCGGCTCCCGCAACCAGTCGGCCACCTGGACCTCGGTGATGGACTCACCCAGCTCGGGGATCTTGACCTCGACCGCCATGCTCGCACTCCTCAGGTTTCACGACCCAGCACGACAAAGCCGGGGCTCGACGTTCACATCGAGCCCCGGCGCCCCGGAATGAAGGAGGCACACCAGGCACGCGACCCCCTTCTGAGACCAGAATTTAGACCGGAATACTCGCCGCCGCATGTCATTTTCTGACGTCCGGACCGAAGATGCGCTCGAGCAGCAGGCGCTGCTCCAGCTTGTGGCTGGCCGACGACCCGGTGGCTGGCGACGCGGACCGCGGCCGGCAGGCCGAGCGCAGCGGATGGCGGCCCAGCCGATCGCCGAACCGGAACCGCAGGTGCGGCCAGGCGCCCATGTTCTCCGGCTCCTCCTGCACCCAGCGGATGGGGGTCTCGGGCGCGTAGCCGTCGAGGTGCTCGTGGATGAGCGCGGCGGGCAGCGGGTAGAGCTGCTCGAAGCGGAGGATGTGGATGTCGTCGCGACCGAGCCGCTCGCGGGTGGCCTCGAGCTCGTAGTAGACCTTGCCGCTGCAGAGGAGGATCTCCGCGACCTCGGCATCGTTGGTCCCCTTGCGCGGGTCGGCGATGATGCGCGCGAAGCCGCCGGTGGCCAGCTCGTCCAGCGACGAGGCGACCTCGGGTGCCCGCAGCATGCTCTTGGGCGTGAAGACGACCAGCGGCTTGCGCCACTTGCGCAGGACCTGCCGGCGCAGCAGGTGGAACATCTGCGCCGCGGTGGTCGGCTGGACGATCTGCAGGTTGTCCTCGGCGGCCTGCGAGAGGAAGCGCTCGATGCGCGCGGACGAGTGCTCCGGCCCCATGCCCTCCATGCCGTGCGGCAGGAGCATCACCAGGCCGGAGAGGAAGCGCCACTTGATCTCCGCGCTGGCGAGGAACTGGTCGATGATCACCTGGGCGGCGTTGAAGAAATCGCCGAACTGCGCCTCCCACATCACCAGCGCGTCGGGCGCGTTCAGGCTATAGCCGTACTCGAAGCCCAGCACGCCCGCCTCGCTCAGCGGGCTGTTGTAGATCTCGACCGGCGCCTGGTCGTTGCTCAGGTGGTTCAGCGGGACGTGCCGCGCCCCGGTCTTGACGTCGTGCAGGGCGGCGTGGCGGTGGCTGAAGGTGCCGCGCTCGGAATCCTGGCCCGACAGGCGGACCCGGTGGCCGAGCACCGCGAGGCTCGCCATGGCCAGCGCCTCGGCCGCCGACCAGTCCACCGGTACCTCGCCGGCGGCCATCTGACGACGTTGCTCCAGCAGGCGCTCGATCTTGCGATGGGGCGTGAAGTCCCCCGGGATGTCCGTCAAACGCTGCAGGAGCGAGGCCAGTTCGTCGCGCCCGAGCGCGGTCGGCAGGTCGGGGATCACCGATTCGGGGCCGCCGTTGTACTGCTTCCAGACCACGCTGGTGACGTTGCGCTCCGGCTTGTCCGGGATGCTCCGGGCCGGCTGGTCGTGCGCCTCGTTGAAGTGGGCCTCGAGCAGCGCGCGGCGCTCTTCGGCGATCTCGTCGGCGGTCTCGCGGGTGATCTGGCCGAGCTTCTCGAGGTGCTCCAGGTACCCCTCGCGCACGCCCTCGCGCTTGCGGATCTGCTCGTACATCAGGGGCTGGGTGAACGCTGGCTCGTCGGCCTCGTTGTGGCCGCGCTTGCGGTAGCAGAGCATATCGATGACCACGTCGCGCTTGAACTCGCGGCGGTAGTCGAGCGCCAGGGTGACCACCTGCTCGACCGCCTCGGGGTCCTCGCCGTTGACGTGGAAGATCGGGATCTGGAGCATCTTGGCCACGTCGGTGCAGTAGCGCGTCGAGCGGGCGTCGTCGGGGTCGGTGGTGAAGCCGATCTGGTTGTTGACCACCACGTGCAGCGTGCCGCCGGTGCAGTAGCCGCGCAGCTCGGAGAGGTTCAGCGTCTCCTGGACCACGCCCTCGCCGATGAAGGCGGCGTCGCCGTGAATCAGGACGGCCATGCCGCGCTCGTGCTCCGTGTCGCCGAGGCGGTCCATCTTGGCCCGGATCCGGCCGAGGGCCACCGGATCGACGAACTCGAGATGGCTCGGATTGAAGCAGAGCGCGAGGTGGACCTTGCGGCCGTCGGAGCAGTTCCAGTCGCTGTGATGGCCGAGGTGGTACTTCACGTCGCCGTGGCCGAGGTAGAGGTCGGGCTCCTTGTCCTCGAACTCGGCGAAGATCTTGCGCGGGCTCTTGCCCAGGATGTTCGCCAGCACGTTCAGCCGGCCGCGATGGGCCATGCCCAGGACGATGTCCTCGATGCCCTGCCGGCCGGCGTGCTCGATGCTCTGTGCCAGCAGCGGGATCAGGCTCTCGGCGCCCTCGAGGGAGAAGCTCTTCGCTCCGATGTACTTCTTCTGGATGAACTCCTCGAACAGGACCGCGTCGGTCAGGCGCGTGAGGATCTCGCGCTGGTCCTCGGCCGGCACCTCGATGCGGTTCTCGCAGCTCTCCATGCGCTGGTAGAGCCAGCGCCGGCACTCGATGTCGTCGATGTGCATGAACTGCGCGCCGATCGAGCGCGCGTACGTGGCCTGCAGGCGCCGCAGGATCTCGCGCAGGGGCAGGACCTCGCCCGGCGCGAGGCTGCCGCCGGAGAAGGGGCGGTCGAGGTCGGCCTCGGTGAAGCCGTAGTAGTCGAGGGTCAGCTCCTCCGGCGGCGGGGGCGGCGGGCCGAGCGGGTTGACCCGGGCGACGTTGTGGCCCCGCACGCGGTAGTTGCGGATGAGCTGGTCGACCTTGTTCTGGCGCTCGGCCAGCTCCAGCTGCTGCCGGCCCACATGGGCCGCATCGGCCGGGGTGACGCTCTCGCCCAGGCTGAGCGAGGCGAAATACTCGCGCCAGTTTGCGGGGACCGATTCGGGATCTTGCCGCCAGGCGGCGTACAGCTCCTCGCTGAAGGCCAGCGAGAGCGTGTTGGGCACGTGGTTCTCGGTGTCCATTGTCCGACCCGTTGAACGGGCAGATCCGGGGTTCCGGATGCGAGAGGATCGGCGGTCCGGGCCGCCGATCACACAATAACGCAGACAGGGTTAACAATATTCGGGATTTCCGCATCGTCCCGATAGGTCGTGCCGAGAAGAATGTCGGTGGGCCTCAGCCTGGCCTGGACCCCGATAGGAGCGCTCGATCGCCAGATCGCGGCCTCTCGACCACCGGTTTCCGCGACCGGGCACGACCGATCAGTCGCGGTACCGCAGCACCCGCGCCGGCACCCCGGCGACCACCGCGCCGGCCGGCACGTCCTTGGTGACCACCGCACCCGCGCCGATCATCGCCCTCGTGCCGATGCGCACCGGCAGGATGGTGGCGTTCGAGCCGATGGAGACGCCGTCCTCGATCACCGTCTCCTTCCACCTCGTGCGGTCGCCCTGCGGCGGCTCGGTGTCGTTGATGAACATGACGCCATGGCCGACGAAGCAGTCGTTGCCGATGGTGACCAGCTCGCAGACGAAGGTGTGGCTCTGCACGCGGGTGCGATCGCCGATCTTCACGCCGGCCTGGATCTCCACGAAGGTGCCGATCATGCTGTCGCGGCCGACCTCGCACTCGTACATGTTGACGAAGTTCCACACCTTGGTGCCCTCGCCGATGCGGCAGTCGCGGATCAGCTGGCGGTCGTTCTCGGGATAGGCCATCGGGCGCTCCTGGGCTGGGGTCGGCCGCCACGGGCGGCGGCTGGCGGACGGATCGCGGCCCATTGAAACCCAGCCGGACGGCCGCGTCAACGGGCCCGCGGGCGCGCCTTGACGGTGGCCGGGGGCCTGCGTAAGCTTCGCCCACGTCCCCGGGCCGACGAAAGCACGCACATGGATCCCGTCCGTTCCCGCATCATCCCCTGGCTGCTGGGGTTCTTCCTGACGGCCAACACGTTCCTGGTGCCCACGCTGGCGACCTCGCCGCGGGCGACCGACCTGCTCGGCGTCGTGCTGGCGGGCTGGCTGCTGGTCGAGGCGCACCGCCGGGGCGTGCCGTCCGGACCGCTGGCCGCCCTCGGCGTGGCCATCGTCATGCCCGTGGTCTGGCTCGGTCACGGCATCCTCGAGGGGCACACCGAGACCGTCTCGCAGGCCGGCCGCTGGCTCGTGGCGGCGCCGTGGGCGGTGGCGCTGCTCCTGGTGACCGCCGACGTGGACGCGCGGGCCCGCTTCGCCTGGGGACTGGTGTCCGGCTGCGGCGTCGGGGTGCTCGTGGTGGTGCTGCAGTTCCTGGGGTACGATCCCTGGCTGCGCATGATCGGCTTCTCGACCACCGACTCGGCGTTCCACCACTACGTCTACCATCAGGTGCGCATCCCCGGCATGCACGGCCATCACAGCGCCAGCTCGGCCGTGCTCAGCCTCATCGGGCCGGCCTCGCTCTACCTATACTTCCGGCGGGGAGCGCCACTGTGGCTGCCGATCGTCTGCCTGCTGGCGATGATGCTCGCGCTGAACCTGACGTCGACCCGGTCGCCGCTGGTGGTCGCGATCCTGGTGGTCGGACTCGGCCTGCTCCTGGCGCGCGACTGGACGCGGCTGGTGCCGCTGGGCGGGCTGCTGGTCGCCGGCGCGGTCCTCTATCTGGCCATCTTCGGGCCCCCGGGCGGGGCGGTGCGCTGGACGGACATGCTGGCGCTCGAGGCCAACGCCGGCGAGCGGCTGGCCAGCAACGCGACCGCCCTGGAGATCTCGGTCCGCCACCCGCTCGGCATGGGCGTGGTCGGGGGCAAGAAGGAGATGGTCGACGTCGGCCAGATCGAGGCCACCCACAACGCGCTCCTGCAGGCCAGCCTGTTCTTCGGCGCTCCGCTGGCGCTGATGCTCCTGGCGGCGCTGCTGCGGCACACGGTCCGGTTCGTGCGCGAGGTGACCGACCTGACCTTCCTGCGCGGGCTCCTGTCGCTGCAGATCCTCGGGCTGTTCATGTTCGAGGAGCATCTGAACAACCCGACGTTCGTGATCCTGGGCAGCTGGCTGCTGGCGGCCGCGGTCATGCGCGACGGGTTCGTGCGCGCGGACGACCCCGCCCCGACCCGCGTGGACGTTTCATGAGGATCCTCCTGCAGAACAGCCTGTTCTACCCGAACCTGGCCGGCGGGGCGGAGAGCTCGACGCTGCTGCTGGCGCGCGAGCTCTCGGGCCGGGGCCACCTGGTGCACGTGCTGACGTCGGACGGCCGGCCCGGCGACGGCGCGGCCCCGCTCGCGTCCTACCGGGTGGAGGGGATCAGCGGACGCGTGCACCACGCGCCGTCGGCGGGGTCGCTGCCGCTGCTCACGGGCGCGGAGACGTCGCCCGGTCTGATGGCCAAAGCCCGGCACCACCTGCAGAACGTCCATGACCGCGCCTGGCGACGCCGCACCACCGAGCTGCTGGTCGAGCTCGCGCCCGAGGTCGTGCACACGAACAACCTCGTGGGGCTGACGACCGCGGTCTGGCGTGCGGCGAAGGGGGCGCGCGTGCCCGTGGTGCACACGCTCCGCGACTTCCACCTGCTCTGCCCGCGAACGACGCTGCTACGGTCGGACGGCACGGTCTGCGAGCGGCGGCCGCTACCCTGCGTGGCGCTGAGCAAGGCGAAGCTGCGGCACAGCCATCACGTCGACGTGGTCACCAGCCCGACGCGGTTCAATCTCGACCGGCACGTGGCGGGCGGCGCGTTTCCGCGTGCCCGTCGGGAGGTCGTCCCCAATGCCTGCGAGGACCTGCCGGACGACGTCGCGGATCGCACCGGACGCGACCGCGTGCGCGTGCTCTATCTCGGCACGGTCGCCGCGCACAAGGGGGTGCCGGAGCTGCTCGGGGCGATGGAGCGCATCGTCGCCGATCCCGGGCTCGCCCACGTCGACCTGGACGTCGGCGGTGCGGGCGACCTGGTGGGCGAGGTCGAGGCGTTCGCCGCCCGGCACGCGCCGCGGTGCCGCTACCTGGGCGTGATCCGCGGCGAGGCGAAGCGCCGCGCCCTGGAGGCGGCCGACCTCGTCGTCGTGCCGTCGACCTGCCTGGACAATTTCCCGCGGGTGATCCTCGACGCCTTCAGCCACGCGCTGCCGGTGGTGGGCTCGGACCGCGGCGGCATCCCCGAGGTGGTGCGCGACGACGAGGATGGGCTGATCACCGCGCCGGAGCCGGCCGCGCTCGCGCGAGCGATCGGCGAGCTGGCCCGCGAC
>WJIQ01000318.1 GCA_014730255.1 bacterium | reverse complement strand
GCGGGTCGGCCAGCCGGACACCCTCGACGTTCAGGAAGACCGTCACCGGGATCTCCTTCTCCTCCAGGACGCGGGTGGCGAAGCTGATGGCCATCGAGGCGCGGTTGAGCTCGTCGCTGGTCAGGTTGACGAAGAGCGACGAGTCGCCGTCCTGGGCGATCGCCGGGCCGGCGGCGAGCACGGTCGTGAGCGCGATGGCCACCAGGGCGAAGAGAGCGCAGAATCGGGGCATGACGGGTCCTCCAGTCGGGGCGTGAGGAGACGGATCGGCCGCCGGCATCCTACAACAGTGATGCAGACGACTCAACGCTCGACTGGCTGCGCCCGCGCCAGCTGCCGTCCCGCCTCCAGGTCGACCCGCGCGAGCAGCCAGGCCCCCACCAGGAAGAACACCACCAGCACCAGGATGCTCAGCCGGCTGTCGCCGAGGGTCTGGCTGACGATGGCGAATACCAGCGGCCCGGCGATGCCGGCGAGCTTGCCGCTCGTGGCGTAGAAGCCGAAGAACTCGCCCGTGCGCCCGGGCGGGACCATGCTGGCGAAGATCGAGCGGCTGAGCGCCTGGCAGCCGCCCTGCACCGTGCCCACCAGGCCGGCCAGCACGAAGAAGTGCCAGGCCGTGGTCATGAAGAAGCCCAGCACGCAGATGCCGGCGTATACGAACAGGCCGGCCATGAGGACCGGGCGTGCGCGGAAGCGGCGCGCGAGCCGGCCGAACGCGAGGCTGCTGGGCCAGGCCACGAACTGGGTCAGCACCAGGGCCTGGATCATGTCGCTGGTCTCGATGCCGATCTCGCCGCCGTAGGCCGTGGCCATCTTGATGATCGTGCCGATGCCGTCGTTGTAGATCCAGTAGGCGACCAGGAAGACGAGCAGCGGACGCAGCCGCCGGACCTCGCCCCACGTGCGCGCCAGCCGCGCGAACCCGCCCATCACCGCGCCCGGCTCGCGCGGCGGTTCGGGCACCCGGCGCAGCAGCGGAAGCGAGAACACGAGCCACCAGACCGCCACGCTCACGAAGCTCAGCTGCACCGCCTGGCCGGTGCCGTCGAGGCCAAAGCGTTCCGGCATGGTCACCCACAGCATGTTGATCACCAGCAGCACGCCGCCGCCGAGATAGCCCCAGGCGTAGCCGCGGGCGCTCACCTCGTCGGCACGGTCGGGTCCGGCGACCGCCGGCAGGAGCGACTCGTAGAACACGATGCTGCCGGCGAAGCCGATGTTGGCGATCACGAACACCAGGCCGGCCAGGGGCCAGCTGGCGCCGGGCAGCAGCGCGAAGCCGGCCGTCGCCAGCACGCCGACGAGCATGAACCCGGTCAGGAACTGCTTGCGCCGGGCCCGCGCATCGGCGATCGCCCCCACCAGCGGTCCGCTCACCGCCACGGTGAGCAGCGCGAGGGCCGTGACCACGCCCCAGCGGGCGGTGGCCTCGGCCGGGGCGAGGCCGTCGTTCTCGGCGATCGTGCGGAAGAACGGCGGGAACAGGGCCGCCATCACCGTGCAGGCGAAGGCGCTGTTGGCCCAGTCGTACAGGCACCAGGCATCGATGGTGCGGCGATCGGTCACGGCGCTACCAGTAGAAAAAGAGCCCGGCCTGCGGCCAGAGCGTGATCGATTCCTCGCTCTGGCGGTAGGTGAAGTCGACGTCCGCCTTCACCGACCACCGCATGCCGATCAGGTACTCCACGCCCACCCCGAAGCCGGTGGCCCAGCCCGCATCGTCCTCCCACGACTCGCCGGCCGCGTCGGTGACCTTGTCGCGGTCGTTGGCGTAGCGCCAGCCCGTCAGCAGGAAGAGCCGCAGGCGCGGGTCCTGGCGCAGCAGGTACTGCAACTCGACGCCGATGTTGTGCAGCTGGCTGTCGTCGGTGTGCCACAGGCCGCCGGCCACCTGCAGCTGCAGGTACCAGCGCAGGGGCCACTTGAAGGCCAGGCCGGTGCCGCCGATGTGACCGGCGTGGATGCCGATGCCGCCCTGCAGGGGGTCGTCGAGGCGGTTCCAGTCGGGCTCGGCCGCGGCGGCGGTCGCCGGTGCGAGGCCGATCATGAGGACGGTCGCGGCCAGCGTGGCGATCGCGGCGCGGCGGATGTGCAGACGCTCCATCGTGCTGATTCCTTCCCGGGGGTCCGTGCGCAGGGGATGGGGCGATGGTGCCATACGGCCGGCCGGCTGACCAGTGCCGAGCAGCATAAAAAACCGGGCCGACCATCCTGGTCGGCCCGGAGGGGGTGGAACGCGCTTCCTTTCGCAACCCCCGCGGCAGCGGTCGCGAACCGATCTAGCTGCAACCGGTGGTCGCGCCGCAATTGTTGCACTTGTAGCACGCGCCGTTGCGCACGGTCACCGAACCGCACTCCGGGCACGGCGGGCTGTCGGACTGGGTCTCGAAGACCTCGGTCTCGGTGTCGGCCAGCGAGCCCGCCGCCGCCGCCATGGCCTTCATCGCCGTGCCGGCCTCGGCCTCGGCCGCCGCCACGGTGGCCGCCTCGACCGCGGTCTCGCCGCGCTCGGGCGTGGCGGTCGCGTCGCGCACCACCTCGTCCTTGTCGCCGAACTTCAGCTCCATCCAGCGGAAGATGTAGTCCATCACCGACTTGGCCATGGGGATGTCCGGGTTGCTGGTCATGCCGCTGGGCTCGAAGCGCATGTGGCTGAACTTGCTCACCAGCACCTTCAGCGGCACGCCGTACTGCAGCATGATCGACACCGCGGTGGCGAAGCTGTCCATCAGGCCGGAGACGACCGACCCCTCCTTGGCCATGGAGATGAACACCTCGCCGGGCTTGCCGTTGGGATACAGGCCCACGGTGATGTACCCCTCGTGGCCGCCGATGGAGAACTTGTGCGTGACCGCCTGGCGCTCGTCCGGCAGGCGCACGCGGTGCGGCTCCGGCGGCGCGAGCAGCGCCTCCTTCTCCTCGCCCTT
>WJIQ01000062.1 GCA_014730255.1 bacterium | reverse complement strand
TCGATGGCCGCGGACTCGAGCTGCCGCAGATGGAACGGCTCGATCAGCTCGCGGACGCGGGCGGCATCGATCTCGCCGGCGCGGTAGAGGTCCATCACCGCGGTGAGCATGCCGGCGCCCGCGAGCTGGGCGGCGTTCACCTGCAGGATGGTGAACGTCCCGTGCACGCCCGTGAACTCGACCATCACCGGACCCTGGAAGATCCGCTCGAGCCGGGCGAGGCGCGGCCAGAAATGATGCACGGCGGGGAAGTCGTCACGGGCGTGTTCCGGCTCGAGCAGATGCGTCTCCTCGGCCACCAGGCGACCGGTCATCAGGTCCTCGCCGTAGATCGTGCGGGCGTACTGCAGGTGCACCCCGACCCCGAGGCGCGGATGCCGGCTGTAGAGGACGCCGGCGTACGAATCGCGGTCCAGGACGCTGCAGACCATGCGCTGGATGATGACCGTGGGGTAGCGGACCTCGTCGTCCATGAAGTTGCGCAGGGCATCGAAGTGCTGGTCGTAGTAGTCGTACGCGCACTGGAGCAGGACGTCGATCTGCCGCCACGGGTCGTCCAGAAGGTGCGGATCGTGCGCGGCGATGGCCTCCTCGAGACGCCCGATGAGGGCCAGGTTGCGGTCGCGGTCCAGGTCGTGCCGGATCTCCGTGCCGAATTCCGTGGCGGCCGTGGGGTCGATCGCGTCGAGGAGCGTGCGCCGGTTGTTCAGGCGGATGCGCACCGCCGCCTCCTCGCCGTAGCGCGGGGCCAGACCCGGCAGCACGGCCGGGACCACGCCGACGTTCAGGTACGTCGGCATGAAGCCGGGCAGGTAGCGGGGCATCGCCGTGCGCAGGGCGATCAGCAGGGGATTGGCGGGGTCGCCCAGGCGACGTCCGCTGAGCAGCTCGAGATTCTCGATCGCCTGGCGCGCCCGTCGCTGGCGCTCCTCGAGCGAAAGGTGGTAGACCCCGGACGTCAGGAAGGTGAAGTCGGGCGTGGCGAAGCCGAGCCGGGAGAGATCGAGCAGGACCTTGCCCTTGTTGCTGATCAGGGTCTCGGGCAGGTCGCGCTCGGTGGTGTAGGGGATCACGCAGTCGTCCTCGACCAGGTCGGCCTTGACGAACCGTGCGGAGAAGTCCGGCTGCAGGCGCCGGGTCAGCTGGTTCAGGGCCGCGCGGGAGCGGGCGTCGCCCAGGCGGGCGTTGTGGATCAGGTCGAGGTGGCGGACGGCGGCCTGGGTGTCGACCCGCTCGAGGAACCGGACGTCATAGTCGCGGACCCTGATCCGCGCCTCGTGGCCGCTGGCCGTCCGGTAGTCGATCTCCGGCGGCAGGTGGCCGGGTGGTCGCCGGTAGGTGCTGCCGTGGACGCGGTGCTCGAGATTGGCGCAGATCAGCCGCGCGCTCGTGTACTCGGAACGGACGGCGGTGATGTCGGTCACCGGATCGGTGGGCATGATGCTCCCGCGATGGTCGGTCGTGATGCGGACTCGCCGCGACGATACACCCGCCCGGCGTCGATGCCAATGGGCAGACGACGGCGCCCGGGACGGGCCCGGGCGCCGGTCGGGGCTGCTGGCATGATCCGGACTAGGCGAAGAACGTCTCCGCCGCCTCCATGATGCTCTCCGAGAGCGTCGGATGCGGGTGGATGGTCAGCGCGAGGTCCTGCCAGCGGGCGGCCATCTCGATGGCGAGCGCGGCCTCGGCGATGAGCTCGCCGGCGCCCGGCCCGGCCAGACCGACGCCCAGGACGAGGTCGGTCTCCGGGTCGATGATCACCTTGGTGATGCCGTCGTCCCGGCCGAGGGTGAGCGTGCGGCCGATGCTCCGCCAGGGGATCTTGGCGGTCTTGACCTCGCGCTTCTGCGCGCGGGCCTCGAGCTCGGTCAGGCCCACCCAGGCGACCTCCGGGTCGGTGAAGCACACGGCCGGGATGGCGCGCGGCTCGAAGGCGGCCTTCTTGCCGGCGGCCACCTCGGCGGCCACGTACCCCTCGTGGGTCGCCTTGTGGGCGAGCATGGGCTGGCCGGTGACGTCGCCGATGGCGAAGACTCCGTCGGCGGTGGTCCGGCGCAGGGCGTCGACCCGGACGAAGCCCTCGTCGTCGAGCTCGATGCCGGCGGTCTCGAGGCCGAGGCCGTCGACGTTCGGCTGGCGGCCCACCGCCACCAGGACCTGATCGAAGAGCTTGCCCGTCTGCTCTCCTTTCTTGTCCTCGAGGGTGACCTTCACGCCGTTCTTCTGCTCCTTGAGGGCGCTCACCTTCGTGTTGAGCATGATCGCCTCGAACTGCCTGTCCAGACGCCGCTTGAGCTGGCTGACCAGGTCCTTGTCGGCACCGGTCATCAGCTGCGGCAGCATCTCCACGACGGTGATCTTGCTGCCGAGCGCGGCGTAGACCGAGCCCAGCTCGAGGCCGATGTACCCGCCCCCGATCACCAGCAGCGAGGACGGCACGCGGGTCGGGTCGAGGGCGCCGGTGCTGTCGACGACGCGGTCGGTGAGCTTCTCCACGAACGGGGGCAACGTCGGTCGCGAGCCCGTGGCCAGGATGGCCTGGTCGAACTCGAGCGTGGCCTCCTCGCCGTCTCCGGTCGTGATGCCGAGCGTGCGCTCACCGGTGAACCCGGCGCGGCCCTGCACGTGACGGATCTTCTTCTGCTCGACCTTGCCGCCGAGGCCGCCGGTGAGGGTCTCGACCACCGACTGCTTCCACTCGCGCAGCTTGTCGACGTCGATCTCGGGCTCATCGAACGTCAGCCCGTACGCCGCCGACTCCTCGGTCTCACGCTTCAGCTTCGCCGCGTGCAGGAACGCCTTGCTGGGGATGCAGCCCCGGTAGAGGCACACGCCGCCCGGGTTCGCCGCGGGGTCGACGATCGTCACGTCGAGGCCCAGGTCGGCCGCCTTGAAGGCCGCGGCGTAGCCGCCCGGTCCCGCCCCGATCACGACGAGCTGGGCCTTGTCGAGGGTCTTGCTCATCGCTCGTCCTCCATCGCCAGCATGAGGGGCTGCTCGAGCGCGCTGCAGATCCAGCGCAGGAACCGTGCGCCGTCGGCGCCATCGACCACGCGATGGTCGTAGCTGAGCGACAGCGGCAGGCGCAGGCGCGGCGCGAAGTCCTGCCCGTCCCAGACCGGTTCCATCTCGGCCCGCGAGACGCCCAGGATCGCGACCTGCGGGGCGTAGACGATCGGCGTGAAGGAGGTCCCGCCGATGCCGCCGAGGTTGGAGATGGTGAAGGTGCCTCCCTCCATGTCCGCGGGCGAGATGCGTCGTTCGCGCGTGCGCTGGGCGGTGTCGTTCAGCTCGGTCGCCAGCGTGGCGAGTCCCTTGCGGTCGGCGTCGCGGATCACCGGCACCAGCAGGCCGCCCGGGGTGTCGACGGCCACGCCGACGTGCACGTACTTCTTGAGCACCAGCTCCTCGCTGGCGAGGTCCAGGCTCGCGTTGATGCCGGGGAACGCCTTCAGGGCGCTCGCGACGATCTTGACCAGGATCGCGGTCATCGTCAGCTTGCCCTCGTCCGGCGCCTTGCGATTGTAGTCCTGGCGGAAGGACTCGACGGCGGTGATGTCCGCCTTGTCGTCCTGCGTCACGTGCGGGGCGGTGGCCCAGGCATAGGCCATGGACTCGGCGGTGATCTTGCGCACCTGCGAGAGCTTCTGCCGCTCGACCTCGCCCCACTTCGAGAAGTCGGGCAGCGGTTTCCGGGTCACGGCGCCACCGGCACCACCGGGCCGGGCCGCGCCGCTCTCCATGACCCGCTTGACGAACGCCTGCACGTCGTCCTCGCCGATGCGGCCGCCGGGGCCGCTGCCCTCGACGGCATTGATGTCCACGCCCAGTTCGCGCGCGAAGCGGCGGACGATCGGCGACGCGGGCGCCACCTGATCCGGGGGCGTCGACTCGGTGCGCGGGGGCGGGAGATCCTTCTTCGCATCCGTCTTCGGGGCTTCCTTCGCGTCCTCGTCGCCGTCGGGCGCCGGCTCGGACGCCTCGTCACGCTCGTCCTCCGTCTTCTCCGCGGTCCGATCCTCCTCGCGGTCGGCGTCGGCTTCCTTCTCGTCGGACGCCGGTCGGTCTCCGTCCTCCGCGGGTGCCTCCTCGTCCGCTCCCTCCTCGCCGCGCTCGTCCTCCTGAGCGGCGGGCTCTTCCTCCTGCGGGGCCTCGTCCTGCCCCTCGCCCTCCGGTTCGCCGGTCATCACGACCTGCCCGACCTCGACCTCGTCGCCCTCGTCGACGAGGATCTCGCTGATGGTCCCCGTGAAGGGCGCCGGCAAGCCGACGACGGCCTTGTCGGTCTCCAGCTCGAGCAGCGTCTGGTCCTCCTCGACGCGATCGCCGACGGAGACGCTCAGGCCGATGACCGTACCCTTCTCGACGCCGTCGCTCACCTCGGGCACGCGGATCTCTTGCTTCATGTCGTCATCCCTTCCTGACGCCGGTCGCGGGCGTGCTAGTCGACGTGCGGATTGAGCTTCTCGGGATCGATGTCCAGGTCCTTGATCGCCTGCCTGGCGACCTTCAGGTCGAGATCGCCGTCGAGCGCGAGCTCGTGCAGCGCCGCCAGCGCGATGTACCGATGATCCACCTCGAAGAAATCGCGCAGGCGGGCGCGGCTGTCGCTACGGCCGAACCCGTCGGTGCCGAGCATGTGCAGCCGGCCGGGGATCCAGCGCGCGACCGCGGCGGGCAGGACCTTCATGTAATCGCTCGCGGCGACGAACACGCCCTTCTCCTTGCCGAGCACCTGCTCGACCCAGGGGCGGTCCTTGGCGCCCGGCTGCAGCAGATGCTTGCGTTCGGTCTCCACCGCGTCGCGGTAGAGCTCCTTGTAGCTCGTCACGCTCCAGACGTCGGCGGCCACGCCGTACGACTCCTGCAGGAGTTCCTGGGCCTTGATGGCCTCGTTCAGGATGGCGCCCGAGCCCAGCAGATGCGCGCGCCGCTTGGCCTTGCCGCCCTTGAGCGGCGACTTCCGGTAGCGGTACAGACCGCGCAGGATGCCCTCGCGCACCATGGGATCCGTGGGCATCTGCGGCTGCTGGTAGGTCTCGTTCATCACCGTCAGGTAGTAGATCCAGGTCTCCCCGTTGCAGTACATGCGGGTGATGCCGTCGTGGACGATGACGCCCAGCTCGTAGGCGAACGCGGGATCATAGGCCTTGACCGGGGTCGGCGTCAGCGCGAGCACGTGGCTGTGCCCGTCCTGGTGCTGCAGGCCTTCGCCGGCGAGGGTGGTCCGGCCGGCGGTCGCGCCCACCAGGAAGCCCTTGGCGCCATGGTCGCACGCCTGCCAGATGAGGTCGCCCACGCGCTGGAACCCGAACATGCTGTAGAAGGTGTAGAAGGGGATCGTGTTGACGTGGTTGTTGGCATAGGCGGTCCCGGCGGCGATGAAGCTGGCCATGCTGCCCGCCTCGCTCAGCCCCTCCTCGAGGATCGCGCCGGTCTTCTTCTCGTTGTAGAAGAGCAGGTTGCCCTTGTCGACCGGCTCGTAGAGCTGGCCGACGTGGCTGTAGATGCCCGCCTGCCGGAACAGCGACTCCATGCCGAAGGTGCGCGCCTCGTCCGGCACGATGGGCACGATCCGGTCGCCGATCTCCGGGTCCTTGAGCAGCTTCGCCAGCAGGTGCACGTAGCTCATGGTCGTGGCGACCTCGCGGTCGCCGCTGCCCTCGTAGAGGTCCTTGAACGTCTCCTCGGTCTCGCACGCCTGCGGCTGGACCTCCAGGCGGCGCTGGGGGATCGAACCGCCCAGCTCCTCGCGCCGCTTCTTCAGGTACTGCATCTCCGGGCTGTCGTCGGCCGGACGGTAGAACGGCGTACCCTCGAGGTCGTCGTCGGCGATGGGGATGTTGAAGCGGGTGCGGAACTCGCGCAGCTCGTCCAGTTCCAGCTTCTTCTGGCTGTGCGTGACGTTGCGGCCCTCGCCCGCCTCGCCGAGGCCGTAGCCCTTGATGGTCTGGGCGAGGATCACCGTCGGCTGGGGCCGGCCGTGCGTGGTGGCCTCCTTGTAGGCGGCATGGACCTTCAGCGGGTCGTGGCCACCGCGGGTGAGCTTGCGGATCTGCTCGTCCGAGTAGTCCTTCACCAGCTCGAGGAGCTCGGGATACTTGCCGAAGAAGTGCTTGCGGATGTAGGCGCCGTCGGAGACCACGTAGCGCTGCATCTCGCCGTCGAGGACCTCCTCCATGCGCTTCTGCAGGAGGCCGGACTGGTCGCGCTGCAGCAGCTCGTCCCAGTCGCTTCCCCAGACCACCTTGATGACGTGCCAGCCGGCGCCCCGGAACGTCGCCTCGAGCTCCTGGATGATCTTGCCGTTGCCGCGCACCGGACCGTCGAGCCGCTGCAGGTTGCAGTTGACGACGAAGATCAGGTTGCCCAGCTGCTCGCGCGCGGCCAGGGTGATCGCGCCGAGGCTCTCGGGCTCGTCCATCTCGCCGTCGCCCAGCAGGGCCCAGACCTTGCGGCCGGTCCGCTCGCGCAGGCCGCGGTCGACGAGGTAGTGGTTGAACCGCGCCTGGTAGATGGCCGCGATCGCGCTCAGGCCCATGCTGACGGTGGGGAACTCCCAGAACTCGGGCATGAGGTAGGGGTGCGGGTAGCTCGACAGGCCGCCCTCGGGGTCGAGTTCGCGACGGAAGCGCGCGAGGTCGCCCTCGTCCAGCCGGCCCTCGAGGAAGGCGCGGGCGTACACGCCGGGCGAGGCGTGGCCCTGGAACATCACCATGTCGCCCTTGCACTCGTGGTCGGGGCCGCGCCAGAAGTGGTTGAAGCCGATCTCCCACAGCGTGGCCGCCGAGGCGTACGTGGAGATGTGGCCACCGATGCCGGCGCTCTCGCGGTTGGCGCGCACGACCATGGCCATGGCGTTCCAGCGCACGATGCTCTTGATGCGCCGCTCGATCTCCCGGTTGCCCGGGAAGACCGGCTGCTGGTGGGCGGGGATCGTGTTGATGTACGGGGTGTTGGCGGTGAACGGGATGCTCACCCCGTGCTCCTGCACGCGGACCTGCAGCTGATGCAGCAGGTCGCGGACCCGCTCCGGACCCTGGCTCGCGAGCACGTAGTCGATGGACTCGCGCCACTCCCGGTTCTCGATCTGGCGCAGTTCGTTGGCGTCCTGCGCATGACGGTCGGCCATGCTGGCTCCCTTCGATCAAGCAGCGTCAAGCAGCGTTCCGGACTCGAGGGCTGCGGAGTGCCTCGGGGGCAGACGATATGGGACACGGGCCACAGGCACGAGATAACCTCGTTCGTGGGGTCGTCAACGCGCCCGCCCCTCAGGGGGCCCTTTGGCTCGCCCGGCCCCACATGGTATCTTCATGCGGTCGGATCGCCTGGCTCGAGGATTCCCGGGGCCGCAGATGGAGGGGATTGCGCATTGACCGGATGGCGAGGTCGGTGGCTGGTGGCGGCGATCATGGCGCTCGTCGTGAGCGCCGGATGGACGCCGCCTGCCGGGGCCCTGACGTTCGCGCAGGACTTCAACTCCGTGCGTCTGCCGCGCGTCACCGACCAGGTGCACCCGTATCCCGGCTGGTCGATCCAGGTCGACGGTCAGGTCTGGTACGACGTCCGTTTCGCCCCCCAGGGGCCGGACAGCTCGGTCAGCCTGATCCTGCGCGCGAGCATGGTCGACCCGGGCCTGACCGACGCCGGCGTGCGGCTACGGTTCGCCTTCCGGGGTGCCGATCCCGGTCTGCACTACCTCTTCGACGACGACGCCGTCTTCCAGTGGGACTGGTGGTTCCGTGACAACCGGCTCTCCGAGGCGGTCGGTGTCCGGGTGATCTACCGTCGCGACGGCCGCCTCGAGGCCCGCGAGCACTGGAACACTCCCTTCTACACGCCGAACACGGGCTTCGACCCCGCGCTGGTCTGGGACTGCCATCGCATGGATCTGAGCGACCTCGCGTCCGACTGCGAGGACCCCGACGACGCGTGCATCGAGCTCGTGGCCCTGGAGTTCGAGCTGCGCGGACCGGTGAACCAGGAGCTGCGGCTGGACAATCTCTACCTCGGGCCCCGGGCCGGCGTGAGCGACTGCGGCGAGGTGCGGCGGCCGGGGTTCGTGGTCCAGAAGCTGCAGAGCTACTGCGCGACCATGGCCGACCTCGATCGCGACGGTCGCTGGGAGATTCTGCTGCCCGGATTCCTGGGCCGGCCGGCACAGCTCTGGCCCGGTGAGGCGTCCGATCTCGTCGACCGCGCCGAGGTCTGGGGGCTGGACCGCTACCTGGGCGACCTCGGGCTGTTCCTCGACCTCGACAACGACGGCGACCAGGACCTGGTGCTCGCGCGCGTCGAGCACGAGGGCGTCGAGGTGCTCGAGAATCTCGGCCATGGTCGCTTCGCCGACGAGCCGCGCCGCTATCCCACCCGGGGCCTGCCCCTGAGCATCTCCTCGCTCGCCGCCGCCGACGTCGATCGTGACGGCGACCTCGACGTCTACATCGCCGTCCGCGACGAGCGGGACGTGCTCATGCTCGGCGACGGGCGCGGTGGCCTCGAGCAGGCGCCGCCCGGCACGGCCATGCTGCTGGAGGAGGTCCGCGCGAGCAACGGCGTGGCCTGGAGCGACCTCGACCAGGACGGTCATCAGGACCTGGTGGTCGCCGGCGTGGGCGTCCTGCGCAACGACGGTGCAGGCGCGCTGCATCTGGTGGATCAGCTGCTGAATCCGGCCCACCACGCGCTGGCCGAGGGCAGCACCGTGGCCGACCTCGACGGTGACGGCCGGTCGGACGTCTACCTCGGGATCGATCAGGACAGCAGCCGCCGGCCGCTGTCCGGTCGCAACGTCCTGTTCTGGGGCGCGCCCGGCGGCGGGTTCGCGCGCGATCGGCGCAGCTACTCGGTGGTCGCCGACCCCGGCCACTGCGAGGGGGCGGCCGCGGCCGACTTCGACCATGACGGCCATCTGGACATCTTCATCGGCAACCGGTCCGGCCCGTCGCTCTGCCTGCTCGGCCAGGGCGATGGTCGCTTCGTCCCCGATCGGGGAGCGGTCTTCGGCACCCTGGAGGTGAGCGACCTCTATGGACTCGGCGTCCTCGATCGCGACGACGACGGGGATCAGGACGTGCTGATCCTGCGCAAGCACGGCGAACCGATCGTGCTGGAGAACCCGACGGACGACGACCGCTTCCTGAAGGTGCGCCTGCTCGGGGTCGACAGCAACTGGGATGCGATCGGCGCCCGTGCCGTCCTGCGCCACGAGGATCGTCCCGGCTCGGCGTTCGTCGCCGTGCGCGAGCTGCGGTCCGGCGAGGGATACCAGCTCTCAGGCCCTCGCGAGCTGCACTTCGGTCTGCCCGATGCCGGGCCGTTCCGCCTCGAGGTCACCTTCCCGTCCGGCCGGACGGTCACGCGCGACGGCATCGGCCCCGGCGAGCGGCTGGTCGTGGTCGAGAGCGGCTCGCCGCTCGGCGCGCTGTGGCACCTGCAGACGCGGTTGCACTGGCCGCGCTGGTCGGCGCGCCTGGCCGAGTGGCCGATCCCGCTGCAACACCTGCTGCTCGCGTCGCTGGCCGCGGTGACGGTGCTCACGTGGTGGCCGCTGCGCCGCCGACGTGGCGACGCCGGCCGCGGTTGGCGGCTGATCCCCGTGGGGACCGTGGCCCTGGCCGGTCTGCTGGTGGCCGTGCGGCACCACGTCTCGTGGCAGGGCAGCGACGCCTGGGCGCTGGCCTTCTCGTTGCCGGTGGGCCTGGCCCTGGGGGTGTCGCTCCCGCTGGCCGCTCGCTTCGTCCGTGGGCAACGCTCGCCGGTGACGATCTGGGACCGCCTGAACGAGGAGTTCATCAGCTACACGCACACCGGATGGTGCAAGAATCTCGAGACCCTGATCCGGCAGGGCACCATGCTGGCCGGCGACCTCGCCGCCGCCGACCACGAGGCCCTGCACGCGCGCTGGCTCGCCGCGCGGGACCAGTTCGACGGTGCGGTCGCCGACAAGCTGCACACCATCGCCGAGCTGGGCTCGGTGCTCGCCGAGACCCGCCCGGCGTCGCGCGACCTGCTCGCCGGCCTGCGCCGCATGGAGCGGGCCGGCCAGGGGGACGATGCCATCGAGGCCGTCGTCGCCGGTGCCCGCGAGCTGCGCCAGACGGTCGACCGCATCGCCGCGCTGGTCGAGGCGCGGCTCAGCTGCCGGGCCGACCAGGCGGCGCGGACGGCCGTGCGCGCGGTCCAGCCCGATTGCGAGTCGGCCGGGGTCGCGCTCGAGCTCGACACCGCGGAGATCGATGGCCTGGCCGTGCGCATCCGCGAGCACGAGCTGGTCATGGTGCTCCAGGATCTCCTGCGCAACGCTCTCGAGGCCGCGCGCGGGGGCGAGGCGCCCGTGGTGTCGCTGCGCGGCCGCGCGGACATCCGCCGCCTCGATCTCGTCCTGACCGACACCGGTCCGGGACTCGGCGGCCGCGATCCCGAGCAGCTCTGCCAGCCGGGGTACACGACCCGGCCCCGCGGCTCGGGCTACGGGCTGCATCATGCGCGCCAGCGTCTCGGAGTCTATCGAGGTGTCCTGAAGCTCGCCGACCGCCCCGAGGGCGGCCTCCGGGTCACCATCTCGCTGCAGCGACCGCTGCACATCCGTACCGACCAAGCGAGGGATCTTGCATGACGACGACCGATCTCGATGACCGTCCGGCGTCCCGGCCGCGGGTGCTTCTCGTCGACGACGACCCGGAGTTCAGCGCCGACATCGCGCTGGTGCTCGGACGCGAGCACGAGGTGCGCACGCTCACCGATCCCGACGAGGCGCTCGGCCTCGTGCGCGACGCCTGGCCGGACGTGATCCTGCTGGACATCGAGTTCCCCGATCACGACGGCCTCGACGTGCTCGGCGAGCTGCAGGCGATCGACGCGGGCATCCCGGTGGTCATGCTGACCTCGCACACGGGGATCCCCCTGGTGGTGGCGGCGATGCGGGCCGGGGCGATCAACTTCGTCGCCAAGGCCCAGACCTCGCCGGACATCGTGCAGGAGACGGTGCGTCAGGCCCTGCGGCAGATGGTGGCCCGTCGCCGGCTGCATTACCTCGAGCACCGGCTGGACGAGATCCAGGGGACCGACCACGTGCAGGTGCTCGGCGAGAGCGCGGCGACGCGTCGCCTGCAAGAGGACCTGGCGGTGGCGGCCCGCTCGGATGTCGATGTCCTGCTGCAGGGCGAGACGGGCACCGGCAAGGAGCTCGCGGCACGCTGGATCCATCAGAACAGCCGCCGGGCCAGCGGTCCGTTCGTCGCCGAGGACCTCTGCTCGGTCCCCGAATCGCTGATCGGCAGCGCGCTCTTCGGTCACGAGAAGGGGGCCTTCACCGGCGCGGTCAGCCGCCGGATCGGCGCGTTCGAGGCCGCGCGCGAGGGCACGCTCATGCTCGACGAGATCGGCGAGATCCCGGCCGGCACCCAGTCGGCCCTGCTGCGCGTGCTGCAGAACCGGGAGATCCATCGGCTCGGGGGCGACCCCAAGGCGGCCATCCGCTGCGACGTCCGTGTGATCGCGGCCACCCACCGCGACCTCGAGGCCATGGTCGCCGACGGCGACTTCCGCCAGGACCTGTTCTATCGTCTCAAGGTGCTCACGGTGCGCGTCCCTCCGCTGCGCGAGCGTCGCGAGGACATCCCGCCGCTGGTCGACCATCTCCTGACCAAGCACAAGGTTGCCACCGGGACCACCGTCGAGACCGTCGGCGAGGGCGCCATGGCGATGCTGCAGGAGCACGACTGGCCCGGCAACATCCGCGATCTCGAGCACACGCTGCTCGAGGCATGCCTGCGCGCGAACGGCCGCGTCCTCGAGACCGACGTCCTCGCGCCCATCCTCGGCACCGCGCCGGCGGCCCGGACCGGACCGGTCGACCCGCATGACGAGGTCTTCCCCACGTACCACGAGGCGCGCCAGCGTACGATGACCATGTGGCAGCGCGACTACCTGCGACGGGCGCTCGAGCGGAGCGACAACGTGGTCAACCAGGCCGCCAGGCTGGTCGGCATCTCTCCGACCAGCTTCCGCAACATGATGCGCAAGCTCGGCCTGGAGCGTCCTCGCGGCCGGTCGTGAAACGCCATCGTCAGGCGGGAGTCCTCGCGGTGACCCGGGGTCATCTCCAGATGACGGGCCGGTGATGTGCAGGTTTGAGCTATGGTGCGAGCAGTCCCCGGAATGGGTCACCCTGAAGCGACCCCGGGTCAGGGTTCACGAGCTCGCGGTCCTGCGGGTCGGCCCGCGCCCTGGTCGTAAATCCATTTATGGATGCAGCTTATCGAGGAAACGATGGATTCGGTGAAGACGGCGCGCCCGCGGCACGACGATTGCGAAGACGAGGGCAGGGACAACAGGACAGGGAGCGTGCTCCGCGAGGGGCACGGAGAACAGGACAGGGGACAGGACCGGACACAGGGACAGAACAGAACGAGAACAATCGAATCGTGTGGCGCGCGCCCGGGCACTCTTGGGGGATTGAGGAGCCCGGGCGCGTGATTTCGTTCAGGGCTTCATTCCCCGCTCGCGGAGCCACTCGTAGGCGCACTGGAAGATCTCGGTCGAGGTCTTCAGCCCCAGCTTCTTCTTGATGTGGGAGCGGTGCACCTCGACCGTCCGCGGGCTGATATTCATGATGCGGGCGATGTCGGCGATCTCCTTGCCCTGGCCGGTGAGCTCGAAGAGCTCGAGTTCGCGGTCCGAGAGCACGGTCGACGGGGAGTCGTCGCGGGGCGCTCCGCCGGACCCGAGGTGCTCCACGGCCGTCTGGGTCATGCTCGGGCTCAGGTAGGTGTGGCCGTCGAGGACGCAGCGGATCGCCTCACGGATCTTCTCGGTGCCTTCCTGCTTCATGACGTAGCCCTGGGCTCCGGCCTTAAGGGCCCGCAGCGCGTACGTCTCCTCGTCGTGCATCGAGACGGCGAGGGTCTTCATCTGCGGGTGGGTCTGGCGGATGCTCTTGAGCAGTTCCAGCCCGCTCGTTCCCCCCTTGAGCGAGATGTCGACCAGCGCGAGGTCGGGACGATGCTGGTCGATGGCCTCGAGCGCCGTGCTCGGATCCTCGGCCTCGCCGCAGACCTCGAGGTCGCTCTCGAGCTCGAGCAGCGAGCATATGCCCGAGCGGACGAGCGGATGATCGTCGATGATCAGAATGCGGGCAGGTTCCATGACCGTCACCTCGGAACGGGTTCCGTGTCAATGGGGCGCGT